>NZ_LT160622.1:0-236166 GCF_900065875.1 Prevotella phocaeensis | reverse complement strand
GCAGGGCCTCCAGCTCAGCCCTTCTTGGGGACGGCTCCCGACGACGGGAATCCCCACAGCCAAACAGCCCGTGCAACTGCTCCTCGGAGAGGGACAGAAGCCGGTCAATACTCTTGCCGCTTGAAAGGAACAGGCGGACATACTTGCGAACCGTGTTATTTTATACAAGCAAGAGCCATTGGTATAGATATTACCTACACTTTACAAAAAGGAACGCATAAAGAGATTAAACGAGATAGGACGCTAAAGAGTGATGATCAAAATACAGGTGTAGAATGAAACCTTTTTTAATATAAGACAACGTGATTCTATGGATTGCGGTCTTTCTTGTTTAGTAATAGTTTCCCTATTCCATGGAAAGCAACTAAATCAAGAGCACATACGTCAGGCTTGTTTTCTGGGAAAGAATGGTGTTTCATTACTTAATTTAATATCAGTAAAGCAGCAGAAACTATCGGTTTCAAGACGATTGGAGGACGTTTAAGTTTTGAAATACTATCCCAAGAGGCTCCACTGCCCGGCATTGTTCATTGGAATCAGAGTCACTTTGTCGTTGTCTATAAAATAAAAAATCATAAGAAAGAAAAATATACCATCTATGTGGCAAGCCTATATGTCAACTTTCAAGAGAGTATGGTTTCCATGTCGATAAGATACTCGAATGGGTTCGCAAATACGACATGTATGGTGAGGAAGGCTTGTGCAAGTATCCCAACATTAAGGTTTCGGGGGCATTTAAGGAGGAAGTGGTATACCAAATTCTGGAAAAAGGCGTACCTTTACAGCAAGTCCTCGTTAGTGATATCAATGACTAAGCATTTACTCAAAAGAACCTTATCGTATAATGAGTAATCAACTTACTTCAAAGAACATTTAATCTCCCAATAGTTTATCGGGTGAGTTCAGGAAAACAAACTATAAAAAACAGAAGTATTATTTGAGCCTTTATATTTTTATTCGGCACCTTTTCCTTCCTCTTTCAATCGTATAGTCCGTTATGCTTATTCAAGAAGAAAGAAAGACTAACTCGACTAAAAAGTAAAAAATACAACAAAGGTAATTTTTAGTCCCTGCCTAAATAAGAAAGATTTCATCTGTTTTTCGGATTGCGATAAGTATTAGCCGTGGTACCTGTCATGCGCCTGAAGAATTTACAAAGCGAGCTTATCGCCGGGAAGTTGAATTCATCGGCTATTTCCTTTAGCGACTTGTCACTGTTTTTCAACTCTCTTTGTATGTCGGAGAGCAATGTCCGGTCTATCCAATTCTTGACCGTGCGTCCGGTTTCTTGCTTCACAATGATACTCAAGTGATGCGCCGTTATGCAGAGTTTATCGGCATAGAATGCAAGTTCGTGTTCGATTTGTGCTTTCTCGGCCACTAACCGTGTAAAAGATTCGGCTATCCGTTTGTTGCGTGGACGGTATTCGAGGAGAACCTCCACTTTACTTTCATAGAGCATCTCGGTGAATTTAAATAATGAGAGAAAGAGTGCCTGCATGGCCGACCCGTGATCGTCTGATGCGAGATTTTCTAAGCAGATGAGCGTATTCTTGTATTGGTTGAAAGTGTTACGCTCTTCCTCGGATAGGTGTATTGTGAAGCATTGCCCCGACTGTTTAAAAAGCGGCGGTATTCTGTTGTCAAAGACATTTTTCATGTAGGTTTCGGAGAGGGCAATCTCACTGAAATGCGCCTCTCCTTTTTGACAGATTAATTTTACCCCACCCCCATTTATTAAGATAAAATCATCAGCTTCAAAACGATGACAATGCCCATTGATTACATATTCGCACCATCCATACGTAACGAGACACAACCGCACACAGTAGGGCTCATTGGCCGGAGCCCGCCCGAAAGCGGCTCGTCCGCCACTCAGCACATAGTTTGAAGTTATAATCGCGTTGTCGCCAGAGGGACAATAAACATTCTCGAAGCTATTGCTTTCTTCTTCCGGTGTAAATCCCCCACCGCTTTTACTCTGTGTTTGATTCATACTTATTTGAATATTAACAACTGCTAAATTATGTTTTTCTTATCTTTTCAACCTCCGATTAGTTGATTTTAACTGTTTTGCGAACTAAGGCGGATTTCAGAAACAAGTGCAAAGTTAGCGAAAATCTTCTTAATTACTTCTATGGGTATATTAAAATTAATTTTCTTTCTTAGTCCGTTGTTTAATTTCTTCTGCATCCTTCCCCCCTCTTTAATGTGAAATAATTCTTATATTTTCATTCTTTGATATGTATTGTCTGATGAGCTCGTTCATATTTTCTATTGCCATTCTCTCCCATGAACAATAAGGATGTACAAAATAAATATCTATCCCCACCCCCTTTGTGATGAACTGATATTCTACGAGCTCTGCCCCATTGTCCATGGTGATAGTCTTAATAGGCATATTTGCCGGTCTCATCATGGCTGCAACCATCTTGGCTAATGGTTTGGCTTACTTTTTCTTGTCAAGCTTTCTCATGAATAACAGACTACTATTCTTCCCAACAAGTCTTACTATGATTACCTTTCCATTCTTTCCTACTATAGTGTCCATTTCCCAATTTCCAAAGTGTATATGTTATTCATAGGAGCGTTCATTTTACGGTATATCTTCCCTTTGTATCTCAAGCACTTACAGATATTTTTCCTACAATGCGGCGAGTACTGGTTAATCCAGTCGCATATAGTGCATTTAGAAACTTTCTTTCCTTTTTCCCTCAGTTTACCAGAAACTTGTTCCGCTAACCATTAATGCTCACGCGTAAGACTGAATACCTCACAGCAAAACTGAGAATCAACAATGCGATTGCCGGAAACACTGAACCTGCAACGATGACTTCTTAAGGTTGCCACCCTTGAATTGTACATACCATGAGAGTTTCTGTTACGCTTAATCTCATGAGAAACAGTATTCACACTCACCGTAATCATCTGTGCAATAAAGGTAAGTATCATCTTCTTTTACAGTAATACACTAATTGTGTACCTTTGTGCCGAGGTTGATCGTCTCTATATAAGTAATACAAAATTAATTAATCTTAGGGAGAGACGAAAACTATTCTCCTTTTTTATTGTATTGCTGCTGAAATCCTATACGCTCTTTGGGGACTTCACTCCCTAGCCGCAAGGCAAACCTTCGCAGTGTTTTTTTCATAGGATTATATCATCAAGAGCTTTTGCACTTCTAATTCAAAAGTGTATAAAGATAAACCTTTCGGGTGTAAAATATTAGATGACTTTATCGGATTCAACATTTTATGGAAACTTTTCAAACCGAAATAGAAACTTTTTAAATATTTTAGTGATAGGTATTCGGAAATATCAACATACCTTTGCAAAAATTTATGATAGATAGTCCCGTACGTATGAATTATGGGCAATTCGTCTTAATTATCAAGATTCACATAGTACAACACGGACATTTTTTGAGACTTGCCGCAAATATTGATGAGAACTTTCTAAACTAAAGAGAGTAAGTTAACTCTATTGAATAACTCGAAAGTTCCTCAAAACCCAAAAATGAATGACTCTGTTATGCATATTTGTTTCCAATTTCATGAGACAATAAGCAAAAGAGATAAAGGACAATTATAAATATTCACTTAAATTAAATGATGAAAAGTAATCAAAGTAAGAAGCGGGCTTACCTTACGCCCGAGACAGAAACAGTATGTATAGCTGTAGCTTGTCCCATGTTGGATACATCCTATCCCGGGCAGCATAATGGCGCCATCCACGGCGGCACAGTACCTGAAGAAGATGAGAGTGGCGGGGCAAAGAGAATGTCTCTTTTTGACACGACTAATAACGACTCTTTCTAAAAAGATTAGAATATAAAAGTAAAATGCACAGACAATAATAATTACGTATGAAAACAAACAAGTTATCGATCATCGCCGCTTCGGCTATGCTGGCGTTGATGGTAAGTTGCGCCGGCGAAGATAATACACAAAGCAACAACGATAAAGGCAGTAAAGAGAAAGAAGATGTAGGTACGACAGTTTTTGCGACCAACTTTATGAGCGATGGTATCGGTACACGGACATCTATGGATTACAGTAGCGGAAATTTCTTTTGGGAAAAGAGCGACCGCATCTATGTGAAAGACGACACAGAGACATTTAAAACGAGTAGCAACTCCGTGGCAGACAGCAAGCAGACTGCTTTCAAATTTATGATGCCCGGCACCTATGAAGCCAGCAACAAATACATGGTTTACTATCCTGGTGAGAATGGTACCAACAACAATGTGACCATCAAAGACAATCAGCAACAAGACATACCTAACGATAATACACACTTCGGAACATCGGGCGATTGTGGTATGGGCTATGGTGAGAAAAGCAACGGCCAGTTTAACTTCAAACTCGACCACAAAGCCGCCTATCTTTGTTTCCTGCCTTCCACAAGTCACGATCTCGTAAGTACTTATATTACGAAGATAGAAGTGACTTCCGATAATGAAATTGCGGGATCATACACCCTTGATTTAAATAGCGAAACACTTGTGGGAACGGGCAGCTACAAGACCATCACGCTCAATCTGGGTAACAGTGACAGCTATAAGGACGGTTTCCCCCTCAACAATAATGATCCGTCGTTAACCACCAATGGTGCTTTCATGGTAATATATCCGGGCACACATAAGCTCACCGTGAAATATCATGTGAAAGATATTCAGACTGAAGTGGAAGGTGTGATCACCAAAAAGCTGAAGTCGTTCGACTATAAGATGGGCGAATATTATGACATCAAGTCTAAACTAGATGTACAATCCTACGATTCCTACGTATATATGTGGGATGCCAAATACCACGCTTGGTATGAATATGAGAGTAGCCAGCCTGCGCTTCGTGACGATCCGGGAACAAACTATCCAAAATCCAATACTGACAAACGCTGGTATAATGATCAAATTATAACTACAGGTACCGGCGGAGCACAGGCAGTAAATTTGCCAACAAAAGACTGTCCCAACGTGAATGAAATGCTATGGTACTGCTTAAAGGGAGATCCTCATTGGGATAGTGACAAGATGTGGACCACACTCAAGCACTTATATAAGGGCGGTATGTGGTTTCTGAAAAAACAACACATTGAAGGTTTCAAATCAGAGTCCTTTACATGGAAAAAGTACTCACAGGAGACGGAGCAGGAGACTTATGACTATCGTAATCCGGATGGACCTCATCAAGTTCAGTTCCAAAGCCCATGGTCAAAGAATAATTCTGTATATCAGGGAACTCCTTCCTCACACGGTAAAGATGCCTCAATGTATTTCTACCTGCCTGCTTTTGAGAACTGTACGAAAGACGGTACTATTAGAGATGAAAACCATAAATATGGAATGGGGTTGGAAGGCCAATATTGGAGCTCTACCGGTTATAGCTTACAAGATACACCACCTAACAAGAATTATGGCGCATTTAATTTCAGTTTCATACAAACACGTGTAGGTATATACAGAAGCGATCGTGCAGGCGGTATGCGGTGTGTAAAGTTTGAATAACTTCTTGCCGATAAAAATAGATTTTTATATTAGACAATGAGACGGCCATTTCACAAATGGAAAATCTCTATAGAATGTCCCCATATATAGTCTTGGCATTCTATAAATAACGACAAAAGCGCTTCAGCGAGGTCTCTCTCGCCGAGGCGCTTTCATTTTTTCATCAGCCATTATTATCTTCTACCAGTATTATTGTCATTCGGCATAAAAAACATAGACTCAGTCAATAATTCGTGGAGCAGAAAGTCTATGTAAGTAAATAAAACCTCCTGTCTTTACTTTCCCTTTGTCCGGCATAGGGAAACCCGTGCCGAGCATGTAGAGGTCGCGCTTTATGCCTTGTATTTGCACTTTTGAAAAATCGTTCTGCCGTGGTAAGAAAAGTGCGGTATATCTGATTCGATATGCAGAAAAGGCATACCATGCAATAGCGCACCACCTCTCTTTTTGCTATGAAATACGTCAATCCGTACTCATAAAGTTGGGGCTTAAAACATCTCCTGTTATCTGTTTTTTCCATATATATGGGCAAACCTCCGGCCCGTTCTCGAAGAAACAATCGCAATAGGCGGTAAGAACCGAGCAAAGGTTCGTTAAGAATTTATGCAACGAACAGCGATAATTTCGTTTATAGTATCATAATAATAAAAATAGAAGTGTTACCTATAAACCTTTCAGCATAGTTACAATATTGATAGAAATAAGTCATACAAGTACAAATAACGAAGAAAAGAAACGTTTTCAATATTACTTTAAACAATAGTACAGATATCTAAAACAATATTACCCTTCATCATTAAGGTATGCGTATTATTTTTGTATCAAATAAAAATCTAATTAACGACTAACGTGAAAGTATATCTTGTAATATTGATGATAACTATAGGAGGTTATTGTGTGGGTAAAACAATACCACGTCCAGAATATCCAAGGCCACAATTTGAAAGGTCTGAGTGGATTAATTTGAATGGAACATGGACTTATCAGTTCGATTTTGGAAAGAGTGGTATAGAAAACGAGCTGTTTAAATCGAAAGGGTTCGAAAGACAGATTACGGTTCCGTTTTGTCCGGAAAGCTCTTTATCGGGTGTAAACCATAAGGATTTCATCAATGCTATGTGGTATCATCGTTCTATTTCCATACCACAATCTTGGATGGGCAGGCACATCATTTTACACTTTGGGGGAGTGGATTATAAATCTACAATATATATAGATGGTATAGAAGTTTTTGTACACTATGGTGGAGCTGCTTCTTTTTCAATAGATATTACCCGATATGTGAGCAAAGGAAGGCAACATGACCTTGTTGTTTATGTTCAGGATGACGTTAGGAGTGGTCTGCAACCCGGAGGAAAGCAGTCGAGAAAGCTCCATTCATACGAATGTTTCTACACTCGCATTACAGGCATATGGCAAACAGTATGGCTTGAACCTGCAGCTAAAGGTGGTTTGAAAAGTTGTAAGGTTACCCCTGATTTAGACCAATCCCGCTTTATCTTCGAGCCCATATTCTATGATAATCATGCTTCCACATCGTTTTCCGTTACGATAAAAGATGGTAACAAGACTGTTTATTCGTGTGAAAGTGTTGCTGATAACAGTACTTTTTTGGTAGCGCCTATAAAGAATGTAAAAACTTGGTCCCCCGAATTGCCTCATTTATATAAGGTATTATACTCTGTAAAAGATGTACATGGCAAGGTGATAGACCACGTAGAATCGTACGCAGGAATGAGGAAAATAGAGTTACGCGGTAAAACTTTCTATTTAAACAATACACCTTATTACCAGCGATTGGTGCTTGATCAAGGGTATTATCCCGATGGTCAGTGGACTGCTCCCACGGATGAAGCACTCAAACGCGATATTATATTAGCCAAGAATGCCGGTTTCAATGGCGCCAGACTACATCAGAAAGTGTTCGAGCAACGCTATTTTTATTGGGCAGATAAACTGGGATATCTTACTTGGGGGGAATTCCCGAGTTGGGAAATGGACTGGACAAATCCTATAGCAGCACGCAATATGCTTACAGAATGGGAAGAATGTATGGCACGCGATTATAATGAGCCGTGCCTTGTTGCATGGTCTCCGTTAAACGAGACATGGATGTGCGACAACGATGGACAACGTGAACGATTTACAAACGACTTATATTTCATAACTAAGCGCATTGATCGTACACGTCCTGTTGTAACGGCAAGCGGCGGATTTCATACCGGTTTTACCGACATCTATACCGAACACACCTATGAACAGAACCCTATGAAACTTTACAAACAACTGTCTTTAGATCAAGACAGCATGCCTTATATGAAACACAAGGAGTTCAGCAAGCCTTATCAAGGGGAAGCATATATGATAGATGAATTCGGAGGTATTAGATGGGTGACAAAAATGCAGGCACAGGAAGTTGCCCCTGAAAAGTTGTTTTGGGGATATGGAAAAGATCCCCAATCGTTGGACGAATATTATAAGCGCTTAAAAGAACAAGTAAATGTAATATTAAGCATGGATTATATTACCGGTTTCTGTTACACTCAACTTGTAGATGTAGAGCTTGAAAAGAATGGTATCTATACTTACGATCGTAAACCGAAGTTCGATATGGGCCGAATTCGAGAAATATTCAGTAAGTCGCGTAGCAAAGCAAAGGCAGAAGTACGGCACATAATTGGCCAAAGAAATAATCAATAATATATATATCAGTCTGATATCTATAATGCGTAGATACCATACATATTACTAACTTAAATTGTGTTATTATGAAACGTGGAAAATTTTTACTCATTACAGCCATGATGCTTCTTACGGGTAATGCTATGGCACAGGGCGACGGTCAGGTTATTCCTTTATTGCCAGACGGCGTGACAGCTAATATCAATTCCGAACGAAAGATGGGAAAAGCAAAAAATCTTGTAGTTGCAGGCTCACCAGAAAAAGGCTATAAAGCTTTCTTTGCTGCCAAAGACGACGAACATGGAGAAGAACTATGGGTGACAGATGGCACGAAAGAGGGCACTCATATGGTGAAAGATATTATTCCGGGTACGGCAAGCTCTGATCCTTCTTATCTCGGACGTCTTAATGACAAGGTGCTATTCTCTGCTTATACAGATGAGGCAGGATACGAAACATGGGTGTCTGATGGTACCCCGGAAGGAACTTTTATGCTTGCAGATACCTATATGGTTGGTGACGGTAATCCGAAAGGTTTCTATCAGATCAACGAAAAACAGGCAATATTCGGTGCCACGAGCGATGAGAGTGCCGAGTACGATCCTGATAATGGTGCACAGCAATGGCTTTGGATAACCGATGGAACTGTAGAAGGCACAAAGTTTGTAAAGAAAGTAAAGATAGATAATCCGGGAAAAGAAAATACAAATTTGCATTATCCTTATGTACGTGTGGGGAGAAAAGTATTCTTCAAAGCCGACGATATAGATGGTACTACCGGTACGGAACTTTGGGTAACAGATGGTACCGAAACCGGAACTTATCTTGTAATGGATATTAATGATGAACCGAATACAAATCATGAGGGTTATACCCGTGATTCGGCTATCGACAATTTAGAGAATTATCAAAATGAGCGTGTGTTTTTCAATGCATGGACGATGGCCTCCGGACAAGAGCCATGGACTTCAGATGGCACGAAAGAAGGTACATATCAAATTTATGATACTAATCCTTCTGTAAATCCGGATAATGGTATAGGAAATGGTGGTGGCGTATTCGGTCCAAGTAGCGAGGTTTACAAGGGGCGTATATGGTTCCGTGGATATTCTCCAGAAGGAGGATATGAATTAGGGGGTACGAATTGTCAAAAGGGTGATTATCAGTATTATGACATTTGGAATGTAAATCCATCGGCAGATCACAACTCATTCCCTGATCCGGGATGTGTATTCGATGGTGTGTATATGTTCTGTGCGGCACATGGATTTGATGCTGCGGTACCGGATAATTATGGCGGAGAGCTCTGGTGCTTCGATGGTGAAAAGGTTTGGCTACAGAACGATTTTTGTCCAGGAACCGCATGTGATTGGGTAAAAGAGCAGACTGTAGCCGGCGGTTCACTCTATTGGTATAATGAAGCTAACGACATAGCGAATGGATTCGGCTCCGGTCTTTACCGTCTCGACAGTAAAGATGCCGTACCCGTGGTATGCCCTACGATCACTGCTACCGGCGACTTTGTACACTCGCTTCGTAATCTTGCAGGAACCATTATTTATGCTTCTACGACAACTAACGGTGTATATGCATTTAAGTATACTAAAGCCGGATGGGACGGGAAAACAGATGCAGGCTATCTTGAACCTGAATACCGTACACCTGCCGAGATTGCTGCCGGTATTAATGAGATGCGTACTCCAGATACAGATATAGTAAATGTTTATACGATAAGTGGAATGAAGATTCGGCAAAATATAGATAGGAAACATGCTACAGAAAGATTACAAAAAGGTATTTATATCATTGGTAGCAAGAAAGTGGTTATACGTTAACTGTTTCAATATAAGGAATAAGATTTCTTCCTGTTCTCCTCTTAACGAAGAGGACAGGAGGTAACAAATCCTCTGATTTTAACAGCTTCACTCATCTAAGGCTGATAATCTTGGTTATTTTCTTTAATTTGTATCTAAATATATAGAATGAGAATGCTTCTAATAAACTAAAGCTAAAAATATGTGTAAACATTATATTACAAGAATATTGGTTTTCTTGTTGCTGATATCTTACATGTCAATATCTTATGCGCAAAATATTACTGTAACGGGAACAGTTGTTGATAACCTGTCTAATGATCCTTTAATCGGTGTCACTGTGAGAGAGAAAGGAACAGCTAATGGTGTAATTACCAACATTGACGGGCAATATAGCATTAATGTATCGCCTAAGGCAACCCTTACATTTTCGTATTTGGGTTTTACGCCACAAGAGATTACTTTGAATGGCAGGAAAAAGATAGATGTTTTTTTAGAATCGACTTCAAGACAATTAGATGAATTGATTGTTATCGGTTACGGTGTACAGAAAAAGAGTGATGTTACTGGCTCTATTTCTTCTATTAGCGGAAAGGAAATCAACCATACGCCGGTATCATCTACGTTGCAAGCATTACAAGGACGCGCAGCAGGTGTAAATATCATTCAGAATACAGGAGCACCCGGTAGTACTACAACTATAAAAATTCGTGGCACAGGTACGATCAATGATGCCGATCCTTTATATGTAGTCGATGGCTTTATCGTGGACGATATAAATCATCTCAATCCTAACGATATAGATAATGTAGAAATTTTTAAGGATGCTGCTTCAAGCGCCGTCTATGGATCACGAGCAGCCAATGGTGTAGTTGCCATTACAACTAAAAGCGGTAAGCAAGGAAAGACCAAAGTTACCTACGACGGTTATATTGGTATATCCAATCCCTGGAAGAAAATCAAAGTGATGGGATTGGAGGATTATGCGCTTATGCAGGATTATATAAATGGTACTTCCGATTATTCGGCAGATGGCAGACTATATATGTCTAAGATGACTGATGGAACCTATTTTTATGATCAATCGAAGTTCGAAAGACTTGATACCATTCGCCATAATTCTGCTGGTAATTGGTGGGACGCTATAACACGTACAGGGCTAAAGATGCAACATGGGATATCTGTTTCGGGAGGATCGGATAAGACGCAATATCTTGTCAGTACGAGTTACTACGATGAACAAGGCATTATAAAAACATCGGGCTACAAGCGTTTCAATGCACGTGTGAATATAAATACATTATTGGCAAAGTGGTTAAACTTAACTGCCAACATATCATTCACAAATGAAAAACGCCTAATAGTTCCCGAAGGTTCTGGAAGTATATTGAAACAGGCTCTCTATGAAAGTCCGATGTTATATCTTCATAACAATAAAGGCTATTGGTATAGTAATAATCCTCTTGCAGTACTTGATAGGGATAATGATAAGGTGCATACCAATCGACTCGATATGAACTTGGGTGTTGATATAAAATTATGCAAGTATCTAACATATCAGTTTAAGACGTCTTTCTATACAGTACATTATGTAGACGATAATTTCTTTGCCGTATGGGGACTTGATGAAGATTTCACAATGCCTTATTCTCTGTCATCGGTATACAAATATCAAAGTACAGCCAATAAATGGGAGGTCAATAATCTCCTCACATTTATATGGAGTGGCAAACGTCATAATCTAACCATGCTTGCCGGACAAACAGCAGAAGGTTATAAGCACAGCTATCAGCAATCTTCTCGTTACGGTACACCAAGTAACGAAAGTATTTTCCATTATTTGTCGAGTGCTTATACTGGAGATAAAACCTACGGATTAGATCGTGAATGGACAGCAATTGGTATAATCGGACGCGTGAACTATAGTTACAATGATACTTATTTACTGCAAGCAAATATACGTGCTGATGGTTCCTCAAAATTTGCTAAAAATAACCGATGGGGCATTTTCCCATCAGTATCTCTTGGATGGAAATTCTCCAATGAAACATTTATGAAAAAGATAGTTTGGCTTACACAAGGAAAGTTTCGTATAGGTTGGGGTATCCTCGGCAATAATCGTATTGATGAACTTGCAAGATACACTTATCTTACTTCCGGTTACAACTATGCTTACGGACTGGGAAATCACAGTATCTGGGAAGGTTCTACAGCAACAGTTCTCGGCAATAATAATATAAAGTGGGAAAGAAGCGAAAGCTACAATATTGGAGTTGATCTAACTTTCTTACATAATAAACTGAACTTTACAGCAGAATATTTTAATCGTAAGACAACGGATATGTTATTACGTGTGCCAACCGTAAGTTCCGCAGGACTTGATAAGGCTCCGATGACGAATGCTGGAACCGTAAAGAATTATGGATGGGAATTTAATGTGAAATGGCGCGACAATATTAAAGAGAATTGGCATTATTCTATTGGATTTAATCTATCTTATATTAAAAATAAGGTTATTAATCTTGGTACAGGAAATGAACCTGTCTATGGTTCGTATCTAAGTGAAGGTAGCGTTGTAGATTACGTTACGAAAACTGCTGTAGGCCAACCCATCGGAAGTTTCTTCGGATATGTTACGGATGGGATATTCCAAAGTTATGATGAGGTTAAAAAGAGTGCGCAGTACGAAGTTGGAAAGAATAATTTCGAGCAAACAACAAAGCCCGGCGATTTCCGTTTTAAAGATTTGAATGGAGATCATAAGATTACGGCGGAAGATCGTACTTATCTGGGATCGTCATTGCCTAAATTTGTTTTTGGCATACCGCTTTCCATTGGATATAAGAATGTCGATATTAATTTATTTTTTCAAGGACAGACGGGTAATAAGATTTTCAATGTGATGGATTATTATTTATACAATGCTGCATCAGGAAATGTATATGCCAATATTAGAAGCAAGCATTGGTCCGGACAGCTTGTAGAACAAAAACGTACTTATTTTCCATTGAATATTGATGCTTCTATTCCAGATTTGAGTAATAATGATGCTCCACGCAATTTCCGAGCAAGTGATTTCTTTATTAAAGATGGATCATATATTCGCTTAAAAGAACTAACACTTACTTATAACATCCCACAGCATATTCTTTCAAAATGGAATATACCTAATTTAGCTTTTTCTTTAACTGCTTATAATTTATTGACTTTTACGGGTTACGATGGCTTTGACCCAGAAGTAGGTAAAGTTGTCGGAACAGAAAGCAATAATCTTAATATGGGGGTAGATCAAGGTAATTATCCTCAGGTACGTTCATTTTCATTCGGCATAAAACTCAGTTTATAATAAAAAGGAATATGATTATGAAGATATTTTATATAGTTTTAGGAATAACTTGCTTTATTTTCTTGATAAGTTGTAATGATTTTCTTGATAAAGAAGTTTTAGCAAATGCTACCGATAAAACTTATTATAATACGCAATATAAAATGCAATCTACTTTAGATGCTGCGTACGATGTATTACAGTCTGATCAATTCAATGAAACCGAATGGCGTTTTGGAGAAGCTATGAGTGATAATGTATTTGGTACAGATGAGGGGCTATCTTCGCAAATGGGACAGTTAGTGAATTTCCGTTTCAACACATCTAACACATGGATACTGTCTCGTTGGAATATCAATTATAAAGGTATACATCGTGCTAATCAAGTAATCCACAATATTAATAGGGTAAGGATATCTACCAACGATTATTCTGCTTATCAAACGATACGTTATATTTATGGCCAAGCAAAATTCCTACGTGCATTTTATTACTTTAATTTGGTAAAGACCTTTGGAGGTGTTCCTATTAGACCGGAAGAAGAATCGGTAGAGGCTTTGGTCGTTCCAAGAAGTACAAAAGAAGAATGTTACGCTTACATAGAAAAAGATTTACGTGAGGCTGCTATCATGCTGCCTGTTGTATATTCTAATGTAACAGAATATGGTAAGGCTACGCGCGGAGCTGCTGTAGCACTGCTGATGAAAGTCCTTATGTATGAAGCGAAACCGGGTATAACATCAGATAAATGGGAGCAAATTGTAGAACTTGGTAAATACTTTGTAGACGGTGCTCAAATGACTTATGCTCAAATGGTAAGAAATGAAAATAGCGAAGGATGGGAGTCTTTGCGTGAACGATTGTGGTTTAAACCTAAACGATTGATAGATGCAGGGGCGACCGGTGAATACGAGTCTCCAGATGATCAGCTTACAGCACTTAACAATGCATATTCTCTTGCTTATCAGGATTATTATGGTCAGTTTTTGCACAATGGAGATAAATGGTCTTATCTCTTCCAGTTCTATACAGACGGAGAATTTTGTAAAGGTTCGATTTTTGAAGTTGTATTCAAAGAAAGTGCTGATGGATCGGTGGGAGATACTAATGAAGGAGCAGGGCTTGAATTTTTTGATGTAGGTAATGTAAAAATGTATATGACTGATAAACTCCTCTCAGATATCTTTAATACTGATGTTCGTAAAGACTATACCATCCATCATCAAGGAACAACTTTTGACGGAGAGATTTGGCAAGGAGGTGAAGGACGCTATGTATCATTAAAATGGTACACCCCGAAGAAAGATAAACCTAAATATGCCGGAGATAACGGTAAGAACCGGAGGATACTACGTTTCGCAGATGTAGTTTTAATGTATGCTGAAGCATTGAATGAATGCGGTGATAGAGAGGGTGCACTTGCCAATTTGAATAAATGCAAGTCGCAAGTCAACACAATAAACGGGAGCACCAAACTGTATGTGGCCGGAGGGTATGGATTTATTCGCGATCAGATATGGCAGGAACGCAGAATGGAGTTTGCATTCGAATGGGATCGTTTTTTTGATATTATTCGCCAAGGGCGTGCTGTATCCATCTTCCACACATTTGCCGGATACACTGCAACTCGCCGTGGCGCATATTTCCGTGAGAAAGTAAATGAGATTTTCCCGATACCTCAAACAGAAATAGATATATCTAATGGAGTCGTCGAACAAAATCCAGGGTATTAATTTAGAATTGAATTACAATGAAAAAGTATTATTACATAATAATGTGTGCATGCTTAACGTTATTTATAATAGCTTGTACAGATGAGAATAAAAAGGCGGATACACCTATAGCTTCTGTTATAGTAAATACTACTCAATTAGAAATTAACCAATCTATGGAAATACAATTTACTGGAATTGCAGATCAGGCAGTCATATATACAGGAGACAAAGGACATTCGTATGCTTTACGAGATTCGAGCGACACAGGATTTATAGTTAATAAGGGATTGTTCACTTATTCGTATGCCGTTCCGGGGAAGTTCCATGTTGTATGTGTAGCTTCTACTTATGATACTTTCATGGGAAAGGGATTACGTCGTGATACTACCGCCTTTGATGTTGTTGTGAAAGACGATGTAACAACAATAGATCGGATATTTTCATCAATAAGACCGAACGTGTATTTTGCAGAACTTGTTGACACTGATAGTTGGATGATGTGCTTCCCGATAAAACAGCTTTATAATGATAAAGAACTGAAAATTAATACTGCCCGAGTAAGATTATCTTTCGAGATTGCTTCCGATTCTTCGAAAATATACGTTGATGAAGAACTGTACAATTCAAAGAACTATTACGACATGACAAAACAGCACAATTTACGAGTAGTGTCTGATTACGGTTCCATTCGCAACTATAAACTGTACCCGATGATTTATCCCGAATTTACATCAATAAAGATTGCAGGAGTACTTGGTACTCTTCAGCGCAATGCGTATGATCAAAGCCTTCAGACCTATATTTTTGCTTTACCTATTGGGACAGATTTAACGCATATAATTCCCGAATATGTAGTTGATGGCGATGGAATATTGTATGCAAATGGAAAAGAAATTGCATCGGGTTCAGAAATGAACTTGACTGATAGGGATGTTATATATACGCTTGTGCGTACTTCATCGGCCAATGCTAAAGTATCTGCTGTATCAAAAATTAAGTTCGAGGTTACACTTTACTAAGAGTAGGTAAACAAATAAGGTGCTGTATCAAGATCGATACAATAACATATTTTTTACAGAATAAAGTAATGCAGACGTGCTTATATCAATTTCTTTTCCCAAATCGGATAAATCATGTATGATAAATTAAGTAAGTAAAAATGAAATCAAATAGATTCGCATTCGTCATAATTTCCCTATTGGTCGCATTATCTTTAAATGCAGAGAACACATCCCCCTATACAAGGTCCCGGATATTTTGGGATACATCTACACGGAAGACTGTTTTTGAAAGCGGAGGATATGCCCGAATTATCCAATTGAAAGACGGAAGACTGATGGCTACGTGTGAAAGTAATGGCATTGTTGTTGCTTTCAGTCGAAATATGGGAAATTCATGGACAGCTCCCCAAAAGATTGTAAACAATATAAATAATATTCCTAACTGCGTACCCGATTTAATTCAATTATCTGATGGTACGATAATCGTTGCGTATAACCCTCGTCCGAGTAAGCCATATACCGATGACCGAAAGTTCGGTATTCGTTGCAAAAGGAGTATAGACAACGGAGCCACATGGAGCGAAGAGATTTTTGTGAACGATGCTTCTTATACATTTGATGATGGTTGTTGGGAACCTTCTATGCTAGAATTACCTTCAGGCGAATTACAACTTTATTTTGCGGATGAAGGGCCATACACAAATAGTAACGAACAGCAGATATCCATGTGCCGTTCATTCGACCAAGGCAGAACTTGGAGTAAAGTACAGAAGATATCTTTTAGGGCAGGCTTCCGTGACGGTATGCCTGTACCCATTTTATTGAAAGATCGGTCATCGATTGTTGTTGCAATAGAAGATAACGGGTGGACCGGTATTCATGATTTTTTCCCCACAACGGTAAGATGCCTTCTCGATAATAATTGGACTAATAATTGGATAGACGCTAACAGTTCATATAGAAATAAAACCTTAGATTTAAATTTCTGTCCGATTGCTACGGGCGGTGCTCCATATTTGCGGGTATTGCCATGGGGCGAAACCGTTCTCTCTTACCAATCAAATTACAACCACGGCTCTCTATTGAATATGCTGGTTGCAGTAGGAGATGATAGAGCCCAAGATTTTAAGGCATTGAGCAATCCCTTTGTGATAGGAACTCAAGAAGAATGTCTATGGAATTCGCTGGCCGTGGTCGATACAGGAATCGTTATTGCCGTAGGAGGTATAAACGGAAAAATAGAAATGATCAAAGGATATCCTACAAAGTTATTACAGGCTCCATACGCCAAACCAAAAATAGATGGTATACAAACTCACAAAGAAGGATATTATAAACCGAATGCGACACAAATAATATTAGGAAATACAAACGGGGTACGCTTTACCGGAGATTTTGCCTATGATAAAGATTCTTTATATTTTACCTCACGTGTGTCCGATCATACGCAATATGCTTCCGGTAATCAGATTGATGGTGTGAGGTTACTCATCGATGTAGATAACGTAAGTAGCAACACGCCTACAAAAGGAATGTATAGCTTCTTTTTTCGTTTAGATGGGATTGTGCAGAGTTGGCAAGGCAACGATGGCGTATGGAAACAGGAAAACCTGCATATAAACTATAAAGTAGTTTCTAATAATTCGAAGACTTATTATGTTGTAGAGACAGCCATTCCATGGCGTGATCTGGGGAAAATGGCACCTCCGGTTCTTCAGCGAATGGCCGCAACGATAGAGTTACAAGACCGTAGATCAAATACAATGTTAACGGATAAGATGCCCGATGCAAATAGAAATCAGTCGTGCACATGGATGGAATTTCAGTTGAGGCAACCCGAGAAAACGGGGATATCTGAGACCAATCGTGATAATAGCGTAAGTGTAACAGTTACAGATCATCGTTTTATTATTAAAAGCGAAGTTCCTTTAAAATTTGTTTCACTATATTCTATAGACGGGAAGATGCAGAAAAACTTTAATCAATCTGGCTGTTATCTTACGGGTGTAGTACCATTTAAGGGAGTATCTTTTATGAAAATAAAGCTTATTGATGGGCGCGTTATCTATAAAAAGATACTTCTTTAATTGATTTTTTCATAGAGTTATACGATAAATTCGAATAAAACAAAAGAAAAGAAAAATATGTATTTTTATCGTCGTTTTCCATAGTTATTATAATATATTGATTACTATTTAGATACATATATTTTCGATATGATGAAATGACAGCAAAAATAAAGAAAGAACTGTATTTTTGGTACTTTTGATGACAATACTTGTATCAATAATACATACCTTGTATAAGACAGATACACAGTACATGGAAACATAACATCTGCATAAAAATTATAATAGAAAAGTATTTACATCAATATTATTATCCCCGAACTTGCGTAATTTCAGTTATTCTTTTATGAAGAAGCATCTACTGACTATAATTGTTATCTTGATGTATTGTTTGTCGGACAATGCAGAAAATTATAAATTTAAGCATCTAACAAGCGAACAAGGATTACCTTATCAGCAGGTAGAAGCTCTTATGCAAGATGCTAAAGGTAACATTTGGATTGGGACACGTGGTGGACTCTCACGTTATGATGGTTATAGTATAAAAAACTATTTTCATGAGGATAACAATCCCAATTCATTGGTACATAATTTCGTAAACTGCATTTATTTAGATAAAAGAAAACGTCTTTGGGTATGTACTCAAAGAGGGATATGTCGTTATCGCCCTACGACAGATGATTTTAAGTCTTATAAACTACCAAGAGGACGAGTCTCGTCTATAGCAGAAACGAGCAAAGGAAAAATAATCTGTGGCAGTGAACAACTGTATATATATGATGAAAAGAAAGATGTTTTTATACCATATCCATCATTTGATCATGAATACATTATCTCACTTGCTGTCGATAAAGAAGATAATATTTTCGTAGCAACGAATTATTCTATATTTTATTATAACTCTTCAATGACGAAGATCACACGTCTAAATTCGAAATACTATGCCGATTTCATAACTGGTGTCGATGGTATTATCCCTATGCTGTTCGATTCATACGGTAAATTGTGGATAGGCAGAAATGGCAAGGGCGTTATGAATATGGATTTAGCCCATAATATTTCGAAGATATATGAGCCGAAAGATATTTCGAATGGTATTGTGCGTGTTATTAAGGAAGACTGGTTACATAATATATGGTTAGGTACAGAGAAGGGCATTACCATTATTAAGAAGAACGGGGATATCGAGATTTTACGGCATCGTTTTCAAGACACAAACTGCCTTAGTGATAATGCTATCTACAATATTTTATGTGACCGCAATCATAATATTTGGATTGGTTCTTATTTCGGAGGAGTGGATATATTACTTCATAACAGCAAGTTATTTAGGAGTATAGAGCCGGGATACAATGCCCATGATATAAAAGGAAAAGCTGTCAGAATGATGATAGAAACTGCTCCGGATAAATTTTGGATTGCTACTGAAGACGGAGGATTGAATATATATGACGCCAATCAAGGAACCATAAATGTATTTAACAAAATACCAAATCTTGGAACCAATATACATAGTCTCTACTATAATCATAAATTGTCAGAAATTTGGATTGGCACATATCGGAATGGGCTTTATCGATATAATCTTAATACTGGTCGTTTTAAAGAATATCTATTTACCAATGGGCTTCGTTCCGATGCCATTTTCTATTTTGCAAGTCAACGGAACGGCCGACTATGGGTGGCAACATCACATGGATTATTGTATTATGATGCCGAACAAGATTACTTTTATCCCTGTGGAAATAGCGTGTTAGACTCATTATTTATTTATACACTTCATGTAGATAGACAAGATAATGTCTGGGTAGGTACTATAACACAAGGATTATTTCGAATTGATGGAAACACACGGAAAATAACGAATTGGAGAAAAGGAGATACAACCGGTCTTAAAGATGACTATATTACATGTCTCTACCAAGATCATTATGGAAGACTATGGATCGGTACTAATAACAATGGACTACAATATATGGATCCGAAAGAGGGTAGGATAATGTCTGTAGCTACTACCGGACCCATATCTCAAAGTACGATATGCAGTATTATCGGAGATCGTAATGGTGGACTATGGATAAGTTCCAGTCTTGGACTTTATGAGTATGTACCTGCTAAACATACATTTGTAAGATACACTATTGATGACGGTTTACCTACTAACCAATTTAATTTCTCTTCATCGTTGATGAGCCACAACGGAACGTTGCTTCTGGGTACGGTACATGGATTGGTCACATTCTCTCCCTCTTCTATCCATCATAAGTCAGGGCCTTTCCATGTACACTTGAAAAATCTGATTATCAACAATTGTATTATAAATGCTTCTTCCCCACATTCCCCTTTGGTAAGAGAACTCGACGACACCTCTGAAATAATTCTTTCTTACAGTCAGGCCCGCTCGTTTAGTATAGAATACGGTGTTATTATTCCCGGCGATGCCGGTACGATAGAATATCAGATACGCTTAGAGGGAATTGATAAAGAGTGGAGAAACGTAAGTTCCGAGCGTAAGTTTGTAGGAAACAACTTACCGGTAGGAACTTATTATCTTCATATTCGTGCAAATAATTCTAATGGTAATTGGAATAGTTGTCCTGTCAAATCTATTAAAATTATCGTAGAACCTCCCTTTTATCGTTCCGGATGGGCATATTTCTTTTATTTAATACTCGCAAGTATTTTCGGTTATGTTGTTTACTCTGTTTTTGCTGCTCGTATGAGAGCACGGAATGCAATTAGACTTGCTAACATTGAAAAAGAAAAGATCGAAGAGATAGACAGAACCAAATTAAATTTCTTTACCGCTGTCTCGCATGAACTCAAGACACCTTTATCCCTTATTATTGCCCCGTTAAAGAGTATTTCTACATTAGAGTTAAGCAATAAATCTAAAAAGTACCTTGAAACAGCAATCAAAAATACGCAAAAAATGGAAAATCTTATCAATGAGTTGGTAACCTTTAATAAAGTAGAAAATGCGAATTTCCCTTTTTACATCCAAAAGGGTAATCCGTTGGAATTTATAGAACTCTTGATTCTTTCGTTTTATGATATGGCTTTAGAGAAGAAGATTATTCTTTGCGCCAACTGTGAGAACAACGGTGAGGAAGTATGGTTTTCCCCTTCATATATAGAACATATAACCAACAATTTGCTTTCCAATGCCTTGAAATTTACGCAAGAAGAAGGACGAGTTATAGCAAATGTAAGTATTACAACCACAGAGACAGCACCTTATACTTATCTGAAAATAGAGATTACCGATACCGGTATCGGTATTGAGAACGAGGAATTGACGAATATCTTTGAACGCTATTATCAAACCAAACGCGGTTATAATGTCAATAATAGCGGATGGGGTATAGGATTAGCTCTTGTAAAACGTTTGGTAGAAATACATAAAGGTTGGATAAAAGTAGAGAGTTCTGTTGGTAACGGCAGTACCTTTGTTGTGTTCGTCAATGTAAGCGATACAGCCTTTGATCCTAAATGTAAAATTAATGAAGATAAAGTTATCGTGCCTATCAGTCAATATAAATTTTCTGAATCTTTGATGAATATCGATAGAACTGTGATGGAATTTTCAGCTATAAACAATGCCAATCACCTCTCTATCCTTATTGTCGATGACAATAAAGATCTGCTTTTGTTTTTGAGCGAATATTTCTCAAATAAGTATAATGTATATACGGCTGAGAATGGACATGATGCCTTAGAAATAACTCATAGGGAAAATATACAATTAGTCGTATCAGATGTTATGATGTCTCCAATGGATGGTTTCACCCTTTGTCTAACGTTGAAGCAAGATATGGCGACATCCCATATCCCCGTCATTCTTCTTACAGCTAAAACAGAACAGGACGATGTGGTGAGCGGATATAAGAGTGGTGCAGAGGCTTATGTATCGAAACCTTTCGATCCTCAGATACTTGAATTGCAAATTAAGAATATCATTCACTTACAGAAAGCCCGACAAACGGAAATTGTTAATGCGGGAAACGGAGAAATCGATGCTATATCTTTAAGCGAACTCGATAAAAGTTTCTTGCATAAGATAAATGATCTGGTAGAAAATAATATTGATAACAGCGATTTCTCTGTAGGAGATATTACGAAAGAACTGGCCATCAGCCGTAGCCTATTGCATATCAAAATGCGTAGTTTGCTCAACATGTCGATGGGCGACTATATTTGTAAAAAACGTTTAGATAAAGCTTGTAGTCTACTCCGCAGCGGTTATAATGTTTCAGAAACAGCATATCAGACTGGTTTTTCTGATCCTAATTACTTTTCAAAGACGTTTAAAAAGCATATAGGTATGAGCCCTACAGAATATCAAAAAAATATTTAACTTGCACATCGTTTTAGAATAAGCAAAGATATTTTTATTTTTGGCTTCTTATTACTTTCAATATATTTTTAAACGACACCAAGGCAAACACTCAAAGAAATATCTGTTAAACCATAATAGCATTTCCTTAATAAACTCTTTTTATAACATCTTTATCTTTTAAAGTTTAGAAGAATCGACTTTGTTTAAAGCAAAACGCTTACGAAACAAACTATTGAAAAGCTCCGAGGTTTTATCTTTTTATATAATACATTTATAATCTTGTCATACTCTTTCTATAAGAATTGCACAATCGTACCGCATTATTCTGAAAAAAGATGAACAACAGAAAGTTAATACATTTTCTATTTACGGCCGAGGGCAGTTCGGAACAGCGGAAACAAATGTATAATCTAAGAACAACAAACAATATATTAATCGCTATTAGATATACTGTACATCGCACACAAACGTTATGCTTTCACTGCAGAGCCATTTTATGTATCTTTTCCTGAATGTAATTCTTGAAGTCTTCGCCTCTTACGATATCGATATCATCGTAAAGTCCTAATACAAATCTGCCGATGCCTAAATAACTTACCACATCGGTTTCGAAGAGCCAATGACAGTCGTCTTCTTCACGAATATGGCCGGTCGACCGAGGATACTCTTCGAGCAAAAGATTGTGAGAAAGGATGCCTAAGCGCAGCACCACATGGAAACTTTCTTCACCGCTGAACATGAAAACATCGGTAAACACATTGCGATGGCGCTTTTCATGCAACCACTCTACGTCGAGTATCTTCACATTATCTATGCGAGACACTTTGAATGTCTTATTCATCTCAGACGCCAATTCGTAACAACGCACATCGCCATCGCCGTTCATCAGCAGGAAAGGCTCCACTAAACGGTCGGAAACGCTCTTGCTATGAGGCGATGAATAGCCGCAAAGGGTTACGATTTTCTGTTGCGCAATGGCCTCTTTGAGCAGTCTTACATTACGCACGTTTCGCTTCAACACAGCAGGATCGGTAAATTCTTCAAGATTGTAAAAGCGTTCCAGCTTTACTTTGATGGCATTGCCCACGGTGTCTCCTTTATCAACACCCTCCAACTGGCGCCGCAGATAGGCTGCTTCGTCGGCATTGAGCGCAATGTTTTCGTGCAGTTTACGGAAGAATGGCGACTGTCTGTCAAGCCTGTAATGCGCATGTTCCTTAATCAGATGAAAGCCGCATGTTCTCAGATACTCAAAATAATAGTACAGATTACGGCGCGTTATGCCCAGCTTGTCGGCTATATCCTGTGCAGAATATCGCCCTCCATCGGTCAATAAGAGAATTAGGTCGAGCTCCCGTCCGAATTTATCCATCGTCATAACTGTAACGTGTTAGTCGCGAAAATGCAGCGTAAGTTCATCATTGCCCAAAAGATTGTAGCTTTTGCGGTGATAGGGGGTTATTCCGTGCAATCTGATCGCTGCACGGTGTTTCGACGTTGGATAGCCCTTATTGTGCTGCCAGTCGTATTGAGGGTACTCAAGAGCCAGTTCTTCCATGTAATCATCGCGGTAAGTCTTGGCCAAGATGCTGGCTGCAGCAATAGCTTGATACTTGCCATCGCCCTTCACTATAGCGGTATATGGCAAATCTTGATAGGGAATAAAGAGGTTTCCGTCTACGATAACGGCCTGCGGGCGCACGGCCAACTGGTCGAGTGCACGGTGCATAGCCAAGAAACTTGCCTTGAGTATGTTGATTCGATCGATTTCTTCGGGCGTTACAATACCTACCGCCCACGCCGTGGCGTCGCGTTCGATCTGACTGCGCAGCTCGTATCGTAACTTTACGCTTAACTGTTTGGAGTCGTTGAGCAGCGGGTTGTCGTAATCTTTCGGCAGGATTACCGCCGCCGCATATACGCTTCCGGCAAGACATCCGCGACCGGCTTCGTCGCAACCCGCCTCTAACAGTTCCTCATAATAGTGACTTTTCAGCATATTAATTTCTACTTTATCGTGAATACACATTAACAAGAAACTTTCTTTAATGAAATTTTTTCGGAGGCAAAATGCAGAATTCTATAGGATACACCTATTAAAACATGGCCGTTACACGGCTGATCCCATCGGTCAGGATATCTATCTCTTCTTTTGTATTGTATAGTGCAAAAGAGGCTCTTACGGTTCCTAACACGCCTAAACGCGCCATCAACGGCTGTGCGCAGTGATGTCCGGTTCGCACAGCAATGCCGAGCCGGTCGAGTAGCGTGCCCATATCCATGTGGTGGATATTACGGACAAGAAAGCTAATAACAGCATCTTTATGCGCCGACTTGCCAAAAATCCTCATTCCATCGATAGTTTTCAGCCTTTCGGTGGCATATTCCGTTAGGCTTTGTTCATACTTCTGTATGTTCTCTATGCCGATAGACGACATATATTCTATAGCTTTGGCAAGCCCATGCGCGGCAATATAGTCCGGCGTTCCGGCTTCGAACTTCAATGGAGGACGCTCGAAAGTGGTCTTGTCGAAGCTTACATTCTCGATCATCTCGCCACCTCCTTGATACGGAGGTAGCTTCTCGAGCCATCCTTCCTTACCATAAAGCACGCCGATACCCGTAGGTCCGTACATTTTATGACCGCTGAAAACGAAGAAATCGCAATCCATAGCCTGCATGTCTACCTTGAAATGCGGCGTACTTTGTGCCCCGTCGATTACCACAGGCACATGGTGTTCGTGAGCAATGCGTACGACTTCGTTCACCAGATTAATGGTTCCGAGCACATTGCTCACATGGGTAATGCTTACGATTTTGGTCTTCGATGTGAATAAATCGGCGAATTCATCGAGATTAAGCTCGCCTTTATCGGTGATAGGAATAACCTTTACGACTATTCCCTTGCGCTGCGCAGCCAACTGCCAAGGCACGATGTTGGAATGATGTTCCATTTCAGAAACGATAACTTCATCGCCTGTCTGCATAAACTCATCACTGTAAGAAGATGCTATGAGGTTTAAACCTTCGGTAGTTCCTCTTGTAAACACCACTTCAGCAGTACTACGGGCGTTGATGAACTTACGTACGGTTTCGCGAGCTGCCTCGTGTAGCTCCGTTGCCTGCTGCGACATCCAATGAACTCCGCGGTGTACGTTGGAATTTACATTTAGATATTCCTCCCTCATGGCATCCAATACGCACAGAGGTTTCTGGGTAGTGGCGGCATTATCTAAATAAACAAGCGGCTTGTCATATATCTTTCTCGATAAAATGGGGAAATCTTTACGTATTTTATTAATATCATACATAGGCCTAAAACATGTTGTATCTTTCTGATGGAAGAATGGTTCGAAATATATAAAAATACAAGTCTCCACTGCAAGTAAATAGACTTGCAAGGAGACTTCTGGGGGTTATACCGTCATTGACAGAGTTTGCATCCTTCGCATTTGTTCAGTTCACCTCTGAAACGTTTCTCAACCAAGTGGTGAAGATGCTCGCGCAGAGGCTCGAGTTTAATTTGGTCTATAACCTCGCCCACAAATGCAAATTCAAGTAACAGCTTGGCTTCTTTCAGACTGATTCCACGCTGACGCATATAAAAAAGTGCCGCATCGTTCAGTTGTCCTACCGTACTACCGTGGGCACACTTTACGTCATCCGCATATATTTCGAGCATGGGTTGGGTGTACATGTGTGCTTCTTTCGTGATGCACAGGTTCTGATTACGTTCTTCAGATACAGTCTTTTGTGCATCATGGCGTACCACGACTCTGCCGGCAAACGCACCTGTCGCCCGATCATCAAGTACATATTTATAGAGTTCGTTGCTTGTACAATGTCCCACCTGATGATCTATCAACGTATTGTTGTCAACAAACTGCTGCTTATCTGCAATCACACAGCCGTTGCAGTTGCATTCGGCACCCTCTCCCTTGAACACTAAGTCGAGCCGATTACGGGTTACGCCGTTATGCAACGTAATAATATTGTGGTTGACACGGCTGTTTGCCTGCTGTTCTACGTACACATTGCTCACACGGGTATTCTTATGATGCGTTTCTTCCAAGCAATATAAATCGAGATTTGCGCCCTTTGCCACATATACTTCTATAACCTGTGTGGCGAGGAAGTTACGATCGTCGGCGCTGTCATCACAGAAAAGTAGCTTGATTTCGGCTTCTTCTTCCACAATAATCAACACACGACGGTTCAGCATGAGATCTATATCCGAACGAAGAATATTTATAACCTGCACTGCGCGGTCTACCTTTACACCCTTGGGAACATAAACCAGTAAGCCGTCTTGTGCAAGCATGGTGTTAAGAGCCGTTATCGCATCCTCTTCCGTCTTGGCTATTTTAGAATAATATTTACCGATGAAATCGGGATTTTTTGCGGTCTCATCTCGCAGAGAGCCCACGATTACACCTTCAGGAAGAGGATTTCCATGCCGTATCTTGGAATAAAAACTGTCGTTGACTACGAAATAAAGAGATGTATCCAGATTGGGTACTCCGCATTTAAATTCCTCATAAGGATTTAAAGGCATCTCTAATCGTCTTAAATTAAGCCCGAAATCAGGCTCGAAAATCTTCTGAATGTCGATGTATTTATAGCGTTCGGCTTTTTTAGAGGGAAAACCCAGTTGCTGAAAATCGTCAAAAGCCTTATCGCGTACTGCATTCATGACCTCCGAACTATGTTCTCGGATCATTTGCCGATACCCGTTATAAAGGTCTATATATTGCTTTTCACTACTCATTTACTTCTGCTTTTATCCAATCATACCCTTTCTTTTCGATCTCTTTAGCCAACAGAGGACCGCCGGTTTTGACTATTCTGCCCTGATAAAGTATGTGAATAAATTCCGGTTTAATGATATCGAGCAAGCGTTCATAGTGCGTTATGACGATAATAGATGTATCGGGGGTTTTCAGTTTATTCACGCCTTCGGCCACAATTCTCAATGCATCGATGTCCAAACCAGAGTCTGTTTCATCAAGAATACTTAGCTTCGGTTCGAGCATGGCCATCTGAAAAATCTCGTTACGTTTCTTCTCTCCTCCGCTGAAACCCTCGTTCACGCTCCTATGTGAAAGGGTAGCATCCAACTCGACAAGCTTGCGTTTCTCTTTCATCAGCTTGATAAAATCGGCCGCACTCATAGGTTCGAGCCCCTGATACTCACGCTTTGCATTGATTGCCGCACGCATGAAATTGGTCATAGATACACCGGGTATTTCCACCGGATATTGGAAAGAAAGGAACAATCCTTCACGTGCACGGTCTTCAGGTTTCATTTCTAAGAGATTTTTTCCATTAAAAATCGCTTCTCCTTCGGTCACTGTATATAGCGGATTACCCGTAAGAACCGCACTCAGAGTGGACTTTCCGGAACCATTCGGCCCCATGATAGCATGCACCTCACCATCATGTATAGTCAGATTAATGCCCTTTAATATTTCTTTGCCGGCAATTGTGGCATGAAGATTTCTAACTTCTAACATATTATTATCTTTATTCTATACCTAAATATATTATCTTTTATTTGCCTATAATAGGATAAGTCTTCCTATTATCCTATCCTACTGTTCCTTCGAGAGATACGCTCAAGAGCTTCTGGGCCTCTACGGCAAACTCCATAGGAAGTTTGTTAAGCACTTCTTTGGCATAGCCGTTCACAATCAATCCTACTGCATCTTCCATCGGAATACCACGCTGATTGCAGTAGAACAACTGGTCTTCGCTAATCTTGGATGTCGTAGCTTCATGCTCTATAATGGCAGTATCGTTATGTATATCCATATAAGGAAAGGTGTGTGCACCGCAATCACTGCCAAGTAACAGGCTGTCGCAAGAACTGTAATTCCGTGCATTATCCGCATTAGGAGTAGCTCTTACCAGTCCTCGATATGAGTTTTGACTGTGTCCGGCACTGATTCCTTTAGAAATAATTGTACTTTTAGTATTCTTACCCATATGGATCATTTTCGTTCCCGTATCTGCCTCTTGATAATTATTGGTAACGGCAACACTGTAAAACTCTGCCTGTGAATTGTCTCCACGTAAGACGCACGACGGGTATTTCCATGTAATGGCGCTTCCGGTTTCTACCTGTGTCCATGATAGTTTGGAACTCTCACCCCGCAAATCACCCCGTTTCGTGACAAGATTGAGCACACCTCCCTTGCCTTGTTCATCGCCCGGATACCAATTCTGTACGGTGGAATACTTCACTTCTGCACGGTCTTTCACGATAATTTCTACAATAGCGGCGTGCAATTGGTTTTCATCACGCATCGGAGCGGTACACCCTTCAAGATACGAAACATAAGAATCATCATCGGCAATTATCAATGTACGCTCGAATTGTCCTGTATTTCGGGCATTGATACGGAAGTAACTGCTCAACTCCATTGGGCATCTTACGCCTTTAGGTATATAAACGAATGAGCCATCGCTAAACACAGCACTGTTCAAGGCAGCGGTAAAATTATCTCTATATGGTACTACTGTTCCTAAATATTCGCGTACTAATTCCGGATGATTCTTTACCGCTTCGCCGATAGAACAAAAGATTATACCTTTTTCGGCGAGCTTCTCTTTGAATGTTGTCTTAACGGAAACCGAGTCCATGATAGCATCTACCGCCATTCCGCTTAATGCCAGCCGCTCTTCCAACGGTATACCGAGTTTGTCGAATGTCTTTTCTAACTCCGGATCGATCTTGTTGTTCTTCGGCTTCTTTGCTAAAGGATCGGCATAATAAGATATATCTTGGAAATCTATTTCAGGCAAATGCAGATGTCCCCATGTAGGTATAGACATCGTTTTCCAATATTCATAGGCTTTCAAACGGAAATCGAGCAGCCATTCCGGTTCTTCTTTCTTTTGGGATATCAGCCTTATAACATTCTCATTCAGTCCTTTCGGGATGATATCTGTATGTATATTCGTCGTAAAGCCGAACTCATACTTCCGTTCGGCAACTTGTTTTACGAACTCGTTTTTATTGTTTTCTTCCATTATCTCATCTGAATTACAGAGGCGGGCCTATTCCGGTCCGCCCCTATCCATATACAAATGTTATACCAGAACCGCCTCCGGTCACAAATGTTACCTTATTCTACAACTTCTGCTGCACCTCTATCTCGGTGAATGATTCAAGAATATCGCCTTCTTGAATATCGTTGTAATTGACAAGGCTGATACCGCATTCGAAACCGGTTGCCACTTCTTTCACGTCTTCTTTGTAACGCTTCAGAGCGTTGATCGGTGCTGTATGAACTACAATACCATCGCGAACCACACGCACCTTGTCCGCACGATGTATTTTCCCTTCGGTTACCATCGCACCGGCTACGGTACCTACCTTGGATATCTTGTACACTTGCTTTACTTCTGCCTGTCCGGTAACGACTTCTTTCTTTACCTTATCGAGCATTCCTTCCATTGCCGACCTTACATCGTCGATCGCATCATAAATCACAGAATAGGTATTTATCTCTACTCCAGCTTGATCTGCCTGCTTTCTTGCGGCTGCAGAAGGACGTACTTGGAAGCCTACAATGATTGCATCCGAAGCATCTGCCAACGTTACATCGCTTTCGGAAATTTGGCCTACAGCCTTGTAAATCACGTTGACCTTTATCTTTTCCGTCGACATCTTGATGAAAGAGTCGCTCAATGCCTCGATAGAACCGTCGGTATCACCTTTGACAATAATGTTCAGTTCCTTGAACTCACCCAATGCGATACGGTGTGAAATATCGCCCAAAGTAAGACGTTTCTGTGTACGGAGCCCTTGTTCGCGCTGCAGTTGTAAACGTTTATTACCGATATCTCTTACTTCCTGTTCCGTATCGAGCACGTGGAATTGGTCACCGGCCGTAGGTGCACCGTTGAGACCGAGAATGATTGCCGGCTCTGCCGGCTTAGCCTCTTCGATACGTTGGTTACGTTCGTTGAACATAGCCTTGATACGTCCCCAGCTCGTTCCGGCGATTACATTGTCGCCGACGTGCAATGTACCGTTGCTGACAAGTAACGTACTTACATATCCGCGGCCCTTATCAAGCGACGATTCGATGATGCTACCCGTGGCTTTACGGTTAGGATTGGCTTTCAGGTCAAGCATTTCCGCTTCCAAGAGAACCTTATCAAGCAATTCGGATACGCCTATACCCTTTTTTGCGCTAATTTCCTGACACTGATATTTACCGCCCCACTCTTCTACAAGCAGGTTCATTTGCGACAGGTCTTCGCGTATCTTATCGGGATTAGCCCCGGGCTTATCGATCTTGTTAATGGCAAACACCATCGGTACATTGGCTGCCTGTGCATGCGCAATGGCTTCCTTCGTAGTCGGCATCACGCTATCATCGGCTGCAATAATAATGATTGCGATATCCGTAACTTGAGCACCACGGGCACGCATGGCAGTAAAAGCCTCGTGCCCCGGTGTATCGAGGAAAGTTATCTTCTTTCCATTGGCGAGCGTTACGTTATAAGCACCTATATGTTGTGTAATACCTCCGGCCTCTCCGGCAATCACATTTGTATTACGGATATGGTCGAGAAGACTGGTTTTACCATGATCTACGTGTCCCATTACGGTAACAATCGGCGCACGAGGCACAAGATCGTTCTCATCATCCACCTCTTCACTCACAGCCTCTTGTACTTCCGCACTCACATATTCAGTCTTGAAACCGAACTCTTCTGCCACAAGATTAATCGTTTCAGCATCAAGTCGTTGATTGATAGACACCATGATACCTACGCTCATCAGTGTTCCTATCAACTGATTGACAGAAATATCCATCATGGTAGCAAGTTCGCTTACGGTTACAAACTCTGTCAGTTTCAGCGTCTTGCTCTCTTTCCTTTCTGCTCTTGCCTCCTCATCTAAGCGCTCCTGTACTGCCTCGCGTTTCTCTTTACGATACTTGGCCCCTTTCTTATTTTGGCTTTGTTTGTTGGTCAGGCGGGCGAGCGTTTCCTTTACTTTCCGTGCAACGTCCTCTTCGTTTACCTCTAAAGGCCTCTGATTACGGCTATTGCGATTTTTCTTTTTCTTATTATTATTCTTGTTATTATTACCGGTTGAGCTCGGTTGATTGACTGCTGCGTTGATATCCACGCGTTCCTTATTAATCCGTACGCGCTTCTTACGCTCACCACTTTGTTGTGATTTCTCTTCTCGTTCTTTCCTACGTTCCTCTTTTGACTTCTTCTTAGGACGCGTACTCTGATTAAGCGAGTCAAGATCTATCTTGCCAAGTACGTTTACTTTGGGCGTATTTAAAATCTTCTTTTCACTCTTTAACTGGAACAGTTTAGGTTCATCATTTTCTTCTATCTCCGATGTAACAGCCTCGTCCTGCGCTTCTGCCTCCACATTTTCATCTTGAGATTCTTGTTGCACAAACTGCTCTTCCTCTCTTTTTTGCAGTTTTGATTGCGAAACCTGCTGTGATTTCTCATCCTGTTCGGTTGTTTCAGTAGTCATAACAGACTCTTCCGCTTTCTTCGACTCTATTGTCTCAACCGTTTTTTCAGTCTTCGATTCTGTTTTTGCTGTAGGTCTTTCTTCCTTGGCAGAACCTGTCGAAAGCTCGGTTTCCTGTATCTGAACGCGACTGACGGCAGCAGTCTTCGGTTCAGCAGTCTTCTTTAATTCTGCAGCAACAGACTTTTCTCCCGCCGATTTCTTACCTAAACTGTCGAGATCGATCTTACCCAACGGCTTAAATTGCTGCTGATTCGACGATTCTAATAAGTTTTCGGCACGAGTATCTTTAGCTTCCGGCGCATGCTTTTTATCTTTCGGCTTTTTCTGGAAGAGCTTCTCAGCTTGATTTCTTACTTCAGCATCTTGCTTGAAAGCCTCGACCAAAGCCTGATATTGGCCATCACTGAGTTTAAAACTCGGTTCAGCCTTTACCTCTCCCAGTTCACTCTTCTTCTCAAGGAACTCCACTGCCGTTTGAAGTCCTATATTCAATTCCCGTAATGCTTTGTTTAATCTGATGCTCATCTATTTTCCTTTAATTCTTATTTCCTAAATTTGTAGTGCCTGTATATACATTTTCTATTTTCATTGATTGCCCGCTGTATTTCTGCAATATGCAATCTTTCGAAAAGTAAGCACTACTGTTCAAATTCCGCTTTCAGTACTCTTAACAAGTTATCAACGGTCTCCTCTTCGAGGTCTGCTTTCTCGATAAGCATTTCACGTGGGGCATTCAGCACCTGCTTTGCAGTATCAAGACCGATGGCCTTAATAGCATCGATTACCCACTGATCTATCTCATCGGCAAATTCATCAAGGTAAATATCTTCGTTATCTTCATTTTCATCGAGCACGCGGAATACATCTATCGTAAATTCTGTGAGCATCGATGCCAATTTTATATTCAAACCGCTACGGCCGATTGCCAAACTTACCTCTTCCGGTTGTAGATATACCTCTGCTTTATGATTCTCTTCATCCACCGTTATAGAAGTAACTTTAGCTGGACTCAATGCACGTTGTATGAATAGTTTCACATTGGAAGTGTAGTTGATCACATCGATATTTTCATTACAAAGTTCCCGCACGATACCATGAACACGGCTACCTTTCACGCCCACACAAGCTCCAACCGGATCAATACGCTCATCATAGCTTTCTACAGCAATCTTTGCACGCTCTCCTGGCATGCGTGCAATCTTCTTAATAGAAATAAGTCCATCGTTAATTTCGGGTACCTCGGCCTCAAGCAGTCGCTCAAGAAACATCGGACTTGTACGAGAAAGGATAATCTTAGGATTGTTATTCTCGTTATCTACACGTAAGATTACGGCACGAATTGTTTCACCTTTACGATATTGATCAGATGGAATTTGCTCGCTCTTTGGCAAAATCAACTCATTGTTTTCATCATCCACCACAAGTACCTCGCGTTTCCAAATCTGATAGACCTCGCCCGAAATCACCTGCCCTACACGATCTTTATACTTATTGTATAACGAATCATGCTCAAGTTCAAGTACCTTCGAAGCCAAAGTCTGACGAAGATTTAGAATAGCACGTCGACCGAACTTCGCAAAGTTTACAGGCTCTGAAACTTCTTCGCCTATTTCATAGTCGGGTTCTATCTTCTGCGCCTCTTTCAGAGCTATCTCCTTGTTCTCATCGGCTACCTCTCCGTCTGCCACTACCATACGATTACGATAAATTTCGAAGTCTCCCTTGTCGGGATTTACAATTACATCGAAGTTCTCATCGCTCCCGTATATCTTGGCAAGCACATTACGGAAACTCTCTTCCAATACACTTACCAATGTAGTACGATCGATATTTTTCGTGTCTTTAAACTCACGAAAAGTGTCGATCATGCTTACGGTTTCTTCATCTTTCTTTCTTGCTACCATAGCGATTTCTCTTTTTAATACGCTCTACATCTATGCTCTACGACAATCATGCGGAAAAACATCTACAAAAATATGCACCACATATTTGTGCACAGACGAACGTTAAAACTTATTTGAAACTTATTAAATATTTTGTATACTTTACTTCATCCATCCGATAAGCATGGTCCACATCCTGCAACACAGGACGTTTTTTACCCTCAACCTTTACCTTTTCGCGCACCGTAACTACAAACTCGTTACCGTCTACGCTCTTCAACAGGCCTTTCACTTTCACGCCGTCAGCATCGAGCACCTCTACTTCCTTACCTATAAAATTAATATATTGCTGCGGAACCTTAAAAGGTTGACCGAGGCCTGCCGAACCTACTTCCAACTCATAGTCTTCTTCATCGCGACTGAGATGGTCTTCAATATACTTGCTCAACTCAACGCAATCTTCTATCCATACACCATCGGCATGATCTATCTCGACCACAATTTTGTCATCAGGGCTAATTTCCACCCCTACAAGAAAGTAGTCTTTGTTTTGCAACCACTCGTCAACTAACTTTTCTACGGCGTTTTTATCAATCATACATATCCTATTAAAATAAAATGAGGAGCTCTTCGGTGAGCCCCTCATTCCACTGAACGCTGCAAAATTACGAAAAAAAACGTTCAACTCCAAAGATTTTTCAAAATTTTACAACCATAAATCATCTTATTTCTTAAACATATAACATTAATAGGAAAACAAACTCTGCACTTTCTGAACACCCTCAACGTAAACAAAAATCGATACAAAACAAAAAAGGATTACCGAAGTAATCCTTTTCCATGCGCTTCAAGATGGGCTTGAACCAACGACCCCCTGATTAACAGTCAGGTGCTCTAACCAACTGAGCTATTGAAGCATTGTCCTTTTATTGCGCATGCAAAGGTACATCGTTTTTTTTATATCACCAAACTTTTTGATATTTTTTTCATTTCATCCGCTAAAATACAATAATTTTTAGGAGGTTATTAAAGAAATACGACATGAATATATTACTTTTGCAACAATAATATATAGAATATGAAACAACTTGCATTATATCTTTTATTGATAATTTCTTTGCCTTCAATGGCACAAACGGAGAGAGAACATAATTTCGATGTGGCCAAGAATATGAATGTATTCAATACCATCTACAAGAACCTTGATCTCATGTATGTAGACACTCTCAATGCCAATGAGGTTATCGGCAACGGTATCAATGCTATGCTGAGAAGCTTAGATCCTTACACCGAATATTATCCTGAAGATAAAGTTAAGACCTTAAAATCGATGATAACAGGACGATATGCAGGTATCGGCTCCATCATTAGATATAATCATCACAACAAACAAGTTATCATCGAAGAACCATATGCCAATATGCCCGCTGCTGAAGCCGGCCTGAAAAAAGGTGATATAATATTGGCAATCGACGATTCTTCCATGGTAAATAAGTCTACAAGCTATGTAAGCCAACACCTTATGGGCGATGCAGGGAGTACATTTTTATTAAAGATAAAGCGTCCGTCGACCGGTAAGGTGATGAAAATTAAAATTACTCGCAAGGCAATACAACTTCCTGCCGTTCCTTATTACGGCATGCAAGTGGGGAATATCGGCTATATTAACCTGAGTTCCTTTACTGAAGACTGTTCAAAGAATGTAAGACGTGCTTTCATCGACTTAAAAAAACAAGGGGCAAAAGGACTCATACTCGACTTACGAGGTAATGGCGGCGGTTCTGTATCAGAGGCCGCGAACGTCATCAACATGTTTGTACCGAAAGGACTTTCATTGGTTAAAACCGTTGGAAAGCTGAAACGCGCCAATAGCGAATACAAAACGACGGTAGAACCCATAGATACAATAATGCCGATGGTTGTATTGGTCGACGGCGGAACGGCAAGTTCGAGTGAGATAACGAGCGGTAGTCTGCAAGACCTCGACCGTGCCATTATACTCGGCACACGTACCTATGGCAAAGGGCTCGTACAGTTAACCATGGACTTACCCTATAACGGAAGTATGAAACTTACCACCGGAAAATATTATATACCGAGTGGAAGGTGTATTCAGGCCATCAATTACAAACATGCACGCGGAGGCTATACGGAGCATGTGCCCGACTCTCTGACGAAAGAATTCCATACTGCCAACGGTAGAATTGTACGCGACGGAGGAGGTATCATGCCTGATGTGGAAGTAAAACCCGACACTATGTCGAACATAGCCGTGTATCTCTCGAACAGCGACGGCTATGGCGTAGCGGTAGATTCTACGGAATCGATGCTCGAATATGAGATAAACTACATTGCCAAGCATCCAACATTACAAGATCCTGCCGGTTTCCAGATCAGCGACGAAGACTTCGAAGACTTCAAAAAGTGTGTTATAAAGAACGGATTTACTTATGATAGGGAAAGCGAGAAGTATTTAAAAAACCTCGTGAAGTTAGCTAAATTCGAGGGATATTATGAAGATACCAAGGCCGACTTCGACAATCTCGAGAAGAAGTTGAGCCATAATCTTTCAAGAGACCTCGATCATAATAAAAAAGAACTGAAAGAAATCATCTCGAAGGATATCGTTACAGCCTATCATTTTCAATCGGGTGCCATTCAAAACACCTTACTCCGCGACAAACAAATGAAAGAGGCACTTCGACTGCTCAATAATCCTGCCGAATACCGGAAGATACTGCAACCCAAGAAGTAAGCGCCTCCGTGCTTACTCTACCTGCTGTCCATGCCTGACAAACCATCATGCTATCGTCTTTTTGAAATATCTGTCTACCACCAAGGCTATGGCTCCGTCGCCGGTAACATTGCAGGCCGTGCCGAACGAATCCATGGCAATATAGAGCGCGATCATAAGAGCTTGGTCGGTAGCCCCGAAACCTAACACGCTTGCAAGCGGCGCAAGAGCGGCCATAATGGCACCTCCGGGAACGCCCGGGGCGGCAATCATCATGATTGCAAGGAGCATTACGAAGTTTAGAAATACCCCGAAACCATGAGGCATGCCATGAAGAAGACAAATAGTAAGTGCACATGCCGTTATTTTCATGGCAGAACCCGACATATGGATGGTAGCGCAAAGGGGCACCACAAAACCGGCTATGCCCTCATGAACGCCGTTACGGAGCGAACACTTCAAGGTTACAGGGATCGTAGCCGCCGAAGACGCCGTGCCCAGAGCGGTAAGGTAGGCGGGCAACATGTTCCACAAAAGGCGGAAAGGATTTCTTTTCACCAGCGCTCCGGCTATACAGAACTGGTAAATTAGAATAAAGAAATGAAGTACGAATATCACAATAATGATCTGTACAAATACCAGCATGATGCGATAAGCCTGTCCTGTATAAGTCATACAGAGGAATATACCGAAGATATATAACGGGAGTAGCGGTATTATAGCTTTTATTATCGTTTTCGAAACAATCTCTTTAAACTCTTTGAAACTCTCTTTCAGCGTTCTGCAATTGCCGTATGCAATGCCTAAACCTACCATAAAAGCAAAGACAAGGGCAGCCATAACATCGAGTATCGGCGGTATGCTGACGGTAAAATAAGGTTCTATTGCCGCTGCCTTTCCCACATCTGTCACCCCCGAAGCTCCCGCAATCATGTCAGGGAACAGCCACGAACCCGTTCCATAAGCAAGCAAACCGGAGAATACCGTATCTACATAGGCAATAACTACCGTAATGACAAGCAATTTACCGGCACTCTTACCAATATCGGCAATAGCAGGAGTCACCAAGCCTACAATGATCAGCGGTATCATGAAGCCGAGGAACTGACCGAAAACGGTATTGAAAGTGGCAAATATCCGTACCCATTGCAACGATAAAACCTGTCCCGACAGCACACCGAGGAGTATGGCAACGAGTATTCTCGGTAATAATCCTATCCTTATTTTCTTCATGGTTCTATCACATTTTTGGGTTCTATCGATATCGGCATCTTGCCGTACCGGCTACAAATTAAAAATATTCTTGTTTTAAAGCATCGGCAGGGGGCACTTGTATACCGCTGCCGACACCTGTATCCACAGGCAACAAACCACGTTTAAACTCTGTCAGCTATAAGTCGTTGGGCCATGGCACGCCCCAATTCGCGGCATTGTTCGCGCGTATCTGCCGTAAGCGCCTGCTTCATCTCTACCGGATTGCCCACAACTTCGAACTTGATATGCTGCTCATTCCATTCGCCTATCTTCTGTACAGCCTTGCTTGCCCACGCATAACTGCCGAACCATCCTATGTAGTGGTTCTTTATATCGCGGTTGGCAATCTCGGTCAGCAGCACTTCCATCTCGTGGTAAAGGCCGTTATTGTACGTAGGAGCCCCGACAACAAGTCCTCTGAAGCGGAATATATCGCGAATTATATACGAATGATGCGTCTTAGAAACGTTATACATCACAATGTTTTTAATGCCGGCCGTACTTGCCGCCTGTGCTATAACCTCTGCCATGCGCTCGGTATTGCCGTACATGGTACCATAACAGATAACAAGCCCTTCCTCTGTTTCGTACTTCGACATGCGGTCGTACATCTCTACAACCTTGTCGACATACTTATGCCACACCGGTCCGTGGGTAGAACAAATATAATCGAGCTTTACTCCGTCGAGCTTCTTCAGCGCGTTCTGCACGGGCACACCATACTTTCCCACGATGTTGCTGTAGTAACGAGTCATCTCAAGCCATGCCCACGACGTATCTATGTCGGCATCGATGAGCCCTCCGTTCAATGCTCCGAAGCAACCGAACGCATCACCTGTGAATATCAGATCGTCTTCTACATCGAGCGTCATCATTGTTTCGGGCCAGTGAACCATCGGTGTAAGATAAAACCTTAGCGTACGATGAGGGCCTAACTGCAACTCTTCGCCGTTCTTCACCTCTATTTCGTTCTCCTTAATCCCATAAAATCCGTCGAGCATATCGAACGTCTTTTTGTTTCCGATGATCTTTATATCCGGATAAAACTGCTTCAATAACGTAAGCGAACCACTGTGGTCGGGCTCCATGTGATTAATGACAAGATAATCGATCTTACGCTCTTTACCCAACACCTCATGCAAATTTTCGACAAACTGCATAAAGAAATCTACCTCGACAGTATCGATCAGACACACTTTCTCGTCTACAATGAGGTATGAATTATAAGAAACACCGTTGGGTAAAGGCCACAATCCTTCAAATAGAGCTTTGTTACGATCGTTTACACCCACATAGTAAACTTGGTTGGTTATTTCTATCATATCTTCTTTATTTATTGAATTCCTTCTTCATTTGTTCTCCAAAAGCCTTCGATACATAGTTACCGAGATGCCTGCAACAGTCGGCCGAGAATTCTAAAGCACACTTCATTACGGCATCCCATTGCATTGCAATAAGTCCGTGCTCTATGTCTGCCCTCCTTATGTCATGCTTCATGAGTCCGTAAATAAAGCCGGCATTAAAATTATCGCCGGCACCAATGGTACTTACCGCATCGGTCTTTACCACCGGATATTCGCATCTGGCATTGTTTTCGGCACGAAGTATCACCGGATGAGCGCCGTTCGTATAAACGAATTTCTTACAGTAAAAAGAAATCTCCGATGCATATACCTTGTCCGGATCGTCCATCTTATAGAGAACTTCGAAGTCTTCACGGCTGCCACGTACAAAGTCTGCATACTCTAAGTTCTCCAACAAATTGGGCGTAATGCGCATAACGTCGTTGCTATGTGCCGCACGGAAGTTCACGTCATAATAGATAATCGCCCCGTGGTTGCGCGCATAATCGAGGAAACCTACCATTTGCGGGCGTATTACAGGGTTCACTGCGTAGTATGAACCGAACACTACAATATCGTCGGGTTGTACATCCGGATACTTAAAATCGAGCTGATCGTGCGGATGGTCCTTATAAAAAAGGTACTCGGCATCATTGTTTTCATCTAAAAAAGCCAATGATATCGCAGACTTGCTGTCGGGGAAAACATTGATATTCTCTGCATCTACTCCGTTTCCACGTAAGAAACGAACGATTTCTTTGCCCACTCTATCGTTGCCGGCTTCAGATATAAACGTAGCATTGATACCGGATCGCCCCAACGAAGTTACGGCATTGAATGTAGAACCGCCCGGAACAGCCGCCGTAGGTTGCCCGTCTTTAAAGATAATATCGAGAACCGTCTCTCCTATTCCTATAACCTTGCGCATGTATTTATATCAAAAATCTTTCTGCAAAGATAGATATTAAAAACGAAAAAGGTATCAGAATGCAGAAGAAATATTACAGACGAACCGCCCCGTTTACCCAAACGTCGATAGCAGTCGTCGCACATGCGGCAAGAACATTGCCGTTCTAAAAACGACAGACATGCCATCTACCTCCGACAAACATATAGTTTGCATCCGATAAGTATATCGCTTATTGCAAACGCTTGGGAAAGGAGCAAACCGCACACTTCGCATCTCGTCCGAACAGAAAGTGCGGTATAAGCAAATAACAATGTCCTTTTCAACCCGAAAAATACTTATTTTTCGTATCTTTGCAGTCGTTATGAATTACAATACCCATACGCTTTCCTGCGGATTGCGCATTATTCATTTGCCCTCGGCATCGCCTGTAGTGTACTGCGGTTACCGGATCAATGCCGGTACACGGCACGAACAGAAGGAACAGGAGGGCTTGGCGCACTTCTGCGAACACATGTCTTTCAAGGGTACAAGCCACCGACGGGCGTGGCACATACTGAACTCTCTCGAGAGTGTTGGCGGCGATATCAATGCTTTTACCAATAAAGAAGACACCGTTTACTACGCTGCAATACTGAAAGAACACATTCCACGCGCCATAGACCTGCTTACCGATATCGTTTTCAACAGCACCTATCCGCAAAACGAGATAGATAAAGAGGTGGAAGTGATATGCGATGAGATTGAAAGTTATAACGACAGTCCGGCCGAACTGATATACGACGAGATAGAAAATGCCATATTCAAAGGGCATCCTTTAGGGCACAATATTCTTGGAGAGGCCAATCGAGTAAGGTTATATACCACAGCCGATGCCCGCAGATTTACCGAAAGGTATTACCGTCCGGACAATATGGTGTTCTTTGCCTATGGCGATATCGACTTTGAAAGACTGCTAAGATTGCTATCACGGGCACTTGATGATACGGCATTTGCAGCATCTGTTACAGCCGCAAGCAATAATTCTGCAGGGCAGAACGCCGCACCATCGGGCTTAGATGCCTATGCTCCGCGCAAAATCGTGCGCCACATGCAGACACATCAGGCACATGTAATGCTCGGTAACCGCGCCTACGACATTCATCATCCCTTGCGCATACCGCTCTATCTGCTTAATAATATCCTCGGCGGACCGGGTATGAACGCCCGATTGAACCTTGCTCTGCGCGAGCATCATGGCTTGGTTTACACCGTAGAAAGCAGCATGGTGAATTATAGCGACACAGGTATATGGAGCATATACTTCGGATGCGACGAACACGATATTAACAGATGTCTGCGCATTGTACGAAAAGAACTCGATAAAGTTATAGGAAAAACGCTGACCGCACACCAGCTGTCGGCGGCAAAAAAGCAACTAAAAGGACAGATAGGCGTGGCATGCGACAATCGTGAAAACTTTGCATTAGACTTTAGCAAAGCCTATCTGCATTACGGATGGGAACGAGATGTAACGTCGTTATATACGCATATCGACAACGTAACGGCCGAACAACTGCAACAGGTTGCGCAGGAACTTATGACAGAAGACCAACTTACTACACTTATTTTTAAATAGCACTACCGCTATAAACGCATTCAGGCAGACACGTATGGCGCATGTCTGCCTGAATTATATGCCGATTAACAACCGTAAACTATCGCATTGCCCAATATGTACCGCCGTTCACAGCCATTCTGGTCTGATATACGCCGGCCTCATCCAATGTTACATCGATCTTTTTCCCATCGGGAAGACTGGCCTGAATAGTACCATCGGAATTGAAACGGAATATCTCTGTCTTCTTCCCATCTTTCTCCTGTAACCACGAATCGGTGGCTTTGTCGTAAGTGAAGAGCAGTTTTTCGCCATCCGGTTTTGTTATTTCGTAGCCTTTCTTCAAAGTCTTTACGGCATAATATTTACCGTCGGGGCCCAGTACCTGCTGCGTTTTGCCCACACGACTCGCCAACGGATTGGAACCACTCCAGAACTCAACCGCATTAAGTATTAGCACATCGGCCGTTCCACATATAGCATAAGCCGGCGAAATAACCAAGAAAATAATCTCATTCAGAAACTTACTGTTGGTTGCACGCTTGTTCCATGAAGCTAACTTATTGAACAAAGCGAAGCTACCCACGCACGATGATGTTAACAAAGCACCTGCCAACAGCAATGAAGCAACCTTTAAATGTCTCATCTTCATAATCAATATCTATTTTAAAATTATTAATCGGCGTAAAGATACAATAAAAACTCTATACCTATATAATATGAAAACTTATTTAACGTTCCTTATTTCTGTTCAACTAAGATTATAGGTATGTACGCTGGCTCCCTGTGCCGACGGCAGATAATTGATGCCCCACCAGCACATTTGCAGCAGCACGAAGAAAACAACCAGCATCCATAGCGCCGTTCGAGCCTTGGTATGTGGGGTATCGAGTCGGTAATGTATGTACGCCAAATATGCCAGCCATGTGGCTGCAGCCCACGTTTCTTTCGGGTCCCATGCCCAATAATGTCCCCATGCCTCGTTGGCCCAAAGGGCACCGAAAAGCATGCCGATAGTAAGAAATGCCCAACCTACGTACACCAAGTTATCGCAGATATCCATTTCCTGCTTGCTTGCAAGTGTCTTTCTCCTGATAAAGAGCAGGTATGCAGCCATCACAAAAGCCGCTCCGAACAGGGCATAAGCAAATATATAAACAATAACATGAGGCGCAAACCACGGGCTTTGTAATGCCGGCATTAGCGTTTTACTGTGTATTTCCGGCCTGAAAATGTTCACACAGACGAACACTGTAGCCAACACGGTAGAGAAAGATAATATCCACGGATAACGCCAACGCCAATACACAACGATGCCTGTAAGGGGCAAAAAGAAAGAATACCACAGTCGTGTTTCGCCCATTGTGCGCAATGGAGGGCGCTCCAAAGCCACCCACATCAATACTATATAGCTGAAAAACACAACAAGTCCCATGATTGTAGCGCCGAATACCAGCATTGGCTTGCCTTTCCATGCCGCCAAGGCGCCCGTTATCCACAGCATTACTGCCACAATAGCAAAGACAACAAAGTAATTCCAGCTCATTTCTCTGCCTCCTTTCTTCTGCTACTTGCTATAAGAAATATTCCTACAGCACCGATCAACAACAAATATATACCTATGTAAACAACGGGCAACCATGGGTTTGAAACCAACTCGAATACGCTGTATGTACTCCATTTGCCCATTTCTTCGTTGTAACCGAGCTGATATATCTTCCATCCGTTAATCGAGTATGGCTTGTTTACCTCTACTTCGGCCTGCTCGTTTTTACCGTCCTCGGTGTATATATCGATAATCGAAGCATAACGCCGTGGTTCGGGATTGCTCATGACAAGCGTGTGTTTATCATCAAGCCGCAGTGTCTGAAAAGGAAACAGATAGCTCCCGCACGTTACCCATCCCTCCTTTTCCACAGTTCCCCGTACAGCTTTCACATAAAGAGCATAGGCCGAACCGCGTGCATCCGTAGCAACAAACCCTCCCGTATTGCGTGCCATGCCGAGCGAATCCATGCGTACGTTCGCCATCATTCCCCTCGGTATCTTGCTTATCATCTTAACCATCGAGGCCGGAATGGCGTTCTGTATGCGTTTAACAATATGTATATCCCAGCCGTTTAGCCGTCCGTCGGCGATATTCTCATAGGCAACAATACTTTCAGGCCTCTTCGACGGCTGCGGGATACCCTGCCTGTCGATCATCATCAGCTTGGGCGGATACTCTTCAATGGTAAACTTTTCCAACTGAATTGCGATTGGTAGCTCATGAACATTATTCCAAGCATCGATACCACGCCACTCCGGCTTTCCTAACTCGCAGTACATTTTCAGCCGTTGCATATCTGCACTGCCCAAAGTTCCGCAGGTCAGGACGATAAAAAGGCCGATATGGCAGACAAAGGACGGCAGTTTTCGCCACTTAAAAGTGGCAAGTTGGTGCAATGCAGCCTCGCCGACAATAACGGTAAGCCATATATATACGAGGATAAAAGGCCAGAAATTCAGCATTTTGGTCAACCCGATAGGATCGGAAGACGGGCTTCCTTCGGCCGCTTGACGTGTCAGTCCCATGACGATTGTCAGCAATACAGCTAAGACAATGGCCGGCACTGCTGCCTGTACAGTAGTAATGAAACGACAGAAATAATATCGTTTTCGCAGCAAGCAGATTACAAAAAGCAAAGCCATGAACACGGCCAGAACGACTAAGTTGGCCGGCCAAACGAAAATACCCCATTCAAGCGGACCGATTGTCAGCTGCAACAATTCGCCCGTAACCGACAGACCGACAGCGATAGCTATTCCTTCTTTCAACGTATAAGGTTTATTCCACATAAATCATAACATATAAAAGGGGAGCATTGGGTATCAATGCTCCCGTTCTACAACGGCATTTTAACAATCTTGTTCCATAGCGCTCCGGCTACATTGGCTTCGAAACAAAACGCTTATTCTTGCGGGCCGTTTCGATCCACTTGGGCACCACGCTGTCGAGGAAGTCCTTCTTTTGAGACCTAAGCTGCCTCATATTCAAGCCTACATATTCCGCTGTCTTCTCACGAGTGGACAAATCAGGAAGAGGAATCGTACCGGTATAGCCGTGTCTTGCTACAATACGTGCCACTTGCAGACGGGCATCTTTGGCATACTCCATGGCGTCTGCCAACAATCTCATCACTTCCTGCGGGGCATGGAAAGCCGCTCCGTGTCCGGCAAGTGCATAATCCCACCGCCATTGACTCTTGCGGATATCCTCCAATGTCTTCTTCATTTCGGGCTCGGTTGCACCATGTTCCCATGCAAACTTTGCCTCTATATGGGCATAGGCCAACTCTTTATCGACCTTACCAGCAAAATCGTACACCTTCTTTTCACGGTCATAAACGTTCTTACGAAGCGTCTCTGCATCCTGTCGATGGCAGGTCTGACAGGTACGATCGATATGTGCCAAGGGGCTCATGATATGGTGATCCGTATATTTAACGCCTCCCTCGGCTATATAAGGCATGTGGCAATCTGCACAAGACACATTGCGCTGCCCGTGAATACCCTGCATGAATACCTCATACCCGGGATGTTGAGCCTTCAAAATCTTAGCTTTCGACAGCGGATGAATATAGTCATAAAAGCCGATACTGTCATAATAAGCCTCGGCATCCTCACAGGTGAGCCCCTTTTCCTGCGGGAAATGAAGATATTGCCCGTTATCTTTTTCGAAATAATATTCCGTATGACACTGTGCACAAACCAAGCTCCGCATCTCTTGATGGGTGGCTTTTCTGACATCTTTCCCTACACGTGCCCACGCTTCATATAGCGCCGGACGTGCCGGACGCAGGTCCATAGTGCGGGCATCATGGCAGTCTGAACACCCTACAGTATTCATTACTTGGTCTCCCCACTCGCTCCATTTAGCCGCATAGAACCGGTTTATGCCCTTTTCACGCATCAGACGCGGCACGTCGGGGCCCTTACAAGTCCAGCAAGTGCCGGGCTGTATGTCTGCTTGACCGTCTACTCCCGGGCTTCCGGTACGCAGTATTTTTCTCAAATCCTCTATACAATGGCGATGTCCACGCGGCGTATTGTACTCACGCGAGAATGCATAACCGTCCCAAATCACTACAATTTCGGGGTGTTCTTCTAACACATCCTTCTCCTGAGAGCCGTTGTATTTGCTTTCGAAGGTTGTGTCTTCCGTCATCGACCACGTCTCATATTCCCGCGGAAAATCATCTGCAAATTTCTCGTTCTGTGCAACTATCGAGTCTTTAAACATATTCTTACGGTTATTGAAGATACTTACAACCTCGGCTCTTCGCTCCATAAGAGACGAAACAAGCAGACCTAAAAGGAATACAACAACCATCGATCCTCCGAACAACAACCATCCTTGCCAACGTTTCAATTGCTTTACCATAATATATCAGGTATTTTTAGGTTTATGTTTATTGTATAAATACTTTATCTTATTTTGCTTGAAGGCACCATTCTTTGCAACCATTCGGGAACAGGCGATGAAGGTAGCGGAACTTGAGTTTCGGCATAGGGCGTGCCCGACAACGAGTTAACACCGCCATGGGGTACTTCTCGGTGGCAATCCCAGCATGCCTTGCCCTCTCCTCGCTTAGCCATCATGTAATTGATACGGCCGGTTTTCACAAATTCCTGATTGAGTTGTGTGTGACAGCGTATACAGTTATCCATGATAACCTGCGCAGATGCGTCCTCAGCATTGATGGCTTGATGCTCACTATGGGTAATGAAATAAGCTACATGCTTCATTCCGTCCTTCCCTTTAAATAGGTATTTCATGAATAGGTTTTGGTGCGGAACGTGACAGTCGTTACATGTAGCATCGCGACCATGCGAGGAATGCGACCACGTAGCATAGTAAGGACTCATGATATGACAGTTTACGCATGCTGCAGGATCATCGCCTATGATATACGTATGCATGCGCAACATGTACATGAAAAGCAGCCCAAGCCCCACCACAGTGCCTCCTATCACTAACAACACCACTTTCTGGCGATAGGAAAACAGGTCTTTCCATGCTATAAGTTTACGCAAATTCATAGACTTGTTTAGTTAGAAATAATATCAGATATTGTAAATGTAAAGATTTATTTTAATATATATTGTAAACAAACAAGAAAAACATCATTATTAATGAGGATAAACAGTGTTAATATATATTTATCGCAGAGATCACACCTTATCGCCGGAAAAACGAAAAAACCTGCATACTGCAACGACAAGCAGCAAAAACATCGGAAACAGGAATACCGAATATCGGGTACAGACACTACGTTTATCAACGATAGACATGCCTTGTACCGACGATAGAGGCACTGTTTGTTGCCCGCAACGACATGGTATGTTACGGCCAACATTATACGGAAAAAGTAAAAAAGGATATTTTTTCCGTAAATTATATACAGCTGTTCTGTCGTAATCTCTCTATCTTTGCAACATCAGATAATAACACTAAAAAAGATAAGAACAAATGAAGAATGTATTAATCGTATCCGGTCACACCGATCTAAAGAACGATTCGGTGGCCAACAAGACCATTATTAACGAACTGAAAAGACTTCTACCCGAAGCAGAGTATGATATTTTGAGCGATCTTTACCCCGACTATCGGTTCGATGTAAAGGCCGAACAGGAGAAACTCGTTAAGGCCGACATCATTGTATGGCAATTCCCGGTGTTTTGGTACAGCATGCCATCGCTGCTGCGCAAATGGATCGAAGACGTTGTCGTGCACGGATTTGCTTACGGCTCCACAGGTACGGCACTGAAAGGCAAGCGGCTCATCGCCTCTTTCACTACCGGAGCTCCCGCCGAAATGTACACTAAAGAAGGGTTTGTAGGCTACACTATCGAAGATATTATCGGCTCGCAGCTGCGCCCCACCGCCAATCTGTGCGGTATGCAGCTTGCCGATTTCGTATATACGGGCGGCGTTTCGTACGCTTCGCGCAACGAAACGGGTGCCATAGCCGATATGGAAGCCCGCAGCAAAGAGCATGCACAGCGGCTTTTCGAGGCTATTAAATCATAAAAAGAAGCTATTTATGAAACGAACATTTTTAGCCATCGCCACCGCTATGCTCATCATGGTGACGGCTTGTGCGCAAGGCACATCACAAAAAAAGGAAGGAAAGAAAATGAAAACTCTCGTAGCTTATTTCTCTGCCACAGGCACTACGAAGCAGGTAGCAGAGCAACTCGCAGCCGCTGCCGGCGCCGATTTGTTCGAGATAACACCCCAAAAACCGTACACGAATGCCGATCTCGACTGGACAAACAATGCTTCTCGCAGTACTGTAGAGATGAAAGACCTTAGTTACAGGCCACCGATAGCCAAGACGGTCAGCAACATTACGGATTACGACGTGGTATACATCGGCTTCCCGATATGGTGGTACACAGCACCGACCATTATCAATACGTTCATCGAAAGTTGCAATCTGCAGGGCAAGAGTGTGGTTCCGTTTGCCACATCGGGTGGAAGCTCCATCAAGAAAGCGTGTGATGACTTGAAAAAGGCTTACCCCGCAATCAAGTGGAAAGCAGGTCGTTTGCTGAACAGTCCTACCCAAAAGGAACTTAAAGCATTTGTTGCAGAATAGACAAGAATGCAAAACGATAAAGATTTTTGCACCTGATAAAACAAAGTGCCGGACCGTCTGTTTGCAGATAATCCGGCATTTTTATGTGCTACTGCCTCTCCCTACAGATATAACACAGCCTCGGGACCTTCGTTGAACAACAGATCGAGAATACTCAGATTTGGCTGGAAACCGTGCTTCAGGGCATAAACTTGATAGTATTCCTGCGGTTCGAATTCAGCATCGGGCAACGGATGTTTCGGACGAATGGCATCTCTGAAATCCATGATGCCTGTGCCTGTTGCTTCCGAACCATTGTCTTCGGGTAAAAAAACATACTCGTCGGTCGTGCTTACACGGGGCTCTATATCTAATAACTCGCACATTTTCTGCATGATTTCCATATTGAAATCGAAAAGAAACGCCCAACGTTTTTCATAAAAAGGACGCAAATCGTCGGCATAGAAATCGAAAAAAGGGCTCTCTCCATAGGCAGACAGCAGTGCATTCCAATGCAGATGGCGCCAGTTTCCGTGGTCGCTGATGCGTACATCGCGCATAAGCATATCGCCTTCATCGTGCACTATAGGGACGGTAAGTGCCTGCCGTCCGCCGGTTGCAGCTATAATGCAACGGTTACGGTAAGTTTGCTTGATAAAACTGTCGCAGCGTTCTATCAGGCATGCTTCGTATCGGTTCAGCTTCTGATACCACTGAACTGGACCGAAATAAGTAGAAGAAAGGAGTGCTGTTGCCGTCATCTGAAAGGAAAAATACGATAGGCTCGCCCTATTATCTTACTGTGGCGAACAAGAAGTTTGGTGTTCCCTGTGGTAATAAGATAGCATCTGCACTCTTTACAATCGCATATCTTGCAACATCGGGTGGGTATGACATATTTACTGCCACGGCAAACTATCGTATCTCCGGGTACCAAAACGATACGCCCCGCATAGTAAGCACTATCGCCGAAAACTACGTATTCGCCCCGTCGAAGGTCGGCACGCGACAGTCTGTTCACCAATACTCTGTCGCCGTTTCGCAATTCGGGCCGGATATCCGTACCGTTAACAGTAAATACAGTGAACATGTAAGCGCGGATAAATAGCATGATGGATATGCAAAGTGCTATCGACAATGCACATTGAAACACATTCCGCAAGACGCGCCAAAACTGTCTATCATCATCCCTGCTTCCGATTTTTGTCTATAGTCTTAACGATTGTTTTAATTATCTGCATAGTTTCCATGGGCAGGAAAGAACAGATTTCTGCCATACCTCTATGGCAGAACCCGCCCCTCCATTTACTTTATGTTGTCTACAAACTTGAAAAGTCGATGCCAACGTATACCGCCAAAACCGTTACGATCAGGATCTGACGACCACCAAATGAATATCGGTTTGCCCACAATATGGTCTTCAGGCACGAAACCCCAATAACGACTGTCGGCTGAATTGTGCCTGTTATCGCCCATCATCCAATAGTAATCGAGCTTAAAGGTGTAGCTTGTGGCCAATTTCCCATTAATGTATATCTGTCCGTTTTTCACACTAAGGTCATTCCCTTCGTACACTTTGATCGGTCTTTCGTAGATGGCGATATTGTTCATATCGAGTTTAACGGTTTTGCCTTTGGCAGGTATCCATATCGGCCCGTAGTTATCGCGCGTCCAACCGGTAACGGCGTTTAGCGGATAAAGGTCGCCTGTCTGCGCATCCGTATTCAAGCGTATGCTCTCTACCAAGTCTTTACGTTTCGAAAGTACAGCCACAGCATGCTTCGTAAGCGGCATGTAGTGGTTTTGGTTCAAACTTGCAAGGTCTTCCTCCGATATTCCTAACTCTTTCAGCAAGTTTCCGGGGATGTTCTGTTTCAACTTTATATAATAAGTATACTGTACGTTTTCGGGTTCCTTGAGAGGTTTCCCGTTTATATAGACGATACGGTTTTTAATCTGAAGCGTCTGCCCGGGCAGTCCTACACAGCGCTTTACATAGTTTTCTCTACGGTCTGTAGGACGCGTCATTATGCCGCCATAAGTCTGGAAGTTATCTAATATATACTTCCGCCCTGTGGCATATACGGCATCGAAATACTCTCTCTGTTGTACCTTATTCAATACACCAAGATCGATAGGCACAGGATTTTGCGCAGCTATAATTTGCTCTCCAAAAGAGTAAACCATCTGATAATAGTCCTGAGCCTGCCACTGTTCGTTGCAACAAAGCGTATCTCCGGCGGGAAAGTTGAATACTACAATATCGCCAAGCTGTACTTTTCCCAATCCTTTCACGCGTCGGTAATTCCAGTGGGGCCAATCTATATACGATTTACAATTGAAAACAGGAAGCGTATGTTGGGTAAGTGGCATCGTTAGAGGTGTCTGCGGAATGCGCGGGCCATAACTTACTTTGCTCACAAACAGGTAATCTCCCGTCAGTAAAGACTTTTCTAACGAACTTGAAGGGATGACATAATTTTGAAAGAAGAACTGATTGATGAAATAAACCGCCACCAATGCGAATACCAAAGCATCTACCCAACCCATGACAAAGCGCACCGGACGCTCGGCATCTCTCCACCATTGCCACTTTATTCGTTTGGTTATGTACACGTCGTAGATAAAAGGAACGACGATAAGTCCTAACCAACTCTTCAACCAATATAAGAAGATGAGATATAAAACCAATACTACAATGAACTTGGTCCATTGCACTTTCATGTTCAGCTTTGCTTTTTCTTTGTCGATCATGATGTATCTTAGAATTTAAAAAGATCGCTTGTGGTGAGTAATCCTGTATGTGTAGCCGTGTATTCTGCGGCAAGTACCGCGCCGAGAGCAAAGCCCTTGCGGTTGTGGGCATCGTGCGTAATGGTGATGGAATCCGCTTCACTGTCGTAAGATACCGTGTGTATGCCCGGCACTTCATCTCGCCGTATGGAAGCAATCGGCAATTTATCGGCAGTAGTTTCGTTGCTTCCAGTACGTGTACCGTCGGCATGCACCTGCAATCCCTTTACCCAATCGTTCTTACGGTCAAGGTTTTCGATGATTTCCTCGGCCAGACTGATGGCTGTTCCTGAAGGAGCATCGAGCTTATGCACATGGTGCGTTTCCTCCATCGTTACGTTATATTGCGGAAAGTTGTTCATGATTTTTGCCAAATAGCGATTGACTGCCGAAAATATAGCAACCCCTATCGAGAAATTGGATGCCCAGAAAAGCGTATTACCTTCCTCGTTGCACAGTCTTTTCACATCGTCTCCGTGATCTTTCATCCATCCCGTAGAACCGCTAACTACCTTTACATGGTGCTTAAAAGCTTTCAAGTAATTGCCGTAAGCAGCCATCGGCGAAGTAAATTCGATAGCTATATCGGCGGAAGAGAATGCCGGTTTATCGAAATCGTCTTGATTATTCACATCGATAATACTAACGATTTCATGGCCACGGCTTATGGCTGTCTGTTCTATCATCCTGCCCATTTTGCCGTAGCCTATTAAAGCAATTTTCATATCAATTCGAATTAAATCGTTGCAAAGATAAGTATTTTTCCGTTGTTCTTTCCATGTATTACGATTTTTTTAGTAGTTTTGCACGATTAAAACATCCTCAAATCTCTATGGAACAGCTACTCCATTACGTTTGGAAACACAAAATGTTCCCGCTATCCGGCCTTAAAACGACCGACGGACATACGGTGGAAGTCATCGATACGGGGCTTCACAACATGAATTCCGGGCCTGATTTCTTCAATGCAAAGCTGAAAATCGGCGATACAATGTGGGTTGGAAACGTGGAGATACACGAGGCATCGAGCGATTGGTATGTACATAAGCATGATAAAGACGCTGCTTACGACAACGTGATCCTGCATATTGCTGGTATAGTCGATACCGATGTGTGCACACAAAGCGGATTGGTAATTCCGCAAGTGCAACTGGATGTACCGGTCACAGTAAGCGAACATTACCGCGAACTGCTGCAAATAGACAGCTATCCCCCGTGCTATAAGGTCATTCCCGACCTTTCACAACTAACAATCCACTCATGGATGAGCGTCTTACAAACCGAACGTTTAGAACAAAAAACAAAGGCTATTAAGGCACGGACTTTACTTTGCGAAGGCTCATGGGAAGCGTCTTATTTCGTTACATTAGCTCGTAACTACGGTTTCGGTCTCAATGGAGACGCATTCGAAGCATGGGCAAGAAGCATTCCTTTGCACGCTGTAGACCATCATCGCGACAATCTTTTCCAGATAGAGGCCGTTTTCATGGGGCAGGCAGGGCTGTTAGAACCCGAAACAATCCCGCAGAAACATCGGGAAGAAGCACTGAACGAAGACTATTTTTTAAAACTCCGCAACGAATATCTTTACTTGGCACATAAGTTCGGGCTTACTCCCATGAATGCTAAACTGTGGCGGTTTCTGCGGTTGAGACCGCAGAATTTTCCGCATATCCGCATCTCTCAGCTCGCCAACCTGTACTTTTCCCGTCGTTCAGACCTTAGTACGTTGATCGAATGCGATACGGTTAAGCAGGCCGAGCGCATGCTCCACACCTCCGTAACCCCCTATTGGGAGACGCATTACACTTTCGGTTCCGTCAGCGAAAAGAACGAGAAACAACTCTCTTCGGCCTCTTTACATTTATTAATGATCAACACTGTCGCCCCGATGCTTTTTGCCTACGGACGATACAAGTCTGACGAAAGACTCTGCGACCGTGCGTTTACCTTTCTCGAATCGCTGAAAGCCGAAAACAACCATATCGTACGAATGTGGAAAGAGTGCGGTCTGACTGTGCAAAATGCCGGAGATACGCAAGCGCTCATACAGCTTAAAAAAGAATATTGCGATAAAAAAGACTGCCTGCGCTGCCGTATAGGATACGAATATCTTAGAAGAAAATGAAATATATATTTGAAACAACAATGGAAGTGCGCGACTATGAGTGCGACATCCAAGGCATTGTGAACAATGCCAACTACCTTCATTACATCGAACATACGCGACATTTGTTCTTATTGTCTACCGGTTTGAGCTTCTCCAAGATGCACGAACAGGGCATAGATGCCGTAGTCGCGCGTATGAACCTGCAGTACAAAACACCGTTGAAGTGCGATGATCTGTTCATATCCCGATTAGGTTTGCACAAAGAAGGGCTGCGCTACGTGTTCAACCAAGATATTTTCAGGGCTTCAGATGAGAAACTTTGTTTCAGAAGTACGGTAGAATTGGTCTGTCTCATCAACGGAATACTCGGCAATAGCGAAGACTATGACAACGCTTTCTCTAAATACTTGACCGAGTAGATGGATACCCAAGAGATCATCAACACTATTGCGCTCACCCGTATCAATTACTTCAATCTTGCGGGCCTGCTTGAGCTATACCGCCGACTCGGCTCGGCTACTGCTGCCATAGAGCACCGCAATAACATTCTGGATGTGGTTCCTGACGCCTCACCCAAGTTGGTTAAGGCTTTTAAAGAACTTTCGGAACCGCTGAAAAGGGCAGAAACAGAGCTGGAATGGGATATGAAAAACGGCGTCGTTCCGCTTTGTATGAATGACGAACGGTATCCACAACGCCTCAAGGAATGCGACGATGCACCGTTAATGCTATTCTATAAAGGTAATGCAAACCTCAACCAAGCCAAGATAATCGCCATCGTGGGTACACGGCGGTGCACTATGTACGGACAAGACCTTATCCGCAGGTTCACCGCTGAGTTGAAACAACACTGTCCCAATGTACTTATAGTAAGCGGACTTGCCTATGGCGTCGATATCAATGCGCACCGCTATGCCTTGCAGAACGCCTTCCAAACCGTGGGAGTGTTAGCTCATGGACTGGATGACCTGTATCCTCCGCGCCACAGACAGACTGCCGAAGAGATGCTCCTCCACGGCGGACTGCTCTCAGAATTTCTTACCAATACCAATGCAGATAAGGTAAACTTCGTTCGGCGCAACCGGATTGTGGCGGGAATAGCAGATGCTGTCATCCTCGTAGAGAGCGCCTCGCAGGGCGGAGGGCTTATTACAACGCGCATAGCCCGCGACTATAACCGCGATGTATTCGCATTTCCCGGCCCTGTGGGGGCACCCTATAGCGAAGGATGCAACAATCTGATCCGCGATAACGGTGCAGGTTTAATCTCCAATGCTTACGACTTTGTGAAAGCAATGGGCTGGGAAGACGATGCAAAACTACAGCAAACCCGAAAAAGCGGCATCGAACGAGAGCTTTTCCCCAATCTTACAGACGAGGAATTGCAGATAGTGAAAGTCCTTGCAAAGACCAACGATTTGCAAATAAACATGCTTAGCGTACAATCGAACCTACCGATCGCCCGTCTTACGGCTTTACTGTTTTCTATGGAAATGAAAGGAGTAGTCAAGACATTGGCGGGCGGCGTGTATCATCTTCTGGCATGACGCTTCAGAAAGTATACCCTATTGCTATCACCAATTGGTTATAATTCATGCTGTTTCCCGCATCTGTACGATGCTGAAACTTAAAACCTATCTCCGGAGAAAGCGTACCCTTTCCACAACGGATATCCAATCCGGCAAAGGGTTTTCCATAGAATCCCAGCTTCGTTTGCTTGCTATAGCTCTCACAGGGTATCAGAAAAGCATAACCCACATCTCCTCCTATATACGGTACTACACGAGTATGAGTGAGCCGGCATTTCAAAAAACCGAAAACAGGGATATACAAATTCTGTACAAATGAGGGTGAAAAATTGCTGTATGGCGGCGGAACGATATCTACTGACGAGCTATAATCCATCCCTATCTTGTCATAACTCTGGCTCGACCAAAACAGTCCGGTACCCACACCTGCCGAAACCATACCGTCTGTACGATATCCATAAACAACTTCCACACCTGCCGATTCACAGGTATAGTTTATAAATCCTCCTTCATAAGCCGCTTTCAACTGCACATAACTCTTGCGTTGTGCCTTCACGGGCAATACCGCCGACAGCATTATCCATAACAAAATTTTCTTCATTTCCAACGATACGTTTTCTCTATAAACGCCGTCGAAGCCTCATTCTTGCATGCGTTTTGTAAGAAAAACCGTATCTTTATTGAAAATCTTTTGTAATTTTGCCAACAATATGAAGATAGGAAATATAGAATTCGGTAAACATCCGCTCTTCCTTGCCCCTATGGAAGACGTCACCGATATAGGCTTCCGTCTGCTATGCAAGCGCTTCGGAGCTGCCATGGTTTATACGGAATTCATCAGTGCAGAGGCACTTGTGCGCTCCATTAAAGCTACCATGAGCAAGCTGACCATCAGCGATGAAGAGCGTCCTGTAGGCATACAAATCTACGGACGCGATGTTGTATCGATGGTAGAAGCGGCAAAGATCGTCGAAGAAGCGCATCCCGACGTGATCGACCTGAACTTCGGATGCCCCGTAAAGAAGGTTGCAAGCAAGGGAGCCGGTGCAGGTATGCTTCGTAACATACCGCTGCTTTTGGAGATTACACGCGAAGTAGTGAAAGCAGTTCATACCCCTGTCACCGTTAAAACTCGACTCGGCTGGGATGCAAATAACCTCATCATCGCCGACCTTGCCGAACAACTGCAAGATTGCGGCATACATGCGCTCACTATACATGGCAGAACGCGCTCGCAAATGTACACCGGAAAGGCCGACTGGACGCTTATAGGCGAAGTAAAGCGTAATCCTCGCATCCATATACCCATCATCGGAAATGGCGACATTGCTTCTCCATCCGAAGCAAAAGAGGCTTTCGATCGCTACGGAACGGACGCTGTCATGATCGGACGTGCTACCTTCGGGCGACCTTGGATATTCCGAGAGATCATAGATTTCTTGGAGAATAGCGATACACCTGCTGCTCTCACCCTTAATGATAAGATTGATATCCTCGAAGAACAGCTACGCATCAACGTCGAACGCATAGACGAATACCGCGGCATACTGCACACGCGCCGCCATCTTGCGGCAAGTCCCGTCTTCAAAGGTATTCCCGACTTCCGACAGACACGCATTGCCATGCTACGGGCCTCAACGTTCGACGAGCTCATGGCTATCCTCGAAGACTGTCGGGCACGCCTTTCGTAACCCCCACACCAAAACAACATCTCATGAAAAAGCTATTTATGTTCCTTGCAGGAGCAGCCTTTTCTTCGGTTGCTTTCGCACAACAGGCGCTTTGGGAGCACCCCAACATGCAGTCGCCCATCATCAACAGCGACGGTACGGTGACCTTCAATTACTTCGATCCCGATGCAAAAACCGTGGAAGTACGCGGCGATTTCGCCGAAATACATCAGGAGAACCTCGCCATGATCAAGAATGAAAAAGGCGTATGGAGCGTTACCACACCCTACAGACTGGCACCCGAACTCTATTCGTACGCCTTCATAACAGACGGAATACGCCGACTCGATCCGGCCAACGCCTATCTCAATCGCGATGTTTCTACCTATACGAACATCTTCATCGTATCTCATTCGAAAGACGACAAGGGCGACTTGTACAGACCGAATGCCGTTCCGCACGGCAATGTTGCCAAGGTTTGGTACGATAGTCCTACGCTGAAGATACAACGACGCATGACTGTTTACACGCCGGCAGACTATGACAAGGGTAAAAATTACCCCGTTTTATACCTATTGCACGGCATGGGAGGCGACGAAAACGCATGGAGCGAGCTCGGCAGAGCCGCACAGATTATGGATAATCTCATAGCTGCAGGCAAGGCAAAGCCTATGATCGTCGTTATGCCAAACGGCAACTCGAACTGCGAGGCTGCCCCCGGAGCATGGTCGGCAGGTATGTATACGCTTTCCGGAACGGCCGTTAAAACCGCTCCGAAAGCCACTTTGGAAGAAAGTTTTATGGATATAGTGAACTTTATAGACGCACATTACAAAACTATCCGCAAGCGCGAAGGGCGTGCCGTGTGCGGTCTGTCGATGGGAGGAGGCCACACTTTCGGCATTTCACGTATGTATCCGACCATGTTCGACTACTATGGACTGTTCTCAGCTGCCGTACGCGTAGGCAAAGAATATTCGAGAGAATCGTTCTATAAAGACGCTGTAGCAAGCACAAGGTTTGCAGGCGAGATGGATAAACTGTTCGCAAGCTCGCCCAAGCTCTACTGGATAGCCATCGGAAACGAGGACTTTCTCTATAAAAACAATACGGAACTGCGCCGATACCTCGACGAGAAAGGCTACAAATACGAGTATTTCGAGAACGACGGCGGGCACCTCTGGCGTAATTGGCGCATTTATCTGACCATGTTCGCCCAACGGCTTTTCAAATAAATTCATGGCACATTTCCGTTAAGGATGCAAGGGGTTTCCATACTGTTCAGAAAACCTTTGCATCCTTATTTTATTGCCTATGGGTTACGTACCGCGGTAACAATTCCCACATACAGGCATTCTATCGGCCATAGGCATGGCTTTTACGTACAATAGAAGTAGGGTAGAATAAAAATAAACATGCAATGTATCGCAACATTTCTACCCGTTTTTTCGTCTTACATTTACAGAATAACCATAAAACGCATATATTTATAAAAACTTAACCATTTTATTTATGAAAAGAAAACTGTTCTTCTTATTTGTTTCAATGGCCGCTTGTCTTTCGTTACATGCACAGACCGATTCCGAAACACTCAACAAACTCTTCGTTAAATGCCGCGCTCTAAACGATACTTACACGGAGTTTTACCAACAAAAAGATTATGTAAATACCGTAAAAACGCTACGAACAATGCTGCAAGAACTTGATAAATTGCAGCTCACTAAAGCCGAACAGGAAAAATATCAAGAGTTGGTAAGAGCTGCAAAGAATAACTCTTATTACAATCTCGCTTGCTCCTATGCCTTACAAAACAAGAAGAAAGAGGCCATAGAAGCATTCAAGAAATCTATTGAGTACGGTTATAAAGACTATCGCCATGCCCTGACAGATACCGATTTCGATGGCATTCGCAACGACAAAAGGTTCAAACAAGTGCTCGAGACAATACGCGAATATGATTATTTATACATACTCCGTCACGCCAAAGGCTACTGTAAAGAAGCGACAGACACGCTTCCTCGCTTCACTTATCAGCAGGCCGACGACCAATCTCTGAAGCAAATGCGCACGTTCTTCAAGCTCGATTCCGTGGCCGGAAACGGCGATGAAGTGTCGAAGATTATCAATATTCTAAGGTTCGTACATAACTCTATCCCCCACGATGGCGGCAACTTCGGCATGTGCGAGGGCGATGCGTTCGACATATACAATTATTATAAGGCTACCGGCAATGGTGTCAACTGCCGTCAGTTGGCCATCGCGCTGAACGGAATGTACCTTGCAATGGGCTTCCCCTCGCGGTATGTAACCTGTATGCCCAAGGACGAGAACGACGGCGACTGCCATGTAATCAACTGTGTTTACTCTTCTAAACTCAACAAATGGCTTTGGATGGATCCTACTTTCAATGCCTATGTGAAAGATGAGCATGGTAATCTGCTGTCGATTGCCGAGGTTCGCGAGCGTTTAATTACCGATCAGCCTCTTTATCTGAACGAAGATGCGAACTGGAACAATAAATCTAAGCAGACTAAAGAGAAGTATTTAGACGACTATATGGCCAAAAACCTCTATTGGATGAACTGTGTAGACAACAGTTGCCTTAATCCTGAGGGGCGTTACAGGTACTATGGTGAGCGCTACATTGTGCTTCTTCCGGAAGGATTTAGTTCGCCTGCTACCGTTAGGTCGTTTTACACAGCCACCAATGATGCCGATTATTTCTGGCAAAAGCCCCCGAAAGAAAGTGATAAATGATATAAAAACAACCGGCATAGCTTTCTCCCGTCTCTTTCAAGGAAGGAAGTCACGTTTGTAAGAAATGCGGAGAAAGCATCATAGGAATTTGGCTTATCTAAGTATTCCATAACTTTCAAAGATAAAGAATTAAGGGCATGACTGCCTTTCCGGTATGCTTCAGGCAAGCTAAATTCCTACAATATAACAATCAATCGCTCGTCCCTAATCCTTCATCCCCCATCCTCAATTCCGTCACCTCGATTGCCTGTCGAGCTTTTCGGCACACTCCGGGCAGAGTCCTTTCAGCACATAATTGATGCTGTTGAGCCGGAAATCATCAGGCAACGGCACTACCGGCACCGCTATATGCTTCAGACAAAAGGTGCGGTGGCAATGTTCACAATAGAAATGCGTATGCTCATCGTCTACCGAACAGTCGCAATTGTCGTCGCAAACGGCATATTTGAGTGCGCCCGAACCGTCGTCGATGGCATGTACAAGGCGGTGAAGAAGGAACAAGGATAATGTTCTGGAGATGGTAGACTTATCTATCGTCGGCAGAAAACGCTCCAAATCGGGCATCGAAACGGCCTCATCGCCGCGCATCATGGCCCGCAGAATAAGCATACGTGTGGCGGTCGGCTTTATTTCGCGGTGCTTCAACTTGTCCAAATAGTACAGTTCATCTACCATAGCGGTTGCAAATTTACACAGAATAATCGTAACCTCAAAATTTTATTCGCACCATGTATTCATGCTACACAGCCGGTGTATGCCCGATACACCTATGATATGCGTCCGATAGAATACCTATCTAAAATACTCACAACAAGGTATTGTGTAATCGAATGATTATAAGTATCTTTGCAATGCTACCCAATAAAGAGTGGCACGACCTAAAAATATATTTTATATTATGAGTAAAGTAACCGATTTATTAGGCAAAGACGCAGCGTTTTACCTTGAACATGAGTGTAAAACAATAGACAAACAATTGCTGCATCTGCCCGGAAAAGACGTGATAGACACGGTATGGGCAGAGTCTGACAGAAACATCCGTACGCTCGAAAGCCTGCAACAACTGTTCTCGCACGGACGACTTGCCGACACTGGATACCTCTCTATCCTGCCCGTAGACCAAGGTATAGAGCACTCGGCAGGTGCTTCTTTCGCACCCAACCCGCTGTACTTCGATCCGGAGAACATCATCAAACTTGCCATAGAAGGCGAATGCAATGCCGTTGCAACCACTTTCGGCGTATTGAGTTCCGTAGCTCGGAAGTACGCACACAAGATACCTTTCTTGGTTAAACTGAACCACAACGAGCTGCTCACCTACCCCACAAGCTACGAACAAATAATGTTCGGCACCGTTAAAGAGGCGTGGAACCTCGGCGCAGTGGCCGTTGGAGCAACGATATACTTCGGTTCCGAAGACAGCAGACGGCAGTTGGTAGAGGTTGCAGAGGCCTTCGAATACGCACACGAGTTAGGTATGGCTACCGTACTGTGGTGCTATTTGCGTAATAGTGCTTTCAAGAAAGACGGCGTAGACTACCATTCGTCGGCCGATCTTACAGGACAAGCCAACCATATAGGCGTAACCATCAAGGCCGACATAGTAAAACAAAAGCTGCCGACCAATAACGGTGGCTTCAAAGCAATAGGCTTCGGTCGCACCGATGAGAGGGTTTATTCGGAATTAACCACTACACATCCCATCGATCTTTGCCGTTATCAAGTGGCCAATGGCTATATGGGACGCGTAGGACTTATTAACTCTGGCGGCGAATCTCATGGCGCATCAGACTTGAAAGATGCCGTTATTACGGCCGTAGTGAATAAACGTGCCGGCGGTATTGGTCTCATCAGCGGCCGGAAGGCATTCCAGAAACCGATGAAAGACGGTGTGGAATTGCTGCATACCGTACAGGATGTTTACCTCGACAAGAGTATTACAATAGCATAATCCGGAACTTCTTCCACGGTTACTATTGCCTGTAAACCGCAGGAAAGCATAAAAATAACGGCGCATGCAATATATTCTGCATACGCCGTTTGTTATTTATGTCGGCCGTATCTTAACGAAATAGCACCGATGAAACAGACTTATTTCCCCGATCGGAGAAATATCTTAGAAGAATTGAGTACGGCTAAAAGAGCCACACCGCTATCGGCAAACACCGCTTCCCATAGATTGGCCAAGCCGAATATGCCGAGTATCATAACGGCAGCTTTTACGCCTAACGCCAACACAATATTCTGCCGAACGATACGGCGTGTGCGTTTTGCAATTAAGATTGCTTCGGCTACTTTCGACGGCTGGTCGGTCTGTATGATTACATCGGCCGTTTCTACAGCCATATCAGCACCCAGCGCGCCCATCGCAATGCCCACATCGCTCAACGCCAGTACCGGTGCATCGTTGATACCGTCGCCCACAAACGCCACTTTATGTCCTTCGCGTTTCAGTTTTTCTATATGAGCAACTTTGTCACCGGGCAGCAATTCGCCATAAGCATGGGCAACATTCAACTGACGTGCTACCTTATCAACCAAGGCTTGCTTATCGCCTGAAAGAATTTCTACCCGTGTATTCAATGTCGACACGGCCTGTACGGCATCTTCTTTCAGCGTGTCTGCCAGCAGAATATAGCCGATGAAACGGCTGTTTTTCGCAACTGCGACGATGGTTTCGGGCATCTCTTTCAATGCTTCGGGATAAGCAATGCCTTTGTTTTCGAGCAGCTTAAGATTACCAACAGCCCATCCTTCCGCCTCAAGACCGTAGCCCGAAAGCGAACGGAGCGATGCCGGAGCATCGGCAGACGGCAGTTTAAGTTCTTTATACGCATAATCTACGATAGTGCGGGCTATGGGATGCGGACTCGACTGCTCCATAGCAGCCACCGTACGAATGTCGTTTTCGTCCAATCCATCGACCTTTTCTACAGAAAAGCTGCCGTTGGTAAGCGTGCCGGTCTTATCGAATACCACCGTATCAACGGCGGTCATGGCGTCTAAATAGTTACTTCCTTTAAAGAGAATGCCACGCTTCGACGATGCTCCTATGCCCCCGAAATAACCTAAGGGTATGCTGATAACCAGCGCACACGGACAACTTACCACCAAGAAAACGAGCGCCCGTTTAAGCCAATCGCTGAAAATATACGCAAAATCGGCAACAGCCAACGAATACAACCACGGCAGCAGTACGGTGAGAAAAGCCAGCACGATGACGATAGGGGTATAAACATGGGCAAACTTGCGTACAAACAATTCGGTGGAGGCCTTGCGTTCAGCTGCCTCCTGTACCATTTTTAAGACACGCGAGAGGGCCGATTCGTCCGACGGACGCAACACTCTAAGCCGCACAACCGAGTCGAATGCAATCATTCCGGCCAATACCTCGCCGCCACGTTCTATCTGTGCAGGAAGCGATTCGCCCGTAAGCGCCGACGTATTAAACGATGCATTCTCGGTCAAGAGCGTACCGTCGATCGGCACACGTTCGCCAACTTTCACCTCTATAACGTCGCCCACGTTCACTTCTGCGGGATCTATTTCTTCGATATCCGGCGATTTGCCGTTCACATCTCCTCCCTTCAACCGTCTTGCTTTATCGGGGCGCAGGCCCACAAGCGCACGGATATGATCGCGGGCACGGTCTACTGCGCGGTCTTGAAGCGCCTCCCCGATGCAATACAATAGCATTACAGCAACGGCTTCCGGATATTCACCGATGACAAACGCACCGATCGCCGCCAACGACATGAGCATAAACTCGCTCATGAAGTCGCCTTCACGCACGGCATGCCATGCTTCTTTCATCACCGGAAGTCCCACCGGAAGGTACGCAACGGCATACCATGCGAAGCTGAACAATGGATGCTGAAACCATACAATGCCCATGTAAGTTGCCAAGATGCCGCCTATAAGCATGACAGACGATATACCTAAGCTCCATAGAGATATGCTCTTCTCATGTTCTTCGATTTCCATATTTCTGTTGTCTTTATTTTGTATTTCTGCTGCAAAGGTAAGGAAAAAGCCATGCAACTCGGTTGCAAAATGCGAAAAGGGCACGAACAGGAGACCTGTCGGTACACTCTATTCCAAAAATATGAATTGCGAATGATAGATTATGAATTAAAATAAGTATCTTTGCACAATACTATTGCAGGTACAGAACTATCGATGAGCGAAGATTTTGATATAAGAGAAGAGACACTGACAACTGCCGAAAGGGAATTTGAAAACGCACTCAGGCCATTGAAATTTACCGATTTCAGCGGACAAAAGAACGTGGTAGAGAACCTTGAGGTATTCGTCGAGGCGGCCAAGTATCGCGGCGAACCGCTCGATCATACCCTTCTGCACGGTCCTCCCGGATTGGGTAAAACCACATTGAGCAACATCATTGCCAACGAGTTGGGCGTGGGATTTAAGATAACCAGCGGCCCTGTGCTCGACAAACCGGGCGACTTGGCCGGCATCCTTACTTCTTTAGAGCCCAATGATGTACTGTTTATCGACGAAATACATCGTCTGTCGCCCGTCGTGGAGGAATACCTGTATTCGGCAATGGAGGACTATCGCATCGACATCATGATCGACAAAGGGCCTTCGGCCCGCTCCATACAGATAGACCTGAACCCCTTTACCCTCGTCGGAGCCACCACCCGCAGCGGACTGCTTACCGCTCCGTTGCGTGCACGTTTCGGTATAAACCTGCATTTGGAATACTATGAGCCCGATACATTGACCAAAATTCTGAAACGCAGTGCCGGTATATTGAAGGTACCCATAGACGATGACGCCGCCATAGAGATTTCTCGCCGCTCCAGAGGTACCCCCCGTATTGCCAATGCATTGCTTAGAAGGGTGCGAGACTTCGCTCAAGTGAAAGGAAGCGGGCGAATTAATACCGATATAGCTCGATTTGCGCTTAAAGCACTTAATATCGACCGGTACGGACTGGACGAGATAGACAACAAAATTCTGCTGACCATCATCGACAAATTCCGTGGCGGACCGGTCGGAATATCCACCATAGCAACGGCCATCGGCGAAGATACCGGCACCGTGGAAGAGGTTTACGAGCCGTTCCTCATCATGGAAGGCTTCATCAAGCGTACTCCCCGCGGACGTATGGCTACCGCATTGGCGTTCGAGCACCTCGGCAGAACGCCTTATGCCGGTGAATTTATGGAACCTAATTTATTCGGATAAAAATATGAGAACGGGTATATTTGTGGGAACTTTCGATCCTTTTACAATAGGACACGCATCGATCGTGCGCAGAGTTTTACCGCTGTTCGACCGTCTTGTCATAGGCATAGGCACAAATGAGCGGAAGAAATGTATGCTCAGCAGGGAAGAACGTCTCGACGCGATAACCGCTCTATACCGAGAAGAACCTAAAATTACGGTGAAGACATATACCGATCTCGCCGTAGACTTCGCCCGTCGAGAGGGAGCACAGTATATCGTTAAGGGCGTCAGAACAGTGGTCGACTTCGAATACGAACGCATACAAGCCGACATAAACCGCCGGATAGGCAACATAGAGACACTGCTTCTTTTCGCCGAACCACAGTTGGAAAGCGTTTCTTCGAGTATGGTGAGAGAACTGAAAAACTTCAACAGAGATATTAAAGAGTTTATTCCATGATAAGTTACAATGCGGATGGCGTGAGTATGCCGAAGATAAAGAAGCGAGAAACCACGGCTTGGATCAAAGCAGTGGCAGCGACTTACGGCCGTAAAGCAGGCGAAATAGGCTACATGTTCGTAGATGACGCGAAGATACTTGAGGTAAATAACCAATATCTGGGGCACGATTATTACACCGATATCATCACTTTCGACTACAACGATGGCGATACAATAAACGGAGACCTTGTGATTTCGCTCGATACAGTGCACAGCAATGCCGAGAAATTCAACAAAAAATACGAAGAAGAACTGCACCGCGTGATTATTCATGGCATACTCCATCTCTGCGGCATCAACGATAAAGGTCCGGGAGAACGCGAGATTATGGAAGCTAACGAGAACAAAGCGTTGGCATTACTACGCAGTTTGCAAGAAAAGAAATAGGTAGTTGTCTGAGAAAAACACGATACTCGTCTACAATAAACATCACACATGGCACCGGTGAAAGCCACAACGATGCTTGTTAAAAGAAGAAACCCCTCCTCTTTTTACTTATAAAAAGGAGGGGTGTTTCAATATAACATGTTCAAATAATAAAATGCCCGATGAAGTTATCGGGCATTTATATTCCACATTTATTTCTTGGTTACAGTAAGTACTGCGTTCTTCGGATCGGCTGAAAGGTCAAGCGTAAGTACGTAGGTATCGCCATCATTCAGTGTTGATCCATCTGCCAGATAGATATTTCCGTCATCATGACCGGGGGTACCTTCACCAATTATGAACGGAACAGGATTGCCCGTGACGCGATACTCGCTGCCCGCCTTGCCTTTAAACTCTACTCCCCAGCCCGCCTGACCGAAGAACTTGAAGTTTACCGAAGACGGATTAAGCTGCTTGCCAACAGTAAATGTTAGCTGATAAACTTTGCTGCGTATCTGCGCCATGCACAATGCATGGTCGGTATCCGTCCACCATCCCTGACCTTGTATGAATGTATAAGACGGTTTGGCCAGCCCATCGCTACCTATAATCCATACAGCTCCCGTTCCATCAGCCTGCAACTTAGCCGGTTCTCCGGCAGAAACAGCCCACACCTGCAATGCTTTCCGCGTGTAATTGGCCGTAATGTGATAGGTTCCGGTTACGGCATTAAACTTGTAAGTTCCATCGCCATTGCTTGTAAAGAAGTCGGGATCGTAGTACCAATCGTTATCTGTCAAAGCATCATCGCCGATAAACTTATAGTTATAACCCTGCACCAAATTGCCGTTGAAAGTATTGGCGGCTTCGGTAAGTACGATTTCTAAATAACCGGAATTAGGATCGTAAATCGGCGAATAAGCGTATGTAAGCGTATTGAACGTTACTTTAAAACTTCCCGAATGGGCATTTACAAACGATATGTTATCCGTAACGCCTTGCGTAACACCGTGATTACCCTCGCCGAAAGTAATTTCATTGCCGTTCGCACCCTGCTTTGGAGCAATGATATAACCCTGAACAGTATTTTTACCGAGGGAGTTTACTGTAGTTGAAAACAGGAAAGGGTTCGACGCATCGGGCAACATAGTATATCGAGTACCGTCGGATGTTATCAACGTAAGCGAGCCATAATGCGGACGGGTAAGCAGTATGTCGACCGTTTTCTCTGCCGTTGCGAAACGAATATTCTGCAAGGTAAGTTTCAACTGCGCATTGCCGTCGGGCACAACTTTATAATAAGGTACAAACAATTTCAAGCGGTAATCGCCTTCGGTCTTGGTTCTGACGGTCTGCTGCGCAACCTCTTCGTTGCTATAGAGTAGGGAACCTTTGAGCGTAGACAAAGGAACACCGCCGTTATCCGTACATTTCACATCAATTATAATACTGTCGCCGAACATTGCAGGAGCCACTTCTGCAACAGTAAGCACGGGAGATCCTTCACCTCCATCATCATCCTTGCTGCACGAGATTGCCAATAAAGTGCAAAGCAGTGCCATGAATAAATATCTTAAATTCTTCATATCTTCAAAATTCTATTGTTATTTATCCCATTTGCATGATACTACAGAGCCTGCCGGAACTCTGCAACGGAAATGATTTTGCCCGTCGCTGATCGTAACATTGCGGTCTGTATCGCCGGTATTCAGCATAATTACAGCCTTTGTTCCATCGGGGTTAAGAAATTCCACATGTGAGAAATCGCTCAATTGAGTACTGTCTGAAGTGACTCCGATGCGCACTGCGCCCGGATTAATCACGCTCGACATGTGGCATATAATAAAGTAATGTGAGTTGTAATGCAACTGCTTATATCCGTTTTGATCGATATCTACTGCCCCGAAACAAGTCTGGCAGCCTCCGTCAAGGTTAGGTCCCATCTTCTTGTCGAGCATTAAATTCCAAACCAAAACAGCTTTGCAATAGCGTGTAACGGTAGCAAACGTAACGTCGCGCATATCGTTGAGCAGGCGCGCCGTTAGGTTGCGTCCGTCGTTCCATGTTCCGATGGAGGTTTCAGAGAATATCAATTCTTTGGTAGGTGCCTTTGCATGAACGTCGTCGAGTTCCTCCGGACTCCCGCCATAGTTATGATAGGCAGCCCCTACTACATACTCCGAACCCTCAAAGGAGCTACCCAAAGCATTGTATATTTTTATGGGATAATCATTTTGGCTAAATGAATTGTCGTAATTAAAATTATGGTCGAAGAGATATATCTTCGTCTTCAGGCTGTTCTTCTTAAACGTTGCAGCCAGCACTTTTACGAAATCCGCCTCCTCTCTCCACGGGATATACGTCGACGCACAGTTCGCTTTATTCAACGGTTCATTCTGGGGTGACACGGCATAAATATCTATTCCGTTGTCTTTCATGCCTTGAATAAACTTCACGAAATAATCGGCATACGTCTGATAATAATTCGGATTGATATGCCCATCGGTCCATGAATCATGGGAAGTCATGCTTATCAAGTCCTTTACCTTCATCCATTTCGGACAAGTCCAAGGTGCTGCAATGATCTTAACGTTAGGATTGATGGCTAATATTTCTTTCAATATGGGGATTACATAGTCGGTCTCGTCTTTATAAAAACGGAAATTCTCCAATCCTTCTTTATCGCATAACGTGTATTCGGTACTTGAGAAATCGCTGCAACCGATAGAGATACGAGCGTAGCTTGTACCGAATCCTTCGGTAGTAGAATATGTACGTTTCAAGAAAGCGGCACGGTCTTCCGCCGTCATATGGAGCAAATTATAACAAGAGGAATAGGTAATGGCAAATCCGAATCCATCCATTGTCTGGTATGTTTTGCTCGGATCGATCCGGATTGTAGTAGGTGCCATGTTGCTTCCCGTATAAACATCCGCACTTGTCTGGTACAACATATCGGCACCATTCGATGTTGTCGTGAAAACAATAGCCTTGTTTGCTGCCGGCGTTAAATTGGGATTATCGGGATCTGTCTTATATTCTTCTAACGAAAGCGATGAACTGCTACACGCTGTAAGTGAGAAGAAAACGGCACTGATGGCAATGCCGAAAACCTTAAAATTATTTTTTATTGTAACCATATTCGTAATATATTAATAACCGGGGTTCTGTTGTAAATTATTATTTTGATCGATTGCCGCTTGTGGAATAGGCAACAGATATGAATTCTCATCATACATACGCTTCAACTCCAACCTACCACTGTCGCGAGTTTTCAATGTATTCATTACTTGTTCGACCTTGTTGTTTCGGCAAAGATCAAACCATCGTTCGCCTTCGAATGCAAGCTCGAGCCGCCGTTCATGTAATACGGTCTCGATCATTACGTCTTTCGAAGCCTTCTTATCCGCCGTCAGCTTCGGCAACTTTGCTCGCTCTCTTATCATATCCACAAGAGCCGCACTTCTTGTAAGGTTGCCCAAATAAGCTTGTGCCTCGGCTTCAATGAGAATAATATCGGCAAGTCGCAGGAAATACACATTATTATACCCCGAACGCAACTTATACATAAACGGATAATGATTTGCAGGATAATAGTTGCTCCACTTACAATCATAGTACACAACCGACTGGTTTAATCGGATTGTGTCGTTCTCATTTTGAAAGTCTTTTAGGATATCACGCGACGGTGTTACCCATTTAGCCCACGTAAAGCTATTATCATAGTTTTCAAGACAACGGCCATACATCCACGATTCCCAATTGCCGCCACCGGTTGTCCAATGAGCTTCTAATATTCCTTCGGAAGTGTTCCGCTTCACACAGTCTTTTGCAACGTCATCCCATCCCCACAATGTAACGAATTCCGGTTCGAGTTCCAATCCGGAGGTATTGATAACGTCTTCTGCATACTTTACGACTTTCGAATAATCTTGTTTAGGTTTCTCGGCATATACCTTGGCCAACATGGCTTGAGCCACTGTCTTTGTCAGGCGAGTTCTGTCCGTTTTGTCGAAATCGGGGGCATTTTCGACAGCGTATTCTAAATCATTTATGATCTGTTGATAGCATTCCTCCACAGTGGAACGTGGCGGAAAATAAGTGGGATATACTTCATGAATATTCTTTGAAGTGATGGTTTTGCCAACTGTTGTGATTACTGGAAACGAGCCCCAATACCTTGCCATCCTGAACATCATGAATGCACGAAATATCTGTCCCTGTGCTCTCATCTGCTTATATTCCGTATCGGTAATGTCTCCTTTTTCTTTCAATTCCTCAATACCGTTGATAAGAACATTGCTCTTAGCTATATCTTCGAGGTATCTATTCCAATCTCGCAGCAAATCGGGATTACCTCCGTCAAGAGAATTCGTTTCAAAGGGAACCACTTCTGCACCGGTAGTACCTACATAAGCATTGTCCGAATGGCAATCGGCAATCAATAAGAAATCGAGATGCAAGTGCTCCTGTCGTGAACGGAACACTTCGTATAAAACTTTTAATTGACTTTGTGCTGCTGCTTTATCAGCCAATACCGCCGTCGTTGTATCTGTCTGTTTGCCTTCCGTCAATTCTGAAGGATCGGATATCGGCTCATAATTCAGCGAACAACTGCCAAGCAAAGCCGTCAACACTCCTAGTATAAGTGTTCTGTTATATTTTGCTTTCATATCTTTTATCGTATTAAAATTCTACTTTTACTCCCATAACGAATGAACGGTTCAGGGGATATGTCCCCCAATCAAGACCTTGTACCGTTCCGCTATTACCATACTGATTAAGCTCGGGATCAAGTCCGGAGTAATTTGTAATAGTAAAGAGATTTGTTGCCGATACGTAAGGCATGAGTTTGGTAAGCCCGAATCTCGAGATAATAGAACGGGGTACATCGTAAGAAAGAGAAACGTCTTTCACTCTCAAGTAGCTGCCGTCTTCCAAATAATAGGTAGAATTATGCTGTACAAATCCCACCTTGGGTATATCTGTCTGCTGTCCGGGGATACGCCAACGGCTCAATACCTTGGTCGTTTGGTTCTTTCCGTCGTACATTCCCTCGGTTTCCATGCGCGAAGCATTATAAACATCATTCCCTACACAGCCTTGCAGTAAGATACTCAAGTTAAAACCTTTCCATCTGAAAGTATTCGTCATGCCGAACGTAAAGTCGGGATTCGGATCACCTATAAACGTTCTGTCGGAAATAGAAACCACTCCGTCTTTATTAACATCCCTATACATCAACTCTCCTGTTTCGGGATCGACGCCATCGGAAATATATCCATAGAAAGAACCCATAGGATGTCCGGGCGTATTCAACACAACATATTCATTAACAGTCTCCGATGTCATCGCATCATAATACTTCTGAGTAAGAGAGAGCTCTTTCAACTTATTCCGGTTAAACGAGATATTGAAATCGGTATCCCATGCAAATGTGCCCACGAGATTTTTCGAACTAACGGTGAATTCCCACCCTTTGTTTTCCATCGCTCCGCCATTATAACGGAGTATTCTTGCAGCAGCACTGCCGGCAGGAAGCGTTGCCGTCATAAGCATATCCTTCGTGTATTTGTAATAATAATCAATATATAAGGTGAGTCGGTTATTAAACATCGTGACATCTAACCCAATATCGGTCTGCGAAGTGGTCTCCCATGTTAACTCAGGAGCACTTAGCGTGTTCTGAACACGATTAGGAACAGCATTCGTATCATTCCCTGTTCCGAACCATTGCACACGCTCTATTCTGTAAGTTGCTAAGTAACTATAGTCTCCGAGTCCGCTTTGATTACCAGTCTGTCCCCATCCTCCACGCAATTTCAGGTCATTGAGCCACGTTATATCCTTCATAAACTCCTCGTTAGTGATACGCCATGCCGCAGAGAACGAGGGGAAATATCCCCAGCGATGACCGGGGGCAAGCTTCGAACTTCCGTCGGCACGCATATTAAAAGTGGCCATATAAGTATCATTCCAATTATATTGCATACGTGCGAAGTACGAAAGTATAGCCCAATCGGCTGCCGAACTCCCCGTTCCGTCCCAACTTATTTTGTTGGCAGCATTGAGTGTTTGTATGTCTGGTTTCGCATAGTTAGTGCCACTCATGTTGCTTTGACTCCATTTACTCGACGTCCACGAAGAGCCTATCATGGCATCGAAACCATGACGTCCGAAATTCTTTTTCCAATTAAGCACATTGTCAAAGGTAAGCAATGTGTTTGTCGACCGAGTATCGCTGCCGCTGCCTTTGGTATCTCTGCCATCGTGTGTCTCGAACGGATCGACAAATTCCGTAGCGACACCGTTCGCCCGATCCAGACTTAACGATGTTGTAAGATTGAGTTCCGGCAAAAATTTGATCGTTGCTTTACCCGTAGCTATTATTTTATTATACTTAGTTTTTGCGTTTTGTGTACGTGACAGGCTCTCCAACGGACTATCCATATTTACTCCATAAAAGGTTGTATAATACTGTCTCGGGTTCTCCGGATCCCATATTGGGGCGTATGTAGGTGTATTAATGATTGCTGTAACTACGCCGGCACGGTTAGATCCATTACCTGAAAAGATACCTACACCTTTCCACACATAATCAGAATAGGCAACACTTCCGTTTAATCTCAGCCACGGACGGATATCGTTCTCTACTGCAAGCCTTACGTTATAACGCTTAAAGTTCGATTTACCGATCACTCCGTTCTCGCCTGTGTACCCCCCCCCCAGATAATAGCGCAGTTTGTCGGTACCACTCGTAACGGAAAGTTGATAATCTTGCACGTTTCCTACGCGATATACCTCATCCTTCCAATCCGTACAATCTTTCAGATTATCAGGAAGATTTAACTTGGTAACACCACGTTCGTTCATTTCATTTATCAGCTCTTTGTACTGTACGGCATTTAAAGGCTCCCTATTATCACGAACCGTATTAAAAGCATAGTGTGCATTCAGACTTACTTTGGTAACACCGGCCTTGCCTTGTTTCGTGTTAATAATGATAACGCCATTGGCTGCTCTTGATCCATAGATGGCCGCAGACGAAGCATCTTTAAGAATATGTATCTCATCGATATCGTTTGCCGACAGGAAATCGACATCCGTCATCGGTACACCGTCCACCACATAAAGCGGATTATTACTTCCGTTCATAGAAGTTGTACCACGAACTCTGATTGTCGGCGAAGAACCGGGCTGTCCGTTGGCCTGTGAAACCATGATACCGGCAGCTTTACCTTGTATACCAGCAGTAGCCGAGACAATCGGACGCGACTCAAGATCCTTTGTCGATACCGATGAAACCGCCGTAGTTACATCCTTACGCCTCACCGAACCGTAGCCGATAGCCACAACCTCGTTAAGCATATTCACCTCACTTTTTAAGATCACTTTCATGCCATTGTCGGCTTTCTGGTCTTTTGTGGCATAACCGATGTAAGAAAAACGCAATGTTGCGTTACGTTCAACCTCGATGGAAAACCTTCCATCTACGTCTGTAACCGTTCTGTTTTGCGAACCAACTTCTGAAACAGTGGCTCCTACCACCGGTTCATGGTCGTCTCCCATCACCTCGCCGGTAATCCTTGTCTTCTGTGCCGATACGGATACCGAAAATAACAAGGCAAAACACAACAGCACAAAAGACCTGATTGCAGTTAGATTGTTTGTTGTCTTCATAAAGAACATGTTATTATTTTAAAGTTAATAGTTAGTCATTATCTTTCATTCGGGTAAGACATTGCATGTTACAAAGATAAACACAAAAGCAAAAAATTATACTTTCCTATATTATTTTGGTGGTTATTTATTCGATCATATTATAAATAAAGCACTGATAATCAGGAATAAAAACAAACATACTTTCTTTTAAAAAGTGGTAGAAAAACCGCTTCTTATCGGATAAAAAACACGTTCTAATCTTAACAAAACTTCTCTTTCAAACGCATACGCTACTTTATCCACATCTTTATTTCATACTCTATCGATACATAAAACGATACTAATTACAAGAAAACAAATAATACCGAAAATAATAAAGGACCATAAGTTTATCTATTTTCACTATCATTTATCATTACTTCCGTAACAATCTGCCTGTTAGTTTAACACAAATATTACAGATATGGCAGCATGACAATAGCATACTGTCATTGTTATTTCTTCCAGAAAATACCTTTCCGTTTTTTATATACCAAAGGTGTATGCCTTATACAAGATAGGTATATGCTCAACAGAATATAGGTGTAAGATAAACAGTTACCCTTCTTTAAAATAATGGCCGAATGTTTGTTCATATCAACCCCATTTACTATCTTTGCATTGAGCCTTGGTTTACAATGTCGAACTGCAAGGCATATCACAATATACCAGCCAAAACAAAATATTCAACCAATCTTCATTCACAATGAAATCGTTCTTCATACTTATCATATTTCTATGTTTACCATTACATTCAAACGCGCAAAACGAGAATATAAATAACCTATATCGCCAATTGGACGATGCTGTAGCCAACTCGGCCGTATTCGTCAAACAACGCGAAAAGCGAATTGCAACGCTTAAAAATTCCTTACAACAAACCAAGAACGCCGAAAGTATTTATCAACTCAACTTTCGTTTATTCGAAGAATACCGCTCTTTCATAAACGACTCTGCCATTGCATACATTAAAAGGTGCATTGACATTTCCCACAATGTCGGCGACAAACACCGCGAAACTTATTGTATGATTCTCATTGCCCATCAACTTACAACCGGAGGCATGTATTTCGAGGCATCCGAAATACTGGAAAAAATGAACAAAAGCATGCTTGGCAAAAGAGAATTGGGCATCTACTATAAAACCAAGAACTATCTTTACAATGAACTTGGATACCACAGTAATATCCCCGAAGTGCAGAAACAATACTACCGAAAGGCCTCCATATACAGCGATTCCATGTACTATCAGGTCAACCGGCATAGCATAGATTATCTCGAGGTAAAAGAAAGAACTCTTATTTACAATAATCAATATGCAGAAGCTCTCCACATAAACAACCAACTTTTGGGCATGGCAAAGCCTCTTTCTCACAAATATGCCATCGCCGCATATTATCGGCAATTGATATATGAGCACATGGGAAACACGGAAAGAATGAAATACTGGCTGGCAAAATCGGCCATCTGCGATATACGTAATGCCATTATGGACCAAGCATCGCTATGGACTTTGGCCCGACAACTGGATAAAGAAGGCGATATCGACCGCTCTTATCGATACATTAACTATGCATGGAATGCGGCTAACTTCTTCGGTACGCGCATACGTAACTGGCAAATATCGCCGATAGTCCACTATATCAGCAAAGATTATCAGAAAATCATCCGCAGCAAAAACCGCATTCTTTCCATTTTCACCGTTACTGTAAGTCTTATGTCGGTATTACTTTTGTTCCTGCTTTACTATGTTAACAAACAACGAAAGCATTTGGTGATGGCACGCAACACACTGAAAGAGGCCAACGAAAGTCTGGAACAACTTAACCGAAAACTGTCGGAAAGCAACCGAAAACTGGATGCTACCAACCATAAACTATCGGACACGAACCATAAACTCAATGAAAGTAATCGAGTAAAAGAGGCTTACATCGGACGATTTATCGGTATGTGCTCACTGTATATTGATAAAATGGATGACTTGCGTAGACAAATCAACAGAATGATGCTGAATAGGCAATACGAGAAGGTGATGCAGATCACCAAATCGGCCGATATCAAAAATAAGGAAATAGATGAACTCTATGTAAACTTCGATGCTGTGTTTATAACGTTGTTTCCTAATTTCGTAAACGATTTCAATGCACTTCTCAAGCCCAAAGACCGCATCCATCTGTCCAATCCTAATAAACTGACCACACCAATACGCGTGTTCGCCCTCATCAGGCTGGGTATAGACGACAGTACGAAGATAGCCGAATTTCTACATTATTCGGTAAATACCATTTATAACTACCGTGCCAAAATCAAGAACAGCGCCATCGGTGACCGAAATATGTTCGAGAAACAGATAAAAGAGCTGGGAAACATAAAAGATACCGAAACAACACAAGTTTTATAGACCATGCATTTATATCGTTTGGGCCATGCATATAACGAATTTATATGCATGGCCCAAACGACATAAACATAATATCTATAGCAGTTCGGAAAACAGTTTTATCGGCATTACCGCCATCAATGCCCTTATCATCTTTTCCATTTAACCGCTTTATGCAATAAAAATGGTTTATTCGCCTACCAGCTCCACCGCCTTTTGTACGATATGATTGCTGCGGTTCATGATCTGGAAATACTCGGTCATATCCCATAAATCGCGGGCTACAAGCGCTTTCATCTGCTGACGGAGCATGGGCAGAGTCTGCTTGAGTTCTTCGGGTGTCTTGGGTTTAATCTTCTGTTTCTCCGCTTCTATCAGCATTTCATCAATGACGGATTGCGGTATATCGAAGTTAGCATCAAAGTCTTTGAACGTCGGATACTTCTTCTTTAGTTGTCGGCGGTTGTTGTCGATGTATTTCAAATTAGCATTAATAATGATACTCTTTGCTGCTATCTGCCGATGGAATGGGGTATATTGGGCGGTATCTAAAGGTACGAAGAAGTCGGGCATGATGCCTCCGCCGCCGTAAACTACCCGATGACGGCGCAAAGTGTAATATTTAAGCGAGTCTGACAGATGTATGCTGTCTGCACTATATAACTCCCCGTGCTTAAATCTGTTCTCTATATCTTCGGCATAGCTCTTTCTATCGCCTTTTTCATAAGGCTTTTGGATGCATCTCCCCGATGGAGTGTAGTAATGGGCTATGGTAAGACGGATCATGGAACCGTCGCGGAATACTATCGGGCGCTGCACCAATCCCTTACCGAACGACCGTCTGCCTACCACTTGCGCGCGGTCTTGGTCTTGCAGAGCACCCGTAACAATCTCCGAGGCCGAAGCCGAATACTCGTTGATAAGCACAAACACCTTGCCCGTAAGCAGTTTTCCATTGCCTCTCGCACGGTATCCTTCGCTATTGGCACGGCGGCCTTGGGTATATACAATGAGATCGTTGCGCTGTAAAAATTCGTTGGCAATGCGGATAGCAGCCAGCATATACCCTCCTCCATTATCCTGAAGATCGAGAATAAGGTCTTTCATTCCGTTGCGTTTCAGTGAGTCTACGCCGGCCATGAATTCATCGTATGTGGTTGCTCCGAAGCTCCCGATACGGATATAGCCCACTTCCGGACGTATCATGTAAACGGCATCGATGGTCTTCACGGGTATTTTGTCACGCGTAACCGTGAAATAAAGCCTGTCTTTAATGCCACGTCGAACGATTTCAAGGCGAACCTTAGTGCCTTTCTTACCACGAAGGCGGCGCATTATTTCCTCACGTTCCATCTTTACACCTGCTATGGCAGTGTCGTTGACTGCCACGATACGGTCGCCGGCCAATATTCCTACTTTCTCCGAAGGGCCGTTCACTACGGGTTGGATAACAAGCAACGTGTCTTGTATCATATTAAATTGTACGCCGATACCCTCGAACGAGCCTTGCAAAGGTTCGGTTAACGCCTTGGTTTCCTTAGCCGTAGTGTAAGAAGAATGCGGATCGAGTTTCTCCAGCATGCCGCGTATGCCGTCTTCCACAAGCTTATTTTCGTCTACAGGTTCTACGTATAGATTGGCAATAGAGTCTTCTGCCGCTATTAATTTGTACAACGGATTTACGTCTTTGCCATTGATACGGATTTGAGAGATGGCAGACGATGCCAATAGAATGGTTATGGAGGTTATGAAAAATCTTCTCATAGGATGGTTGTTATAATTGGATAAATACCCTGAATACAATTTCTTTAGTCGATAGGAGCGGTGTCTGCATCGGGCAGATCTTCTTCTATCACAAGATTATCTATAATAAAATTCTGACGTTCCATGGTGTTCTTCCCCATGTAATATTCGAGCAGTTTCTGCACTTGGTCGTTCTTGTGCAGCGTAACCTGCTCTAAACGCATATCAGGACCTATAAAATGCGCGAATTCATCGGGCGAGATCTCTCCCAATCCCTTAAATCTGGTAATCTCGGGATCGGTTCCGAGGTCTTTTATTGCTTTCTGCCGTTCTTCCTCACTGTAGCAATAACGGGTGATAAAGTCGCTTTTTCGTTCGCCTTTTTTGAGCTTTGCATCAGCTTCTTCTATCACTTGTTTATCGCGTATCTTGGTTCTGCGGTTACGAACACGAAAGAGTGGAGTCTGAAGAACGAACACATGTCCTTTCTTGATGAGCTCCGGAAAGAACTGAAGGAAGAATGTAATGATGAGAAGCCGTATATGCATGCCGTCTACATCGGCATCTGTAGCTACTATCACCTTATTATATCTTAAAGTATCGAGACCTTCTTCGATGTCAAGTGCTGCCTGTAAGAGGTTAAACTCCTCGTTCTCGTAAACCACTTTCTTGGTTAGACCGAACGAATTGAGTGGCTTTCCGCGTAACGAGAACACTGCCTGTGTGTTTACATCGCGACTTTTAGTAATACTGCCACTGGCAGAATCGCCCTCTGTAATAAAAATGGAACTCTCTTCCTTACGGTCATTTTTGGTATCGGAGTAGTGTATTCGGCAGTCTCTCAGCTTACGATTGTGCAGATTGGCCTTCTTTGCACGCTCGCGGGCAAGTTTGGTTACGCCTGCCATAGCCTTGCGTTCCCGCTCGCTTTCCTTAATCTTATTCTCCATAACCTCGGCAACATCGGGATGAATATGTAAGAAATTGTCGACTTCCTTCTTCAAGAAATCGCCCACATATTTATTAATAGTCTCGCCATTCGGTGCCATTAATGTCGATCCGAGCTTGATCTTCGTCTGACTTTCGAATACTGGTTCCTCGACATTTATGGCAATTGCCGCCACTAAACCGTTACGAATATCGATGTATTCGTAGTTCTTGTTGTAAAACTCCTTAATGGTACGGGCGATATGTTCCTTGAATGCGCTCTGATGAGTGCCGCCCTGTGTGGTGTGTTGGCCGTTTACAAACGAGTGATATTCCTCTCCGTACTGGTTAGTATGGGTGAACGCCACCTCTATGTCTTCACCCTTGATATGAATAATGGGGTAAAGACCGTCGTTAGTCATATTGTCATTGAGCAGATCTTCCAATCCGTTGCGACTCAAGATACGCCTGCCATTATACATAATAGCAAGTCCTGAGTTCAGATAAGTGTAATTTCGGAGCATTGTTTCCACGATATCATCGTGGAACTGATAGTTCAGAAAGAGCGTATCATCGGGTTCGAAATAAATAAAAGTACCGGTTTCATCGGTCGATTTCGAAGTTTTATCGGTCTTCTTTTCACCACGTTCGAAAGTTATATCGCGCACCTTCCCCTCACGGAACGACTTTACTTCGAAACGGGAGCTCAATGCATTTACGGCTTTCACGCCCACTCCGTTCAATCCTACGCTTTTCTTAAATGCCTTGGAGTCGTACTTACCGCCGGTATTCAGCACGCTCACCGCCTCGACAAGTTTGCCCTGTGGTATTCCGCGACCATAGTCACGCACGGTAACCCGCAGGTTTTCCTCGATATCTATCTCGATTCGTTTGCCTGCATTCATCTTGAATTCATCGATAGAATTATCGATTACCTCTTTCAAAAGTACATATATACCGTCTTCGGGCAGCGAGCCGTCGCCCAAACGTCCGATGTACATACCCGGGCGAGTACGCACATGTTCCATATCCGACAGATGCCTGATATTCTCATCCGTATAAGATACGGACTGTATATCTCGGTTTTCGTTCAATATATTCTCGTCTGACATAAAATACTCCTACAGTTTTTTCCTATAACAACGGCGGCGCTTATGGTTTACAGGTTCCAGAGGGCCCCATTGGCTCTGCACATTTTCGTTGCTTTCCATCTCAACTTGGCTCTCTCCCCACTTGAAACCATAGGCCTGATAGCGGGGTATAAGGTCGGCAAACATCAATGCATTGGCGCCTTTCGCACGATATTCCGGCAATATGCCGAGCAAAAGCAAGTCTACCCCTTCGGTTTTATGAAACTTGATAGCACGTAACAAATGCCACCAACCGAACGGAAAGAGCCTTCCTCTATGGCATTTCTGCAAAGCACGCGACAGCGATGGCAGCGTTATACCCACCCCCACAATTTTCTTATCGGCATTCCAATCTTCGATAAGTGTTATCAAATTCAGATCTGCAAGCGGAAAGTACATCTTTACATACTGCTGTATTTGCTTATCAGACAGTTCGGAATAGCCATATAGGTCTTTGAAAGTAATGTTGATGATATCAAATATTTTCTTGCCAAGTCCGCCTTTTACCACTTCTTTCCGTGTGGGTTTCTTCACATGAAGGTTATACCTATCTTCGACCATCGAGGCTATTTTCGTGTATTTTTCGGGAACTGTCGGCGGTACTTCAAGGTAGAACTCCACGTAGTCGTTATCTTTTTCATAGTCCTCCATCGCCTCCATGTGCTCCGGATAGTACGGATAATTGTAAATGGTGGCCATGGTACCGAGTTTATCGAAGCCCCACGTAAGCATTCCCTCGGGATCCATATCGGTAAATCCGAGCGGTCCGACAACTTCATCCATACCTTTTTGCCGGCCGAAATCCTCCACTGCTCTGAGCAAAGCAGCCGAAACTTCGCGATCATCTATAAAGTCTATCCAACCGAAACGTACGCTCTTACGCTTCCATCTCTCATTCGCGCGATGATTTATAATAGCAGCAACGCGCCCACACAGCCGCCCTTCCTTGTATGCCAAGTAGTATTGAGCCTCACAGAAGTCGAAAGCAGCGTTCTTGTCCTTGCTTAGTGTGTTTACATCGTCGGTGTAAAGAGTGGGCACATCATACTTATTGCCCTTATAAAGGTCGTAATGAAACTCAATAAATGCTTTTAGTTCTTTCTTGTTTTCGACCTTCTTAATGGTTATTGATGACATTATATAATGATCTTAATAAAGCTTTAGCATACAAAGGTAGTCTAAATTGAGCGAATAACAAAGAAAAAAAGATTTTTTATTCTTATGCGTAAGACACAGCATTACCTATGAGGAATAAGACAATACTCGATATCCGTTTCAAATAAATAATGTGCCGACAGGAGATTTATCGGCACATTATTAGTGTTGAAAGCCGTTCACAGAACCTCTGCCACTATTAATCGGGCATCAACAGCCACTCACAGAGCCCTTCGCTAAGTATTCTCTTATTTCTTAAAAGCGCTTTTGTTAGATTTCGTTTCTGGCTTTCCTTTATTTGAACACTTGCTTTACAGGGCGACCGATCCACGATTGCGGAGGCGTAACACCAAGAATGTAAGCTACCGTAGCAGGCACATCGAACTGCATCATTACCTCTTTAAATTCGCCGCCTTTCTTCACGTTCTTGCCACATATAATATAAGGTGTAAGCATTTCTTCGAGAGATAATCCCCCGTGTCCCTTGTCCTTGCCACCGTGATCAGAGGTAATCATAATCACGGTATCATCATAGATACCGGCATCTTTCAAGGCCTGTACTAGTTGCCCTATACAAGTGTCTATCCGCTGCATAAAAGCAAAATACTCAGGAGATCCCCATCCTTTGATATGTCCAGTCTCATCCAGACCGGCATAATAGACAGTAAAGAAGTCTGGTTTTTTTGTCTTAATATAAGATATAGCTTTCTGAGTAAGAGGTTCACAGGCATTTCCGGGACTTAGGGTATATTCATGATACGACACTGTAGTAGAGTCGATGAGATAAGGAATGACGTCCCAATCACAGATACAGCCAGTCTCTACAGTAGGCTTTTGCTCTCGAATAATGGAATAGATAGTAGGACAAATCCCTCGACTATTTACTTCCACCGGAGGTATTTCCGGTTTTCTGGAGTTCCATTGGGTATATCCGTGCATTTCAGTGGATATTCCCATGAAAGTGGTAGCCCAGTTGATTGCGGAAGCCGAAGGTAGCATAGAGCGTTTCTTCATCGTGTAGCATCCGTTCTCCATCAGATTGTGCATGTTAGGAACATGGTCGGCTTGCTGAAAAGCCCAGGAAGCCCAACCGTCAATAGCTATCATCAGCACATGCTTAGCCTTAGGTTTCGCGGCTAAGTTAGGCATGACAGCCGATAAAAGAAATAAACAAATAATAATTCTTTTCATATAACCAGATTATTAATTAGGATATTATTGTTTTTATGGTATAAATTACAGAAGAAAACTCTTTGCTCATGTATGCTTATCAGACTAAAAGGAAAGAAAGAAAACAATTAGTCTACTACTGTAATTCTTTGAATTTCTTTCATCTATTATAATCCCACACAACTATTATTTTCTGTACAAAGATAAATAAAAAGGAAATGTATATCCAAATAATTTTACTGTTTTTTTACTTTTGAAAAATAAATTCACAAGTAAACATGCTAACAATATCCGGCGTGGGTATTATGCTAACAATTCTCAGGCGGTAGCTTTTGATACCTAATATACAGTGCGGCAACTCCCTTTGCGGGAACTTTTTCAAGACATATTGCATGCAACAGCATGGCTGCATGCAATTTTTAATTTGATTTCCTACACATTAGCAGCAGACGATTGCCAGTTGTATCGGTGGTAGCAAAGATATATATATCGCCTCCATCCTTCAACTTCAGCCGTTTACGTAGCTCTGCAACCGACATAGGAAAGTTTCTTACCGCAATATTGGCATACGAAATACCATTCAAGGCATGACGCAAATCTTTCTTGTTCATCGATGATACGGACAATATTCGAAAGCTCCTGCCGGGGAAACCGCTTAATTTATCTGTAGAAACGAATAGGTGCGAGTTGTGTGAAACGCTTTTCAGTGCATACGCAAGGCACAACTGTGCAAAACATCCGGTTTTCATGATAGAGACATTGGGCTCATACAGCCACATTCCCGCCGCTAAAGGAGCTGACAAAACGGGTACAGCGTTTCTGCCATCGACACGATACAAGTAATCGAAAACCTCGCTATTGTTCACGCAGAACACATGAACATCGCCCGCAACAACACGTTGCAGCACCAGCAGAAGTTCCCTACATTCGTTATTCACAGACACGATATGCACTTCGGAGACATTCTTCAAATCAGCTACAGCCTTGTGCCAGTCGAGCATAGGCGATAGTTTAACAAGCACATACCCTGCTTTCGTCACAAGTTCTTCGGCTATCTGCAGCACATTCGGCATACAGTCTTCGATGGCATACGTCTTGCTTCCCTGAAGATTTCGGCGTGCCGGATCGAGATAAATGATACCGGCAGACTCCATACCATGCAAAAACGCTACTCCGTCACTGCACATCACGTCTGCATAAGTCAACCCTAAAAGGGCGAAATTGTGGTTTGCCGCCTCGCATAGATGTTGCTGACGTTCCACATAACACGCATGAAAATCATCGAACAAATTGCTGTTTTTCAAGGATTTGGCAATAAAAGAAAAGTCGACGCCAAAACCTCCTGTCAGGTCTACAAAGTCATATTTTCGCCTTTTCAGTGTCTCTCTGTTGCCGCACAACCGCACAGACAATGCCCCTTTATACCGCGCCGCCTGCTCCGAGGAACACTGTTCCATCGATATATGCGGCGGATAAACAATACCTTCCACTGCCGCCCAAGAGGGCAATTTGGTGCGTGCTTTCTGCCTGCCTGCTATCTGTTCGAGCGCAAAAGGCATGTCCACATCGGGAAAGCGCGCCGCTCTGAGCGCCAAATCCCGCACATCCGCATTTGCAAAACGTTTGATAAAGCGCGTGGTGGCAGTATTTGTCATGAGAGTATGCGTACCGATTTCATCCGAAAGATATATTCAATCCCAGCGCTCCTGCTATGCGGAAAAAGGTCGAAAGCTGCATATCAACCTTCCCATTCTCTAAGGATGAGATGTATTCACGCTTCTTTCCGACCATTTCGGCCAACTGTTTTTGTGTTATATTCTGCCTCTTCCGCTCCTCTTTCAATAGCTCGGAATAATACCATGCCTTAGCTCTTGCCTCGAAATCCTCGCGTGACGGCGTACCCGGAAGGCCGTACTGTTCATTAAATCTGTCATCTGTTTTAGGAAAAGATGCTAAAACTTTTTCATTTATCTTCAACATATTTATTCCTTAATTAGTCAGGTAAATACTCCGCTTTCCTTATTTCAGCCCTGTATTGTTTACTATCTTTTTTCAAAAAACGAAACTTCTCTTATCTTCCTTCCCATCGCAAAGGTAAGCTATTTATTACATGTTCCCAAATTAAAGTAAGGAATTTATTACTTTCTATCAAGCAAGCGTCTACTCTATTACGCGGTAATAACGCTTGGCCTGTGCCCTTGTACAGAAATTGAAATGCCACCATTCGGTACGCAGAGGCATGAAACCGGCATAACGCATTACAGCTCTAAGAAGCTCACGATTACGTTTTGCCTGTTTACTAATACGCTTGTCGGCCACGAGTTGTGCCTCTTTATCGATGTGTGCCGCCGCACCCATGTAGTCTATCTTGGTACCCATATCGAGCGTATCGCCCTTTATATCGCATAAAGTTATGTCTACTGCCATGCCATAATTGTGCATACCGCCGCCGTGAGCGGGGTTGCTGACATAAATATTCTTAGGAGTGTTTTTCACTTGATCCCACATCTTTTGCTGGATAGACATAGGTCTGGCTGCATCGTACACCTTCAAACTAAGGTCCGGACGCAATTCCTTCAGCCGCTTTTGGGCACGTGCGAGTGCCTTAGCAGCCGTAGGATAAAGAAACGCCTCGCGCAAATCATCATAAAGTACAGTGCCGGTAAAATTATCGGGACGGGCATACATCAGCGATACGAAGATAGAAGGTTCCTCTTTCTTCACGTTCACATATCCCCTCTTTTCGAGCAACAACGCCGTTTTACTCAACTTCTGTTGAGCTTGCGCGAGGTTTATTCCTACTACGAAGAACAGGAATACGGCAATCGGTCTTACTTTTCTTTGCACACCTCGATAGCTTCCAAAGGATCATTTGTGGTAATATAATCCACACCGAGTTTCTTCATTTCTCTCATATCCTTTGCTTTATTCACCGTCCATACGTTCACATCCATGTCTAATCCATGAGCTTCATCCACCCAATGTGGGTTATCTCGAAGCACACTTAGGTGGTAATCGATGCCCGTTATGTTATCTATATAGAGCATAGCCGGCGTAATATCGCCATTCAGATAAGCCACACGAGCCTTCGGAGCACACTTCACAAGTTCTTTACACGCCTCAAGACTGAACGATATATACTCAACCTTTTTGGCTACGCCATACTTTTTAACAGCCTTAACCGTGGCACGTGCCGCCGCTCGATTGGCTTCTAACTTGTCATGTTTCTTAATTTCGATGATCAATTTCGTACGGCTTTTGGTCTTTTTCATTATCTGTAAGAACTCTTTCAGTTCGGGCATCTTCTCACCATTGCTCAAAGTAAGGTTCTTACACTGTGCATAAGTGGCTTTTTGAAGGGTAATACCCTTGTACGAAGGATCATGATTAACCATTAAATGCCCGTCAGTCGTAAGCCATATATCGGTCTCCGAACCGTAAATATTCAAATCAAGAGCGTTCTTGAGCGATGCACGCGAGTTCTGCGAAGCGCCTTCCGTATCCCAGTAACCACGATGAGCAATGACCTTAGTTTGCCCACATACATCCATTGCCATAAACAATGCCGCCATTAAGAAAATAAATTTAACTTTCATTGTATATTAGAATTTTAACGTTACAAAGATAAAAGTATTCGGGTGAACAGCAAAGAAATAACGCGAAAAAATACCGTTTACTGCTATTCCACCGAATATCTTCAGCTGCCATCTTGCTCGTTCGTCACTCTCGAACACTTTCACCGTGCAAAGCAGCCATCCCTCCTATCGGGCATAAATAGTACATCTACCGAACACAGAGCATGTGCCTAAGCGAAATAGGCATATCATATTCCGCAGCCGCTTGTACTATGTGTTTCCGGAAAATCGCGCCTCTTTTCATGCCGAAGATGCGAAGAAAGAGCGTATTTCCCAATACCGGCTACCGTCAGAAGCGATAAACAAGACCGACTTTTATTTCGAACGTGTTGGCTCTTACGTTCTCATGATACTTGTAATACGTAGTCCGAACGAAATAACTGCCGCTCATTTCGGCGCTGAACCTATCTTTCAATCTGAACACAAACATCGGATTTAACACCATGAGGCTCGCTATAGAGCGGTCGCCCTGCACGTTATAATACAACGGATCAGTAGAAGATAGGTCTTTAGTTTCGTATCCTTTCCAAGTAAAGATACGATAATAGTCTATATTGAGCACCATACGCAGCAAACGGGGGAACTCCATAACCGTGTTGGTTTTAAAGCTAAAGCCGCTTCCCATGTTGTAATCGCGGTCGATAACATTGTAATAATCGCTCTTAGAACCACCGAGCATGATGCCATCGAAGAAGATGCGTTGCTCCAAACGCGACAGGTTAGCCACGGCAGGAAAGCGGAATACAAGGCCCGGACCGAATGCCACGGCCTCTGAGATACGGTAAGGAGTGAGTGAAGTTCCGTCTTTTACGGGCATGCTATTATAGAAATTAAAGTGCTGGAAGATACCGAATTCGGTCTTAATTCGCTTTCCGGTAACCACAGGTGCACTCCATAACCGCCCTATCAGATGGGCACTGTTGAGCAAGGGCTGATTACCGCTAAGCCCAAGTGTGAGGTTTGCCGAAAAATAATCGTAGGGTTTGTTCGTTTCTTCACTAAATATATCGCCGTATTCCAAGTAAACATTCACATACGGATTATGCTCTCCGCGGAACAATCCCCCGTCATCAGCAAGGTATCTGTTACCGAACGAGAGCGATAACTCTACGGGTATCTGCCCGAAGTCGTGGTAAAGATAATTCTTGTTTCGCACTCTATAAGCCTCACCCCGTACCAGTCGGTTAAATCCTTGCATGGGATTCACGATGAAGGCGGCCGCTTCACGCAAGAAACGTCCTAATCCTTGCGTGCGATCATTAAGGATCATGCGGGATATTCTGTTGGTTATTTCGCCGAGACATGTACCCCCTAACGATGTTGCCATCCAATCATTGATGGCTGGGGGCTCACATTCGGCAAGCATCTCCCACATAAGACTGCCGCCTATAGCATAGGGCATCGACTCCCAGAAGGACAATCCGTTGCTGCGAGCCGAATTGAAATAGAGGTTTCCGTGATAGGGATGGGCGAACAAGTTGGTAGCAAAAGGATCGTTATCCCATACGAAACCCGTCTTGAAGTTGTTGCGTATAGTGTGGATATTTACCTGTGCAAAGTCTTCATTCATTATGAAACGATCGAAACCGAATACCAATGCATTGATGCCGGTTGCCTCGGCTGCGGCAATCCAATAGCGTTTCTTTAGAGGCAAAGCCATGCGTTCGTCGGTGCCGGGCTGTAGGGTATCGGCCGTTAAAGGATCGCCATTGAGCGAACGGTCCACCTTGTTACGTTGGTAACGGAACGAAAGTCCCACCTGTGCAATCAGCCTTTGTCGGTAATGTTCGTTATGGTAATAATGGCGAGTATCGCCATATCCCACCGATGCGAAGGCTCCCAATCGGCGGTTGATCTGGTAGTCGATATTGACATGTGCCTGCAGCGAGTAAAGTCTTTCGGGCTTATCAGTGCTGTTCCTTTCGAATGTTTCGATGTGATAGTAACCGATATCGCCGCTTACAGTCCACTTGGGAGAGAGACGGAAATACTGTCCGAGACGGTAAAAAAGCGTTCCGGAGAACTTACTGTCAAGTCCCATGTAGTGTGTTCCTACGCCTATTATGCTGTAGGTACTGCGGTTACGAAAGCGGAGTGCACCGTTCAGCTTCGACGTGTTGCCCGCGAATGCAAGGAAATCGATATCGGTTTGCGGATTAATATTGACAAGTCCGAGCTTTCGGGCCTGCGTATCGCGGGTGAAGTTGATGATGCCGACCTGCATGCCACGCGGGTGCGTCTGCGCTACATTGATAAATCCCAGCTGCAATCCATGCAATGTATCGGTGTAATTATAGGTTCCTGCCTGCACTCCATGTACATTTCCCGAGCTTATATTGGCAATGCCGGCAAGCTGTATGCCGCGTCCGACACCCATAGAAATATTGGTTAGGGCGCTTATCTGCATGCCTCGCAGCGGTGTAAGTAAGATATTCGAGAAACCGGAGAGCTGTATACCGCGCACAGATGCAGCTATATTAGACACACCCGATAACTGTAAGCCGCTTATTCGTCCTCCCACGGCATTGAAAAGGCCGCCTATTTGTGCGCCATGAGCATCGTTTTTCGTCGATGCCATAAGCAGTTGCAGCTGGAAACCGCTCAATGTATCGGCACGGCCCATAATCCCTACATTTGCATTTCGTACTGCAAGAGAGTCTTGAGAACGGTGCCCGATGGCGACAGATATATTGGGTATGCGGCGCTGAGCGACATTCGACAACGATATGAGCAACAGCAACAAAGCCATGAACAAGCGGATATGTTTCATACAAATACGGTTTAAAGACAACAGACTGTCTGTCTATTTAAATCAAAAGGCATGCCTAACGATAATATTCGGCATACCTAAATATATAGCTCTTTACCGACAAAAATAGTAAAATGAATTGATAAATACAAATTTCCGGCAATTTACATGAAAAAAATATGGTATATGCTGAACATATATGTGCCGTTATACGGATAAAAATAGGCGGAATGATAGAAATATCTTAAAGGTAAAGGGATAGAATGATAACGGCGCAAAAAGAGCTGGGCACAAGAATGTTTAAAACAGAATTACAGGATACGTTTCTTAGAATATCTGTCTAAAGCGCTTAGAGTAACTGTCTGCCCCTCTTAGATATGCTATCTGAGGGAGACAGACCTATAGTCTGCTGATAGAACAGTGATAATCAAGAGGCGATGGATACGTCGAGTTCGGGATATTTCCGGCGCAGACAGGCCAGCTTCTGCATGGTCTTTGCCATGAAATCTTTATATTCCGTGCTGTCCGGATCAAACGGTTTGTGCCTCAAGGCCTCCTTGATAGGTCGCCATTCTGCTATAAAACGTTCGGTCTCTTCGGCAAAATAACACGCGGAAAACCGTTCGTATATGTAGGCTACAGCTTGGTCGTTGGGGTGCAACATATCCTCTTTGTAGAACCTGTAGTCGCGCAATTCGTCGTTTACAAGTTCGTAGGCGGGGAAATAACTCACACAGTCGTAACGCTCAGCCAGCGCATCTGCCGCCAGCAGAAGGACGGCTTTCGAGAGTTGGCTGCCGTGATAACCGTATTTGCGATACCGTATAGGGCTAACGGTAACTATGACTTGTACCGCTGGATTGCGTTCTTGCAGCGCCTCTACGGCCTTGCAAAGGTAACGGGTACACGCTTCAACGCTTAAACTTTCCTCCTGAAAGAGGCTTTGGGGGCGCTTTTGGCAGTTGTCTACAATCTCTCCGGTCTCCTTAAATCGATATACGCGGTTGGTACCCAGTGTGAATATCGCCGTTCGAGGGGCCTCTCCGCGGTATCGTTCCACGGTGTGAAGAACGGAAGCCGGATTGTACATCACGCCGAAAGGGTTCACCTCGGCACGAAACTTCTCTTCCTGAAACCGCTTGCCCATACTTTCAGCAAAGCAAGAACCTACAAATAACATCCGTTCGAGCGGCTTTATCTCGAACTTTCCTTTCGGTATATCGACGATAGTTCTGAATTCCATACTGCAAAAATAAGGAAAATTCCGATGACAGCCTGCACAGAACGGATAAAAATACGGCCGTGGCAGTGCCGACGCCTCTACGGTTTGTAGAAACGATATACCACGGCCAGCTCTTTTCTTCGCGACAGATCGCCCGGATTGCTGCCCGGTTCACCTTCGGGAACCTGTAGACCTTGTCGGCCGTAATAAGCCTTCCAATAGTCGGTTATGCGGCCGTTACGATCATGAAACGACATGGGTATCGGCTTAAAAATAAGCTCTCCGTTGACATCTACATACGACTTTTGCACCAATTCGCTGCAATATATGCGGTCGTCATCGGGCATGAAATTGTAATCATACGGCTTGCCTAAGTGGGTTAGAGCGCGACTCACCGAGCGCGATACGCCCGTGGTATCGCGCAAACGGCTTGCCAATACCAGCGACAGGGATGCGTTACGGCTGTTGCGTTTCATAAAACTGTCGATCTCAGTCAGCACCACTCCTTGTCTTACAGCCTCCAAAGCATACGGCGAATTGCCACGATAATGAACGATGGCCACATGATCTATATTCAGATTTTCGGTGCCCTCGGTTACATCCGTGATAGCATTACCTTTGACAGCGATACAAAACAACAGGTCTCCCTCGCGCAACATGGCGTATTTGCCCGTACTTTCAACGGGTATATTTGTGCTGCATGCAAGCAGAAAAACCTGCAACAACAAAAGAAATATACGTTGCATAGTGTATTCGTTTAGACAGAAAAAGGAGTCGGCATAGGCGGTTTTCCGATGATTAACGGCCTTGCCGACTCCAGTATATTATTTATAAATCGATGTCGATAGAGCATCCTGCCGTCACCCAAGCGCCGGGCTGAGGCACATTGCCCACATCTACATACTTTTTACCGGATAGGTTGTTCGCCTCTACATACAGCTTATATCCGGCATCGTTCCACGACATTCGGGCGTCAACGATACTGTACGGCCGATACGTCTGTACCCGTCCTTGCACATCGGTATAGCTTCCGGTACGGTCGGCAAAGCGATATGCCAGCGTCATATTGAGCTTGTTCCACACATGCAACTGCATGCCGGCCACGATTTTATGCCGAAGGAATTCCAGTACATAGCGACTCTGCAAGCCGTCGTGTTCCTGCTTATTCTGGTCGATATAATGGTATGCCACGTCTACGCTGCGCAGGAAATGCTGCGAGGGCCACAGTCTGTCGAAGTCGAACCGCAATGCAGCCTCGATACCTGTAGAGTTTATCGTTCCGAAGTTTACCGAATGCCACTCGCCGTTGGGCCCTTCGGCAGTGTAACGTATCCAGTCTATCAGGTTTTTACAATGGTTGTAATACACGCTTGCAGTGCCCGAAACGCCGTCGGAGCGGTATTTCAATCCGCCTTCGAGCGCCGACAACTCTTCGGGTTTCAGGTATTTGTCGGCCTTATGTCCCCCTACCGAATAGTACAGTTCGGTAACAGAAGGCATACGAAGCGAGGAGTTATATGATGCAAAGAGCTTGAAATGATCGTCCAATCTATACGAAACGTCGGCGCCGGGATATACGCGCATGTTCATTTCAGCCCACGAATTTTTGGTGGCGATGATACCCATAGAAAGGGTAAAACGGCGGAGCAACACGTTATGTTCTACAATGAAACTGACATTGGTGCGGTTCAATCCGCGGTCGTAGCTGCGGTCTGTACCGTGAATGCGGTGCGGGCGGGCAAGCTGTTCGCCGAGGTTACCGCTCACAAGGTCTTCGTTTCGCAGCTCTGCACCTACTGCCGTCCGCCCCAAGGCCCAGTCTGCATAAGCGTTAAGATTTACACCATACACATCTGTACGGTTGTAATTGAACGGATATTTGTGGGGTGCATCGCGGAAAAGTTCAAAGCGATCCGTGCTTCTATTCCAATAGAACGACGGACGGAAATAGAAACTACCGCTCTTAACCTCGGCCTGCAAGGCGGTAAAAGACTTGAAAGTGTGCTCGAATTGGTCGTCCCATTTAACGCCATAGAACGTATTTGAACCGAAATTTTTGCTGCTCAAACCGGCATGCCAACTTATTTTAAGATCGCCATCCCGATAGTTTCCCTGATAAAAAGCCTTGGTTCCGCGGTAATCCGCATTAAGTGTACCGGCCTTATTGCGGCTGTATCCGTCGCTTCGGGCATAGCTTCCCGAGAACTGATTGCGCCATTTGCCGTTCACGATGTTGGCGCGCAGGCCACCCGAAGCGTAGCCATACGAGCCGCCTTCGGCATGTGCAGTGGCGCTGCTCCTATCGGGTATGCGCGTTATAACGTTGATTGCGCCGAGTAGAGAGGATGTTCCGTAGACACGACCGGCCGGTCCTTCCAAGACTTCTATGCGCTCTATTTCGCTTAGGTCTACGGGAAAATCGAAAGAATTATGCCCTGTTTGCGGATCGCAGATATTGATACCATTGAGCAGGATGGCTACCTGTTCGTAGTTTCCGCCACGCATACCCACGTCGGATTGCGCTCCGATAGGCCCTCTTTGCCTTACATCCGCCCCTATGGCGTACTTCAAAAGATCGTTAACACTTTGTACGGGGGCGGCGGCAATATCCTCTCGCCTCAGTACAGTTACCATTCGTGCCGACTGTTGGGCAGTCAGCGGTGCGCGAGAGCCCGTAACTACGACCTCTTCCAGCTTCACTTCTTGGTGCTTCAGCGTATCTTCAGCCAACACGGGCCTAATGCTGATGCCGTCTGCCTTGGCATAAGTAAGGGTGCTGATGCTCAATACACCGACGATAACCTCCCTGCCTAAGGCTGCAAAAAGCGAATATCCCTTGCGTGAGAAATGCTTGAAACGCAAAGGTTCGCGCTTGTTAAAACTAAAACTTTTCATAAATCGCCCGCAAAGGTAGCAAAAATAGGCTTGCCATCCAAATAATCTGCGTGCGCACTTTACCGCACACGTCGGTGCCGAGCAAGGCATGCGACACGGTTACGGCATAGCTATTTCGCTGACGGGACGGCCGTTATCTGCGCTTATAAGAATTGAGGATAAGGCGTAGAGATAGTTTATAATTGATGTAATTCCAAATCCAGTTGAGCAATACCACTACTTTGTTCCTCACACCCAATATGGATCGCAAGTGTACAACGAGCCAAAGCAGCCACGCAAACAACCCTTTAAACTTGCAACCTGCTATCTCTGCCACCGCTTTATTGCGACCTACCGTGGCCATGGTGCCGAGGTTCCGATAACGGAAAGGCGCCATGCTATGCCCATCGGCTGCGGCTTTCAGGTTTGCAGCCAAGTTACGAGCCTGCTGTATGGCCACTTGGGCAAGCTGAGGATGCCCGTCAGGATAATTCGGATCGGCCGTCATGATGCACTGGTCGCCAATGCTGAAGACGTCGTTCAGTCCTTCTACGCGGTTGAAAGCATCTACTTTCAGCCGTCCTCCGCGCCCGATACACGCTTTATCGATACCGCCTATCTGCGTTGCACGCACGCCGCTCACCCAGATAACGGTTTCGGCAGGGATGCTGTTCCCATCTTCCAACACCACAAGATTATCCTTATAATCCACCACGCGCTTGCCGAGTATGAGTTTCACCTCCATATTTCGAAGGTAACGTTCTGCCGAGGCAGACGATTCGGGCGACATGCTTTTGAGCAGCACATCGTCGGCATTAACCAAGTAAATATTCATCAGACCGGCATCGAGATCATGGTATTCGCGCGGCAGAACCATGCGCTTCATCTCCGAGAGCGCGCCTGCAATCTCCACACCCGACGGGCCTCCGCCCACTATCACTATGTTGAGCAGCTGCTGCCGCTCATCGTTATCGGTCGTACTGATGGCCTTTTCGATGTTCGAAAGAATAATGTTGCGGATGCTCATTGCCTCAGAAACGGTTTTCATCGGGTAGGCTTCGTGCTGTATATGCTCGTTGCCGAAGAAATTGGTTGCCGCTCCGGCGGCCATCACCAAGTAATCATACTCCACTTCTCCTATGGAAGTGTGGAGCACTTTATGCGCTGTATCGACGGAATTTGCCTCGGCATAGCGGTAAAAAACATCCCTCCGATTTTGGAAGAGACGGCGGAAAGGAAACGAAATCGAGCTGGGTTCGATGCCTGCCGATGCCACCTGATAGATCAATGGGGGGAACTGATGGTAATTGTTCTTATCGATCAGCACGATCTGAAATCCGGAATGTTTCAGCCTTCCGGCCAGTTCGATGCCGCCGAAACCACCGCCTACGATAACTATTCTCTTCTGTTTAGTTCTTTGTATATTGAGACTCATACCGCTATACCTGTTGTTTAAATTTCTTTATAAAGAGGGCTACAAAAAACATACCAAAACAGTATGGATAACAAATGTTATCATCGGCGCCGACAAAGCGGCACTCTAACGCTATCAGACCGTATATGCGTGCGGTTTATCCCTATGGTCTATCGTAGATATAGCATAGGGATAAACCGCATGAATATTGCGAAAAGGGTTCGTTCAGCCGTGTTTTAAGGCTTTTTCCGCTTGCGTTTTCGTTCTGCAAGCACCCCGAACAGCACCGCTAAAAGCAGAACTACGTAAGACAGATAGGCCACCGTTTCGGTTTTCTTGATAGATGTAGGATGGAAATCGAGTTCTACCCGATGGTTTCCGGCCCCCACCCGAAGTGCACGCAAGATATAATCGACACGACCGAGAACGGCAGGTTTGCCGTCTACAGTGGCCGTCCACCCGGGATAATATATCTCTGAAAACACAATGATGCCGCCCGTATCCGAATTTACATCGTAGATCAGATGGTTCGGTTTATAGTCTTTAAGCGTAACAATCGACGTTTTACCCTGCATAACCGCATTGCCTAACTGCTCTTTAAACCTCATGTCGGCCACACCTTCGTGGCGCAAATCGAGTTTCCCAATGGCGTCTAACTCCTGATTAGCGTTATTCACATAGCTCAATTTATCTATAAACCATGCGTTACCATAGGCATACGGGTTCAGTATGGGCACCGTTTGTCCGCCTTGCAACGGAAGAATAAAGTACTTGGCATTCAGCATATTCAGCACCGGATATATGCTGTCGCCGTTCACTTTGGTAATATCGCCTTGGGCTTTTGCTATGGCTGGCATCATTGCCTGCATCTCCGGAGAGATATAGGCATCTATCATTTCCTGATAACGACGCAGCTTTGCGGCATGATAACCGCCGATACTCTTGTGATAATAAGAGGTTTCGTTCTCGTTGAACGTATTGGACGCGAGGTTCAGCACGCGGTAATCGAGCGATTTGTCCATCAGTATTTGGCGATCGGTCGGCGTCATTGTTTGCGGTGTATCGCGCACACTCCGCTCTACAAACATAGCATCGTTGAGATAACGCTTATTAACTTGCCACATATCTATTAGGCATAACACCGCTATAATGCCGATCATCCACTCCGAACGCAACTTCTTGGCTTTGAAAAGCAACAGGAGTGCCGTGCCCGCAACGATGATCCAGAACGAACGCCAACAGTCGGCAACGAACACAGCCTTGCGCATTTCGCGCAGATTATCGAGCAACGGATTGAGATATTCGGCGGGAATGTTCTTCATAGAAGCCAACTCTGAAGACGATACGAAGTCGGAGAAGAACACCGAGGGCATTAGTGCAAATAGCAAAGCAATGCCGCCTGTAAGCGCAAAACTGACATATACGTACTTTATTTTTACGGTCAACAGTTCCGGTTCGTCTGTTATTCTCTTCAAAGCCATCATGGCTAACAGCGGTATAGTGAACTCCGCGACCACTAAAACGGATGCCACCGTGCGGAATTTGGCATACATAGGCACGTAATCCAAGAAGAAATCGGTAAACGGCATGAAGTTACGTCCCCACGAGAGCAATACCGAAAGCACGGTAGCCGCAAGGAGTGCCCACTTCATGGGGCCTTTTACGATGAACAGACCTAAGACGAACAGCATCAATACGAATGCTCCGACATAGACAGGGCCGCTCGTTCCGGGCTGTTCGCCCCAATACTGTCCGAGTTGCTGGTATATTTCATTAAACTCGGGATTGGCCTTTTTCATCGCCGTTTCGTTCATCGACAACGGTACCGAGGCACCTCCTTTGGCATTGGGCACAAGGAGTGTCCATGTTTCGCCCACCCCGTAGCTCCACTGCGTGATGTAATCACGGTCGAGACCGCTATTGGTTTGGTTCGACACATCTTTCTTCACGAGTTCGCTCTTGCCGCGCATACTCTCCTGACCATACTGCCATGTGTGGTACAGGTTGCTCAAATTGAGGCAGATACCCACGGCTGCACCGGCCATACATACCAGCGTTGCCTTACCGAAACGTGCCAGTCGGTTGGTTCTGACGGCATCTATAAGATAGGCAATAATCATGAACAAGATGACGAACAGGAAGTAATAAGTCATCTGAACATGGTTGGCTTTCACCTCGAACGCCGAGAACAGCGCCGTAAGAATAAATCCCCAAAGGAACTTGCCCCTATAGGCAAGCACCACACCCGCTATCATCGGGGGCAGATAAGCAAGCGCCATCACCTTCCAGATGTGCCCCGCAGCGATGATAATAAAGAAATAACTGCTAAACGCCCATATAATGGAGCCCAGCACGGCGAGCTCTTTACGGAAGTCGAACGCACAAAGCAAGATGTAAAAACCAAGCAGGTAAGCAAACACATACCATACGTTTTCGGGCAACCACAGATGGTATACGTCCATTACCTTACCCAAAGCGTCGCTGCTGGTGTACGACGGAGCGGTCTGATAAGTAGGCATTCCGCCGAATACAGAGTTGGTCCATCGCGTGGGTTCGCCCGTTTGTTCAAGATATTCCTGCTGTTCGTGCCCCATACCTCGCCCTGCAGCGCTGTCGTGTCGGTAAAGTATGCGGCCTTCAAGGTCGGCCGGCATGAAATAGGCAAACGAAATAACGGCAAACAATGCTACGACTGCCACGTCGAGCCAATACTTTTTCAATGCTTCCATTTAGTATAAACGTTTGTTATATTGTGCGCAAAGATAAGAAAAAGTTAAGAGATTTTTCTTATTTTTGCAGGTAAAATAGGGTATATATTATGAAAATAGGAATAATAGTTGCAATGGATAAGGAGTTTGCACAGCTCCGTTCGTTGCTCTCAGACAGCCGTACAGAACACCGGAACCATAAGGATTTCGTGCTCGGAACCATCGCCCAAAACCGGATTATCATGCAGCAATGCGGCATAGGAAAGGTAAACGCTGCCATCGGAGCTGTAGAAATGATCGACAATTACCACCCTGATCTCGTTGTATCTTCGGGGGTTGCAGGCGGCGCCTCGACCGCCTTGAACGTTACGGAGGTAGTTGTAGGCACGGAATATGCCTACCATGACGCCTATTGCGGTAGCGAATGCGAGTACGGACAGATAATGGGAATGCCGCCGAAATTCCGTTCACCGGAGCAATTCACGGCTATTGCGCTCGACATTCGTTGTACTACACCCATTCATGCAGGCCTGATAGTGAGCGGAGAATGGTTTGTAGACAGCCGTGAAAAGATGGTGCAAATACTCGATAAGTTTCCTGAAGCCTTGGCAGTGGATATGGAAAGCTGCTCCATAGCGCAGACTTGTCACATTTATCATACACCCTTTATATCGTTCCGCATTATCAGCGATGTGCCTCTAAAGGATAACAAAGCCGCACAATATTACGACTTTTGGGAACGAATGGCCGAAGGTTCCTTCAACGTAACCAAGCAATTCTTGGAACGCTTGGCACTTTAATTATCGATATTATAAACATTCAAGGCATACATTTCTCCCCCATAGGTATGCCGCATGCACTACAAGCCATGTTTAGGAGAACAAACAACAATGGATAAGATACCGAGTTTTACAATCGACCACAACAAACTGTTGCGGGGAATTTACGTAAGTCGCAAAGACAAAGTAGGCGGAGAAGTCGTTACAACGTTCGACATACGCATGAAAGAGCCTAACCGCGAGCCGGTTCTTCATAACGGAGCTATCCACGCTATGGAGCATCTGGCGGCGACATACCTAAGGAACGACGCCGAATGGAGGGACAAAATCATCTACTGGGGGCCTATGGGATGCCTCACAGGCAACTATCTGTTGCTGAAAGGTGACCTAAGTAGCCGCGACATATTGCCGTTGATGAGGCGTACATTCCGCTTCATAGCCGAATATGAGGGCGAGATACCGGGCGCAAAGGCCAAAGATTGCGGCAATTACTTGCTGCACGATTTGCCTATGGCACGCTGGGAAGCCCGTAAATTCCTCGAAGAAGTGCTCGAAAACATAACGGATGCTAACCTCGAATATCCCGAATAAAGATAAAAGGGCAAATCTAAAGGTAAAGGAATAGAAAGGTAAAAAGATAATAAATAATACACCTATCCCCAACAGACAATGGTCGCGGTATTCCCGTTGATGAGGTAAAAAGATAATAAATAATACACCTATCCCCAACAGGCATACCATCTATCGGCAACAGACACGGCAAATAAAGATACAAAAAAATCCCTCTATCCATTACAAACATGGATAGAAGGATGGGTATAGATACAATATTTTATAATCAATCGTTGAGCTTGGCAACGATAAACTCGCGATTCAAGCGTGCGATATTCGCAATAGATTCGTTCTTGGGGCACTCTGCTTCGCAAGCACGGGTATTGGTACAGTTACCAAAACCGAGCTCCTCCATCTTCATTACCATGGCTTTAGCACGACGAGCTGCCTCGGGACGCCCCTGCGGAAGTAATGCCAACTGGCTTACTTTCGAACTTACAAAGAGCATGGCCGAACCATTCTTGCAAGCTGCAACGCATGCCCCGCAACCGATACAAGTAGCACAATCCATGGCTTCGTCGGCATTTTCTTTCGGTATGAGAATGGCATTGGCATCTTGCGGCTGCCCTGTACGTACGGAAACATAACCGCCTGCTTGGATAATCTTATCGAAAGCGCCGCGATCTACCATACAGTCTTTAATGACAGGGAAAGCTGCCGAACGCCACGGCTCGACAGTTATCACGTCTCCATCGCTGAACCGACGCATGTAGAGCTGGCATGTAGTTGCACCGGTAGCAGGCCCATGAGGGTGTCCGTTGATATAGAGCGAACACATTCCGCAAATTCCTTCGCGACAATCATGGTCGAATACAAACGGTTCTTTGTTATCCTCGATGAGCTGTTCGTTCAAAATATCCAACATTTCGAGGAAAGATGTATCGCCGGGAATATCTTTCATCTCGAACGTATCGAAATGACCTTTAGCCTTAGGTCCATTCTGACGCCACACTTTAAGTGTGAAACTTATATTTTTGTCCATTGTATTATCTTTATGCTATTATGGAATTAACTCTTATAATTTCTGGTCTGAACCTTAATATATTGGTAATTGAGGTCTTCTTTCAGCAACTCGGGAGCCGCCTCGTCGGAACCATTGTATTTCCAACATGCTACGTACATGTAGTTTTCATCATCGCGCTTAGCCTCGCCTTCCTCGGTCTGAGACTCTTCACGGAAATGTCCTCCGCAGCTTTCATTACGGTTCAACGCATCATAAGCCACCAACTCGCCCATCGTGATAAAGTCGCGCAAGTGGATTGCCTTGTCGAGTTCTACATTCAATCCTTCCTTACTGCCCGGGATACGCACATTGTTCCAAAACTCTTTACGGAGTTCTTTCATCTTCTTCAAGCCCGTTTCGAGACCTTCTTTCGTGCGCCCCATGCCTACATACTCCCACATGATGTGACCGAGCTCTTTATGAATAGAATCCACGCTGCGGGTTCCTTTGATAGACATAAGTTTATCGATCTGTTCCTGTACGGCTTTCTCGGCTTCTTCAAATTCAGGAAGATCGGTTGAGAAACGGGGTACCGTAATCTGATCACTCAGGTAGTTCTGCATAGTATAGGGAATAACGAAGTAACCATCAGCGAGCCCCTGCATCAGAGCAGAAGCACCAAGACGGTTGGCACCATGGTCTGAGAAGTTGCATTCGCCAAGGGCAAAAAGCCCCTTGATGGACGTCTGTAGTTCGTAATCTACCCAAATACCACCCATGGTATAATGGATAGCCGGATAGATCATCATCGGATTTTCGTACGGATTTACATCGGTAATCTCTTCATACATATCGAAAAGGTTACCATAACGCTGCTCCACAACACTCTTACCAAGGCGCTGTATGGCCTCTGAAAAGTCGAGGAATACGGCCAACCCGGTATTGTTTACACCGAAACCTTTATCACAACGCTCTTTCGCTGCACGTGATGCAACATCACGGGGAACTAAGTTTCCGAATGCAGGATAACGACGTTCCAAATAATAATCGCGGTCTTTTTCCGGAATATCTTTGCCCTGAAGTGTTCCTGCCTGCAAAGCCTTGGCGTCTTCAAGTTTCTTCGGAACCCATATACGCCCATCGTTACGGAGCGATTCAGACATCAATGTCAACTTGGATTGCTTATCACCATGCACCGGAATACAGGTAGGATGAATTTGCACAAATGCAGGATTAGCAAAATAAGCCCCTTTGCGATAACATGCTACAGCTGCAGTGCAGTTGCATCCCATGGCATTGGTAGAAAGAAAATAAGTATTTCCATAGCCTCCTGTTGCAATACATACCGCATGGGCCGAAAACCGGACAAGTTTGCCAGAAACTAAGTCTTTAGCAATAATACCACGAGCCCTGCCATCAATAATGACAACGTCTTCCATCTCATATCGGGTATAAAGTTCGACTGTACCTTCATGAACCTGACGACTCAATGCAGAATAAGCACCGAGAAGCAACTGCTGACCGGTCTGTCCTTTGGCATAGAACGTACGACAAACTTGCACACCACCGAAAGAACGGTTGGCAAGCATACCTCCATATTCACGCGCAAAAGGCACACCTTGTGCCACACATTGGTCAATGATATCGGCACTTACTTCTGCCAAACGATACACATTCGCCTCACGCGCACGATAATCTCCACCTTTGATCGTATCGTAAAAAAGACGATATACGGCATCGCCATCGTTCTGATAATTCTTTGCAGCATTGATACCTCCTTGTGCTGCAATGGAATGAGCCCGACGAGGAGAATCCTGTATACATAAGTTAATTACATGAAAACCCATCTCACCGAGTGAAGCAGCGGCAGATGCGCCTGCAAGGCCGGTACCTACAACTATTATATCAAGCTTGCGTTTGTTTGCAGGGTTAACCAATTTCTGATGAGCTTTATAGTTAGTCCATTTCTCAGCCAAAGGGCCTTCCGGAATTCTTGAATCTATTTGATTAGCCATAATTTATATTTTTACAGTATTATTAAGCATGACAAAGACTTGGGGCACATCCGAATGCGAATGCTAAAACCACAATAAGGAAACCAAGCATCAAAAGAGTAGAATAAACAAGACCGATCATTTTCCAACGATTGAACCAAATCTTACCGTTTACTCCCAATGTTTGCATTGCACTCCAAAAACCGTGAGAAAGATGAAACCAAATGGCTACAATCCAAATAACATAGAGCACTACATACACAGGATTAGCAAAAGTATCCTGAATGTAAGCAAAACCGTCAGAAGGAGAATGTGCTCCCATCAAACCGAAGATTTCGGCAAACATCATGTTGTACCAAAAGTTAAACACATGTAACAATAAGCCGAGAAGAACGATAATTCCCAAAACAAGCATGTTCTGCGAAGCCCATTCTACCTTTCCTGGTCTTGCCACAACTGCATAACGTTCTGTTCCACGGGCAATACGGTTCTGCACTGTCAGGATAAATGCATATACAATGTGGCATACGGCAAGTGCTGCCAAGCCGATTGTAGCTACCACTGCATACCAATTGGCACCGAGCAGTTCACAAATCTTATTATAGGCTTCTCCCGAAAAGAGTGCAACAAGATTCATGCACAAGTGGAATGTCAAGAATAGAATAAGTGCAACACCGGTAAGCGACATTACTACTTTCCTACCAATAGTCGAATTGATTAACCACATAAATGATTGATTTTTAAATATTTAATTGTTATAATAATCGTATTAACATACAGACATGACTTATCTTATATCCATAAAATCAAACTGCCACAATACCTTATTGTAGGTATTGCAAGTACATCAATGGACTGCAAAAATACTACATTTTGATGATAATTCAAAGCAATTTCTATAAAATTTACCCGAGTTCTGCACAAGTTTCATACAACAAATTTGTTCTTGTCGATGGGTTACGAAAGTTTTAGATAACAATATAGAGGTAAAATAGCATCTTCATACATACACTTATATGTTTTCATTACTTTCTTCTCACACCGTCATAACAGCAAAAAAATATTGATTATAAGACCGTTACGGCAAAACAGAAGCTGGCAGCATAATAACAAAATCTCGTGTGAACAAGATATTTTTTCATCTTACACCCATCTCCCAATGGACGTATATATACTTTCTATCAACGATACAGCATAACAGAAAAAAGCCTATACCATTATTCTATAATAAATATATTTTACTGGAAGAATATCCAACACATGCCTTTTCATTATATCAGTGACGTTTTCATTGCAAGTAGAACAATTATATTTTATTGATAAACAACGATTTATAAGGATACTAACAAATGACAGAATATGTATATATTTTCATTTTGTTCATTCTTTTATTATGAACCAGCGTAAAAATTCGATTTAAATGCTTACTTTTGCCGAAAATAATAATGATGATATTTAAGTATGATGTGATTGTCGTAGGAGGAGGTCATGCAGGATGTGAAGCTGCAACTGCTTCGGCAAACATGGGAGCCGACACGTGTCTTGTTACCATGGACATGAATAAAATAGCACAAATGAGTTGTAATCCTGCCGTAGGCGGTATTGCAAAAGGGCAAATCGTACGCGAAATCGATGCCTTAGGAGGACAGATGGGACGCGTAACCGACGAAACAGCTATACAGTTTAGAATGCTTAATAAGGGCAAAGGTCCTGCCGTATGGTCACCGCGAGCTCAGTGTGACCGTGAGAAATTCATCTGGAAATGGAGGCAAATCCTTGATAATACCCCAAACCTATCTGTTTGGCAAGACCAAGCTAACGAACTTATTGTAAAAAACAACGAGGCTGTAGGCATCAAAACAATATGGGGAGTGGAACTTCGCGCCAAAAGTATTATTATTACTGCCGGTACTTTTCTAAATGGTTTGATGCACATAGGCAGACATCAAGTTGCAGGCGGACGATGCGCAGAGCCGGCTGTACCCAACCTTACAGAAAGTATAACTCAATGGGGTATCCGAGCAAAACGGATGAAAACCGGAACTCCTGTACGCATAGACAAGCGAAGTGTGCACTTTGAAGATATGGAAATACAACCCGGCGAGAATGATTTTCATCAATTCAGTTACATGGGTAATTATCGTGTATTGAGACAACTGCCTTGCTGGACATGCTACACTACCAAGAAATGCCATGATATTTTACGCCAAGGACTTGCAGATTCTCCCCTTTTCAACGGGCAAATTCAAAGTGTCGGACCGCGTTATTGTCCGTCTATAGAAACTAAACTTGTTACATTTCCTGACAAAGATCAGCACCCATTATTTCTCGAACCGGAGGGAGAAGATACCAACGAAATGTATCTAAATGGATTTTCTTCGAGCATGCCGATGGGTATTCAGTTAGAAGCTATCCATCAAATTCCCGCATTAAGGGATGCAAAGATTTATCGTCCGGGGTATGCAATAGAATATGATTATTTTGATCCTACGCAACTCAAACACTCGTTGGAATCGAAGATAATTGCAGGATTGTTCTTTGCAGGACAAGTAAATGGTACCACCGGATACGAAGAAGCAGGTGGACAAGGACTCGTGGCAGGCGTAAATGCTGCGCTGCATTGTACGAATGCAGAACCTTTCGTGATGAAACGAGACGAAAGTTATATCGGTGTACTTATCGACGATCTCACAACAAAAGGTGTAGACGAACCATATCGCATGTTTACTTCTAGAGCAGAATACCGCATACTGTTAAGACAAGATGATGCAGATGCTCGTCTAACAGAAAAATCTTATACGCTCGGGTTAGCAAAAAAAGACCGATATGATTGGTGGATTGAAAAGAAAGATGCAATAAAGCACATTTTAAATTATTGTAACAACACCTCCGTGAAAGCAAAAGATATAAACTCTGCACTCGAAGTCATTGGTACGACTCCACTCAGAATGGGCTGCAAAATTTCCGACCTTATCGGAAGACCACAGGTAGGATTAAAATATTTGGCAAATTTCATTCCCGAATTGAAAGAAATTATCAATACTCCAACGAACCGAAAAGAAGAAATCATCGAAGCATCCGAAATAAATATCAAATATAAAGGTTATATCGAACGCGAAAGAATGATAGCAGAAAAAATGCGACGACTGGAAGATATTAAGATAAAAGACCGCTTCAAATATAAGGAACTTCATGAGCTATCTACTGAAGCCCGACAAAAATTAGAACGAATAAACCCAGAAACATTGGCACAAGCAAGTCGTATACCGGGGATATCCCCAAGCGATATCAATGTTCTTTTAATTCTCTTAGGAAGATAAAGGATGTGAATTTAAAGGATAAATAGTTTCACGTGAAACAACAAAGTAATAAGATAAATTTATAAACAATTAGAAATGAATAACAAACTGTTACTCGACAATCTGCGTTGTATACCAGATTGGCCGATAAAGGGGGTAAATTTTAGAGATGTGACCACCCTATTTAAAAACGCTAAATGCCTAAAAACGATCTGCGAAGAGATGTATGATCTCTATAAAGACAAAGGTATTACCAAAATTGTAGGAATAGAAAGTCGAGGGTTTGTCATGTCTTCAGCAGTAGCAATCAAACTGAACGCCGGCATTGTTTTGTGTAGGAAGCCCGGGAAATTACCTTGTGAAACTGTACAAGAAAGCTATGCAAAAGAATATGGAATAGACACCATTGAAATACACAAGGATGCAATAGACAAAAATGACATAATTCTTTTACACGACGACTTACTTGCAACGGGAGGCACAATGAAGGCGGCATGCGACTTAGTTAAGAAATTTAAGCCTAAAAAGATATACTGTAATTTCATCATAGAGTTAACTAATGAAGGATTAAATGGCAGAGAATCTTTCGACAAAGATATCGAGATTACTTCCTTGATACAGATTTGACCTCCGCTTTTTGCACGATATTCACAAATCAAAATATGCACATAAGAACAATACTATAGACTTCTACCCATTCAACAAAGAGCATGCAACTTTTACAACTCGAACATATACAAAATAAACATATCCGTAACACTACACGCATTTTATGTTTCACGTGAAACAAAGATGCCCGCATAGCCTTTATACAAAGGACATATAAGATGACAAAAGAAGAAAACGAAAAGCGACTGACACACTTAAAAAGCATTGTTTTAAGTATGCCTGAAAAGCCCGGAAGCTATCAGTTCTACGACGAGAACCACCACATAATATATGTAGGCAAAGCAAAAAGGCTTAAAACTCGCGTATCTTCTTACTTTCATAAAGAGGTTGATCGTTTCAAAACCAAGGTCCTTGTTTCAAGAATATATGATATATCTTACACTGTTGTCAACACAGAAGAAGACGCACTTCTACTGGAAAACAGCCTTATCAAGAAATACAATCCCCGCTACAATGTACTTCTGAAAGACGGAAAGACCTATCCCAGCATCTGCATAACCAACGAATACCTGCCAAGGATATTCAAGACAAGAACGATAAACAAACGTTTCGGCACTTATTACGGGCCATATAGCAACCTTTCAAGCATGAACGCGGTGCTCAATCTCATCAACAAACTCTACAAACCTCGTACATGTAGGTTTCCTATTACACGTGAAGGGATTGCAAATCACAAGTATAAAGCGTGCTTAGAATATCATATCCATAACTGTAATGCGCCATGCATCGGCAAACAGAGCTACGAAGAATATCAAGAAAACATTAAACAAGCCCGCGAAATTCTTAAGGGAAACACTCGTGAGGTGAGCAATTATATCTTCAAATTAATGCAGGAGAAAGCTGCTGAATTAAAGTTCGAAGAGGCCGAGGCATTAAAACAAAGATACACACTAATTGAGAATTTCGTTGCTAAAAGCGAGGTCGTAAGCCATTCCATCAACGATGTAGACGTCTTCACCATCGTAGACGACGACCTGAAAAATAATGCCTACATCAACTATATTCATGTAAAGAACGGCACCATCAATCAGAGCTTCACCTTTGAATATAAGCGGAAACTGGATGAGAACAACAAAGAATTGCTGATAACTGCCATTCCTGAAATCAGAGAACGGTTCAAAAGCACCGCCAAAGAGATCATCGTACCTTTCGAAATGGAATGGAAAATCAAAGACGCCACTTTCTTCATTCCTCAACGGGGCGATAAAAAACATCTGTTAGAGCTATCTGAGATGAACGGCAAGCAATATAAATTCGACCGCTTGAAGCGATCTGAAAAGCTAAATCCCGAGCAAAAACAGACACGTTTAATGAAAGAATTACAGGAGAAACTCAACCTCCCGAAGCTGCCATACCAAATAGAATGCTTCGACAATTCCAACATATCGGGCACCGATGCCGTGGCCGGATGCATCGTATTCAAGGGGATGAAACCCTCTAAAAAGGATTACCGTAAATACAATATCAAAACTGTAGATGGACCAAACGACTATGCTTCCATGAAAGAAGTGGTAAGACGCAGATACAACAGGATGAAAGAAGAAGGTACACCCCTACCCGATCTTATCATCACAGATGGAGGGAAAGGGCAGATGGAAGTAGTTAGAGAGGTGGTAGAAGACGAATTAGGACTGCAAATCCCCATTGCCGGGCTGGCTAAAGACGACCACCATCGCACCAATGAACTGCTTTTTGGGTTCCCACCCCAAGTAATCGGCCTAAAAACAGACAGCGAATTATTCCATTCCCTTACGCGTATACAAGACGAAGTACATCGTTTTGCCATCACTTTCCATCGCGACAAGCGCTCCAAGCATGCCCTCCACAGCGAGTTAGACGATATAAAAGGAATCGGTACAAAGACGAAAGAAACGCTTATCAAGGCATTCAAGACTGCAAAGAAGGTAAAAGCAACTGATATACAAGGACTTACAAAAGAAATAGGTGCATTGAAAGCCAAAATTATCTATAACCATTTTCACCCCGAAAAATACATTAAAAAATAAACGTTCCCACCCGTCAAAAGCAATAAAAATATGAAACGATTTGCTCACATTCTACTACTTACTTTTCTGATGGCTACATGCTGTCAAGCAGAATGCCGTGCCTATCGCAATCAGCAGCCCGATACGGAAAAACAAACGCCAATCGTTACAAACGATAAAGTAAAGGAAAATACAAAATATAACCTGCGGGCAAATGGCACAGACGAGCAACAGACGCCTCAAAGCGTTCTTGATGATACCTCCGAAAGACTGCAAACAGAAACGCTGCGCCCACAACGTATCCTATCCAACCACGGTCCCAATCCTCAACGACCAAACGAAAAGCTGCCATTCGGCAATAAACATAACTCATTAACTATCAAAAGAAAAGCAGGTTATGGATATTTATTAATAACGCCCATCCCTGCAAATGCCTCAAGCGATTATTATGTTTTCGCCTTGCGGCATATCATTCGTTAGACATAATTCCCTTTTTGAAACACCCTTAAAACGGCATGCAAAACCTGCTTGCCCATCCAATTATTTACCTCAAAAAGATAATATAAATTATGGCTAACATAAAATCATTGAAGATGGCCGATGCCATTTCTTCCAACAAGAACATCGAAATCAAGAAATCATTGTGGCTCGGAACAAAAGTAACCTATACAAAAACCGGCAGTCCTGTAAAGATATCCATCCTTCATTTTACTGGAGAAGCCGGTGAAGAACTGGTAAGATTGCTTCATCTCCCCACCGCAGAAATGGCTGAAAAGATGAAAGGAAAAGCACCGTTCAGTCCACAGAGTCTTGGCAATATACGTATAGAGCTCTGCCATTCGCACGATAATCAGTTTGCAGCCGCTATGGCTTTCCGCTATGCCGACTTCAAATATATACCCGCAAGCGAGGCTAAAGTATGCGAAGGCACCAATGCCGAAACGCTCATAAAGCTCTTTAAAGTGTAATTCCCAATTGAGATAAAACTCACAAATCCCGCCGACACAGGTGTTGTCGGCGGGATTTTCGCGTTATAATTTGGTACATTTGTCAAAAAACAATATCTTTGTAAAATGAGAATTGTGATACAAAGAGTTAGCTGTGCGTCGGTAACGATCGGCGAAAACGTTAAATCTTCCATTGGCAGAGGTTATCTCATCCTCTTGGGTATCGGCGAAAACGACACGTCAAACGATATAGACTGGCTCGTTAAAAAGGTTATCGCCCTGCGTATCTTCGATGATGAACAGGGCGTAATGAACCGCTCTATCATCGATGTTGGCGGCGAAATCATCGTTGTAAGCCAGTTTACATTAATGGCAAGTTATAAAAAAGGCAACCGTCCATCGTGGTTACACGCCGCCAAACACGATATTTCAATTCCGCTATACGACGAATTTTGCCGTAAAATGTCGGTAGCATTGGGCAAACAGGTAGGCACAGGAACGTTCGGAGCCGATATGAAAGTGACGCTTACCAACGACGGACCGGTAACCATTTGCATGGATACGAAGCAGAAAGAGTGAGCAGGCATCTCTTCCATTCCCTCCCCAAAAGAGAGGAAAACAGTATGCCTTGCAGACTTAAAAGCCATATCTACAACGGCATTTGCCCCACATTCAACCGCCGACAGTATCACATATCGGACATTGCTACGGCATAAACCGTTTATAACACTAAATAATATTCCGCAATATGACGATAAAAGAGGCACAAGAAGCTGTAGACCAATGGATAAAGACCATAGGTGTACGCTATTTCAGCGAACTTACCAACATGACCATCCTTACCGAAGAAGTGGGCGAACTGGCCCGTGTAATGTCGCGAAAATACGGCGATCAAAGCTTCAAACAAGGCGAAAAAGACAATTTGGGCGAAGAGATGGCCGACATACTTTGGGTACTTATCTGCCTTGCCAACCAAACCGGCGTCGATCTTACCGCCGAACTGCAGAAGAGTTTCGACAAGAAAACCGCGCGAGATGCCCAACGTCACAAGAATAATCCAAAACTTTAAACTTTAAACTTAAAAGCAATTATTATGGCAATTACAAAAGACATCGATGCTCACGAGCACCACCATCACCACCACGCACCGCAAACAAACAAGTACGAAGAGGCGCTTGCCCTTTACAATACCAATATCAGCGATGCCGAAGTGCACGAAGCAGTAAAGAAAATCATCGCAGAGAAAGTACACGAAAACGATAACATCGAGACCAAGAAGTTCCTTCTTGGCAGTGTAGAACTCACTTCGCTCCATACAACAGACTCAAACGAGAGCATTCTGGCACTCGTAGAAAAGGTGAACAAGTTCGATACGGAGTACCCAAACCTACCGCATGTGGCCACTATTTGTACATATCCCGTATTTACGGAGCTCATCTCACAGAGCTTAGAGGTAGACGGTGTGGAGATAGTCAACGTGTGCGGCAACTTTCCATCGTCGCTCAGTCGCATGGAAGTGAAGGTTGCAGAGACATCATTAGCCGTAAACGACGGCGCTACAGAGATAGATATCGTGATGCCGGTGGGCAAATTCCTAAGCGAGGACTACGAGGGAGTGTGCGATGACATTGCAGAAATGAAGCAAGCATGCGGCGAATGTCCCATGAAGGTCATACTTGAAACGGGCGATCTCGGCAATTCAAGCAACATAAAGAAAGCCTCTATCCTCGCTATGTATGCCGGTGCCGACTACATAAAGACCTCTACAGGCAAGGAAAAAGTCAGTGCAACGCCCGAAGCCGCATACGTTATGTGCCAAGCCATCAAGGAGTATTACGACAAAACGGGCATACAGATTGGTTTAAAACCCGCAGGAGGCATCAATACAGTGATGGATGCACTCACCTACTACACCATTGTAAAAGAAGTGTTAGGCGAGAAATGGCTCACCAACAAGTGGTTCCGTCTCGGCACAAGCCGTCTCACGAACCTGCTGTTGAGCGAAATCGTTGGCAAAGAAGTAACGTTCTTTTAACCACATAAGAGAAAAATGAGGAAAGTGGAGCGGGGAGGTTTCGTCTTATAAAATAAGAAATCAGACAAAAGGGGCAACCTTCCCCCACCCTTTCACCAAAAGAATAATCGCGATATGAGCACATGTTCCCATAGAAATTTAGCTCATTCAAACGGGACCATCTCCCCATCTTTCATCCGAAAGAATTATATGTAACCATCCCTAATCGCCAATCCCTCTCCTCTAATCACTAATCTCACATCTTATAGATATACCATCTAAAGCCCTTACATTGCCTATCCGAGACGGTCAGACAGGCAATGTAAAAACATCATTTGCAACACATTCACAATAAATAGAGGCACTCTCTCTTTCCTTATTCATTCATCATTCATCCGTGCTTTAGCTCTTCCGTTCGATTACAAAGTCGAGATAAGCCTGAAGAGCTTGCTTAATCTCGCTGTTCAAAACCTTTTCTTCGATGAATTTCTGTGCCTCGGCATGGAATTTCCACATACACTTATCGGCATACTCTATACCTCCGTGCTGCTTCGTAAATGCCACCAAAGCGACTATCTCATCGGCAGTTATGCTACGTTCTTTTACCTTCTTGGCAAGTTCCATCATAGCTTTGTCGCCCGTAGAATTAAGCGCATAGATCACCGGAAGCGTCAACTTTCCCTCCGACATATCGTTTCCCGTAGGCTTACCTACCTCCTTTGAGTCGTAATAATCGAAGATGTCATCGCGTATCTGGAATATGATACCGAGGTTCTGACCGAATTTTTTGGCTGCTTCTACATCGCTTTCCGACGCATGGGCAGACTGTGCACCGATACCGGCACAAGCTTCGAAGAGCGCTGCGGTTTTCTGTTTAATCACTTCATAATACACTTTTTCGGAAATCTCTTGGTTCTGTATGTTCGACAGCTGTAATATCTCACCGTCGGAAAGCGTGCGACCGAGCTGCGCAAGATACCGCACAATGGTCTCAGAATGCGTATAAGACACGTAAAGAAGCGCCGTTGAAAGAATATAATCTCCCACCAATACGGCCACTTTATTATTATAAGTGGCATTGACAGAAGCCTGCCCGCGCCGCTCGCCGCTCTCATCTACCACATCGTCGTGTACCAAACTCGCCGTGTGGAGCAACTCTAAACCTACGGCAGCATTCTGCGATACCGATGTTATATCTCCAAAATTCTTCGCTAAAAGTAATATCAACATCGGTCGCATACGCTTTCCGGCACGCTTGCGTATATGTTCCAACGCCTGCGAAAGCAGTCCGCTGTCGTGACTGAGCGACTGATTGAATAATTTGGTAAAATCTTCTAACTCCGAATAAATAGGCTTTTTGATGAGGGATAAATAATCCATATCACGTTCAAATTTTGTTACAAAAATACGCATTTTATCGGTAAATGTGATAAATTTTTAGTAATTTTACGCGATAAACATATAATTATTATGGACAAACTGTTTCTTCTTGACGCCTATGCGCTTATATATCGCTCGTATTATGCCTTCATCCGTTCGCCCCGAATCAACTCTAAAGGGCTGAATACTTCGGCGATCATGGGGTTTGTAAATACACTCAACGAGGTGTTGACCAAGGAAAATCCTACGCATATTGGTGTGGCTTTCGACCTCGGAAAGACCTTTCGCCACGATGCTTTCCCCGAATATAAGGCGCAGAGAGAAGAAACACCCGAAGATATCAAGCTCTCTGTACCTATCATCAAAGATATCTTGAGGGCTTTCAACATACCCATTCTGCAGGTAGAAGGCTTCGAGGCCGACGATGTGATAGGCACCTTGGCCAAGAAAGCGGGCGCCACGGGGGTAGACACCTACATGCTCACGCCCGATAAAGACTACGGTCAGCTCATCGGGGAACACGTTTTTATGTACCGACCTCGGCATGGCGGCGGCTACGAAGTGTTGGGCGAAAAGGAGGTGGAGGCCAAGTATGGCATCACATCTCCGCTACAAGTCATCGATCTGTTGGCCCTTATGGGCGATTCGGCCGATAACTTTCCGGGCTGCCCCGGCGTGGGCGAGAAGACTGCAGCCAAACTTATCAACGAATATGGAAGCGTTGAAAAACTGTTAGCCCATACAGACAGCCTCAAAGGAAAAATGAAAGAGAAGGTGGAGGCTGCCGTTGAAGACATCAAAATGTCTAAGTTTTTGGCAACTATCCGTACCGATGTGCCCATCAACCTGAACTGGGAAGAATTGAAACACGTGGCACCCGACGAGCATAAATTGCGCGAACTCTTCGCCGAATTGGAATTTAAATCGCTCGCAGACAAAATATTTAATAAATCTGAAAATAACAAAAAAGAGCCTAACTCGCAGCTCGATCTCTTTCAAGAATTTATGCCCATCGGCCCTGAAGAGCCAAAATATTCGAATTATGAGACCGTTAAAACGGTGCAACATGAATATAAACTTATTGAAAACCAAACGGATATCATCGATATATGTGACTTTTTTAGGACAAAAAGTATTCTAAGTTTAGACACAGAAACCACATCTACCAATCCTATCGATGCCGAATTGGTGGGATTGAGCTTTGCCGTAGAAGAAAAAAAGGCATTTTATGTGCCCATTCCTTCTAATCGTCAAGAAGCACAAAAGATTGTTAATATATTCAAACCCATATACGAAAGCCCCGATATCCTTAAAGTGGGACAAAATTTGAAGTACGATCTCGAAGTGCTGCACAATTATGGTGTTACGCTTAAAGGCAAAATGTTCGACACCATGTTGGCACATTACGTTATCCAACCCGAACTGCATCATAACATGGATTATATGGCCGAAACGCTTCTCAATTATCGCACAATTCACATAGACGAACTGATAGGGCCTCGCGGAAAGAACCAGAAAAGCATACGCGAGCTCGATCCGAAAGAGGTATATGAGTATGCTGCCGAAGATGCCGACATCACTTTGCGACTCAAAAACGTGCTCGAAACGAAGTTAAAGGAAATGGAATGCGAAGATTTATTTTGGAACATCGAGATGCCTTTAATGCCTGTATTGGCCGAAATCGAAATGAACGGCGTAGTTATCGATACCGGCTCGCTGCGCGAAACATCGGCTATTCTCACGAAAAGGATGCAAGACTACGAGCACGAAATATACCAACTTGCCGGCGAAGAGTTTAACATTTCATCGCCAAAGCAGGTCGGCGACATTCTTTTCGGTAAGATGAAGATTGTTGAGAAGCCCAAGAAAACCAAGACAGGCCAATTTGTTACAAGCGAAGAAGTGCTGCAACAACTCGAAAACAAGTCGCCCATAGTGGCCAAAATCCTTGAATATAGGGGGCTTAAAAAGCTGCTCGGCACATATGTCGATGCCCTCCCGAAGCTCATTAACCCACGTACAGGCCACATACACACCTCGTTCAATCAGGCTATAACGGCCACCGGTCGCCTTTCTTCGTCCGATCCGAACCTTCAGAATATCCCTGTAAGGGGCGAAGACGGCAAAGAAATACGCAAATGCTTTATTCCCGAACCCGGCTGTTTGTTCTTCTCGGCCGACTATTCGCAGATAGAACTGCGCGTGATGGCACATCTCAGCAGCGACAAAAATATGATCGAAGCCTTCATGCACGGCTATGACATCCATGCAGCCACGGCAGCCAAAATCTATAAGAAGCCCATCGAAGAGGTGACACGCGATGAAAGAAACAAAGCAAAGCGTGCCAACTTCGGCATTATCTACGGCATCACGACCTACGGACTGGCACAGAGATTAGACATAGACAACCGTGAAGCCAAGGAATTAATAGAAGGATACTTCGAAACTTTCCCGCAAGTGTACGAATACATGGAAAGGGCTAAGGCCGATGCACGTGCCAAAGGATACGCCGAAACGCTCTTCCACCGCCGTCGTTACCTGCCCGATATCAACTCACACAATGCCACTGTGCGCGGTTATGCGGAGCGCAATGCCATCAATGCACCCATTCAAGGCAGTGCAGCCGATATTATCAAGGTGGCGATGATACGCATTTCCGACCGCTTCAAGCGTGAAAATATCCGCTCGAAGCTCATCCTTCAGGTGCACGACGAACTCAACTTCTCGGTCTATCCCGATGAAAAAGAAAAGGTAGAGCGCATCGTTCTCGAAGAAATGCAGAACGCCTATCCCCTACGGGTGCCTCTCGTCGCCGACGCAGGATGGGGCAGCAACTGGCTCGAAGCGCATTGATAAGAACAGCTTTTAGACCAAAATTAAAGGCAAGATAATTCTAACTATACTAGTAGATTATACTGCTATAACCCCTATCCTGCCATTTTCAAAAAATTATACCGGCAAGTTCTTTATGCAAATATGCATTTTTATTACCGATAGATTGGCTATTTATGCTCCTTAGATAATAGGCCTAAGGGGTATAAACACCGCATCTATCAACCTCATGCAGGGCATCAAACGATGCCATACGCAGCAAAAAGCAACCTGTTTGTTTTGATTTATCTCTTAAAAGCACTACCTTTGCAGCAGATAGGCGGCAGCTCGGCAATTTCAAACAAAGTTGATTACGACCGATTTGCACCATCTTTACAACAGATACAAAATTGTTTTTTAAGACATGTCATTAAAATGTGGTATCGTTGGACTGCCGAACGTGGGCAAGTCAACACTATTCAATTGCCTGTCGAGTGCCAAGGCACAGGCGGCAAACTTCCCTTTTTGCACGATAGAACCTAATATCGGTGTGATTACAGTGCCCGATGAACGGCTCAACAAGTTGGCCGAAATCGTACATCCCGGCCGTATCGTGCCTGCTACCTGCGAGATTGTAGACATCGCGGGCTTAGTAAAAGGAGCGTCGAAAGGCGAAGGTTTGGGAAACAAGTTCCTCGGAAATATCCGCGAAACCGATGCTATTATCCACGTACTTCGCTGTTTCGACGATGATAACATCGTGCGCGAGGGCGGTACAAGTGTCGATCCGATCGAAGATAAAGAGGTTATAGACACGGAACTTCAGCTGAAAGATCTCGAAACAATAGAGGCCCAACTGAGCAAACAGCAAAAGATAGCAGCGACGGGCAATAAGGATGCCAAAATCGCCGTAGCGGTATTGGAGGCCTACAAAGCAGCACTCGACAAGGGACAGAATGCACGTACCGTAACTTTCGAGAGCAAAGAGGAGCAGAAGGTGGCGCACGATCTGTTCTTATTGACTGCAAAACCCGTGCTTTATGTGTGCAATGTAGACGAGAACAGTGCCAAGAATGGCAACGAATACAACCGAAAGGTCGAGGCTATGGCTACCGAAGAAGGCGCCGAAGCACTTGTAATTGCAGCAAAGACCGAAGAGGATATCGCTTCTTTAGACAGCTATGAAGACAAGCAGATGTTCCTCGAAGAGCTCGGACTTGCCGAGAGTGGCGTAAACAGACTTATCAAAAAGGCCTATTCTTTGTTGAACTTGCAGACTTTCATTACCGCCGGAGAGATGGAAGTAAAGGCATGGACGTACCATAAAGGGTGGAAAGCGCCGCAATGCGCAGGCATTATACACACCGATTTCGAGAAAGGTTTCATCCGTGCAGAGGTCATCAAATACGAAGATTACCTGCAATATGGCAGCGAAAGCGCCGTGCGCGAGGCCGGTAAACTGGGCATCGAAGGCAAAGAATACGTAGTGCAAGACGGCGACATCATGCACTTCAGGTTCAATGTGTAGCAGCGTCGCACAGTTTACGGATTAGGGATTAAGGATTAAGGAATAGAGATTAACAGTCATATATTGGATATGGATGTCTTTTACTTTCGGAAATTAGAGGTATATCAAAATGCGAAAAACTTGTCAAGATACATCTGTAAACTGCTAAAGACATACCCTCTTGAAGAACGTTTCGCACTTTGTGACCAGCTTAGAAGAGCCGTAATGTCCGTTCCTATCAATATTGCAGAAGGTTTCGGACGCTTCTCTTCCAAAGAAAAAGCCCATTTCATTGAAATTGCTTACGGTTCTCTAACTGAAGTATTGTGCGAATTAGAATTATCTGTTGATGAGCAATATATATCACAAGAAGACTTTCAAAAGGCAGAAGACCAAATAACTGTCATCGCCAAACAGCTATCAGGCTTGCACGCATCCGTAATCCGTAATGGAAATTTCAATAATTCAACATCCCACAAAAGCATATAAACCCTAATCATTCACCCCTAATCACTCATCTGAAAATATATGGAATATATTTTATCCTTTATCCTTTGGAACCCCGACCTATATGCATTCAAGATCGGAGGGTTCGGTATTCGGTGGTATTCCCTGTGCTGGATCGTCGGAATAGTGCTTGCCTACTTCCTCGTGAAACACCTTTATAAAGAACAAAAAGTAAAAGACGAGTACTTCGATCCACTCTTCATCTACTGCTTTATCGGCATTCTGGCGGGCGCAAGACTGGGACATTGTCTGTTTTACGAACCCACCTATTTCCTCAGTTCGTGGGACCATATCGTAGAAATGATACTGCCCATCCGCCACATGGCCGACGGCTCGTGGAAATGGATAGGCTATGAAGGGCTGGCATCCCATGGAGGTACGCTCGGATTAATGATAGCTTTGTACCTTTATTACCGCAAAACGCACATGAATTTGTGGCATGTACTCGACGATATCGCCATTGCCACGCCCATCACAGCGTGCTTCATCCGGCTCGGAAACCTAATGAACAGCGAGATTATCGGCAAGGTTACCGATGTTCCGTGGGCGTTCATCTTCGAACGGGTAGACAAAGTACCGCGCCATCCCGGGCAACTTTACGAGGCTATAGCCTATGCCTTGTTCTTCCTGATAGGCTGGTATTTCTACCGAAAGCGGCCCGAAAAGGTCGGCACAGGCTTTTTCTTCGGACTCTGTCTTACGCTGATATTCTCTTTCCGCTTTATCATCGAGTACACTAAAGACGTGCAGGAAAGCTTCGAATCAGGCATGCTGATCAACATGGGGCAACTCCTCAGCATCCCTTTCATCGCCATCGGAATAGCCTGCATGATAGGCGGAAAGTGGATGAACCGCCTCGGCGCCAAAGGATAAGCATTCATATCACGTTCGCATATACGCACAAGGGCACACCTGAACAATAAACCTTGCAGGTGTGCCCTTACTGTATAAAAGCGAAAAAGCATAGAAATAAAAACGCTACTCCTTTTACTCATTCCATTCATGTTACGCGCCTGTCACGGTCCGGACCTACTGTAAAGGACGATAAATATACCCTCTAACCGCGACAGACGATACGCCTATGACCGACAGGCAGCATATCTAAAGCCGATAAACGGCAGGTACAAGCCTCATACTTTTCCGCTACAGGCCGATAACACGCCACACGAAGAAGTATCCGCAGCACTATTATCATCGCCTTACACGGCAAATAACAAGCTCAACGCCCACGAAAAGGAATACCGGCACGGCGGAAATAGAGCACATCTTCTGCGCTGTTCGCCATACGTTCGAGCGGTATAGCCTCGTTATGATCGTTCAGATACACATAAGGACGAGGCATGTAAGCCGTATCGCCCACCGAGTTACGACTATTGAAATAAGGCGTGCGGATGCCAGCAAGGTCTATCAACGTATGGAAAACAGATAAATTCGTAGCCACGGGTTTGCCCTCGTTAGACCGCAGAATGCCCGACCGCGCGGGCTGAACGGCCATATAGCGGGGCGAGAGCCATACCATAAAAGGCACATGCAGCTCGAAAGCGGAAGGTATGGGCGAGGCATGAAGAAAGAGCCTTCGGCGATCGTCGAAGATATTCTCACCGTGATCAGACGTATAAAGCAATGCCGACATGGCTCGGGTGCCCTTTACACGGCGCACGACTTCGCCCAAGAACCAATCCGTATACCGTATAGTATTATCATAGGCATTGAGCAACGACGGGCGATTGGATGCTTCTGCTTCGCTTGCATCGTCGGGACGGAAGTGCGACATCGCCTCCGGATAACGTTTAAGATATTCGAAATGCGATCCGTAAGTATGGAGCACAATGAGTTGTTTGTGCCGTTTTTTCGCCAAAACCTTATCTATCAACGGCAACAGGTCGCCATCGTAAAACTCTTTGGCCTCCGCTGCAGTCTGCCTGCTACGCCCGTTTGGCGTCTCTTTAATGAACTTCCATTCGTCTGCTTCCTCACCAAAAAAGTCGATAAACGAATGGTTCGGCAGCTGATTAGAGAAGAAAACGGTGTGGAAACCGGCCTCTTTAAAGGCCGTAATGAGTCCTTTTTGCTTATATATATTATCGTAATCGACCGCCGATACTGCCGATATCAGCATCGGAACGCTCTTGTGTGTGGTATTCGATTGCGTAAGAACCTTGCTGAAAACAAACAGTCCTTTCGTGGCAGACAGTCGGGGGGTGGTATTTCGCCGGTACCCGTAGAGCCGGAAGTCGGCAGCCCGAGCGGTCTCTCCTATTACCAATACATACACTTCACGCTCGCTACGTTCGTGCGTGGGATGCGCCTTAAAAGTGAAATTGCGCGAGGTTTCCGCATAATGAGCCGTGGCATAAGTCCGCTCAATCGCCAATTTCACGTTATAGAACACGTTGATAGGATACAAATCATTCCTTACTATGAAACCTCTGTTTACCGAGAAGAACAGACAGGCCGCACCGACAGCAAGCCCGAACACGGAAGCAAAGCGCGCTCTGCGCATAAACCGGCGGTCGAGTTCGAGCCCTTTCCATGCCGAAACAGAGGCCAGTACGAGCAGCGGAACATAAACGAGAATAACGAACACGATACTCGGCAACAGGTTATCCAACAGCTCCATCGCCTCTCCTGCATTGGTAGTAAGAAGGTTTAAGAACATATCGACCGCGATAACCGAATGCCCATAAAGGTATAGCAACACGATCTGAAAGGCCGAAAAGAAGATCAATGGGAACAAAACCCACACTGTACGCCCCGTATTGCGCATGGCCGTAAGTGCCAAAGCATACGCCGATACGGGCAATATCACGTTCGTTAGCCGACTTATCAAGGGCACCTGCTCGGTAAAAGACAGGCAGATATTAGGAAAACTCAATACGAAAAGCGCCAGCCAAAACACGGTCTGCGGCGCATAGCTCTTGCTGATGATATGTTTAAAATGCCTCATTGATGTTGAATAAGAAACCGGATTGCCCGCTTTTTCCCAGCCCGTAATCCAGTCGGATGTTCATGTTTTTCTTGAATTCCCATCGGTATCCCAACCCAAAGTTGGGCAACATGTGGCGCCAACGCATAGCTTTAAACTCGGGAAACACAGTTCCTGTGCCTATCCATGCTACAATCCCGTTGCGGTGCCAAATGTGCTGACGCAGTTCGGCTTGTATCTCTAACTTGTTTTTGTCGCGGTATCGTCCGTTATAATAGCCCCGCATAGAGTGCGAACTGCCCAGCATCGCCATATCCGTCCACCCTATATGTCCGGATTGCAAGGTGCCTAAAGCCTGCAAAGCAAGTGTGCAATCGCTCCATAAAGGCTGGTAAGTAGAGGCTTTGAAGTCGGTTGTCCAGAATTTACGCCCCCCGTCCGACGTTCGTACACGCAGCATTTGGCTCAAATAGATGTAGCACCCGTGCTTCGGAGATGTCATTATATCGCGGGTATCGAGCACGAATACCAGCCCCGTACCGACATTTGTCGCCCGTACAGCCTCGTTATTAAGCAGTTCGGGACGCTCTATTTTCCGCGCATTTACAAAACGAAACGCCAATGCAGGACCTGCATATAAGCTGTTGGACAGATGAAAAAGGAATTTACCTGTGGCATCTACCTGAAATCGGTTCATGGTACTCTCGTTACGCCCGTTATTTCCATTATCGTAACCGATGCCCCAGAATTTGCTTGGGAACGAGTAAAACGAGGCATCGTACTCCATTCTGTAACGCCTGTGCGGGAAGATATGAACGCCTCCGACGCCTATCATATAGAAACCGGTAGTAGATATATCGCCGTAAAGCGATACGTTCGAGGGCGGCAGAAGCGAATCGCGGGCATCGCTGTAATATAGTCCGGCAGCAATCAAGCCTATCCCTAATTTGGTATCAGTATCGTAATGAGGCCCTCCGATGACGCTGAAATCGAACTTCCCGTGGTCTTTTCCTTTGTTAGACTGCCCGAAGTAATCCAACAGACGCTTTATTATTCCCTGCTTTTTGTCCGTTTTAACGGTATCGGTCTTCGTGCTGTCTGCCTTAAAGCCTGCTTCTGTCTGCGCTAGCAATGCGAGAGAAGAGAATAAAAGGAAAAAAATAAATAGATTTTTCCTCATAACAAAAGTATGCAACTATATGGTTAAAACACCAAACGCACGTTGTCTATCCAAAACGTGTTGCCCGGCGAACCGATGAAGGCACCACCGTTACTCGACGAAAACTGCAATACCAAGTGCGTCGGAGTATCATCCTCGGAAGCCCAGCCCGTCTCTTTAACCTGCACACTTTTACCTTTGCTGTTCCTTGCATAGTCGGTCGACCGCAGTCCCATCAGCTGTGCATCGTACTCGGGGTGATTGTGTATGTCGCCATACATAATGCGATAAGTGGCGTTCTCCACCCAGTCTTTGGTGCTGTGAGCATACTCTATCACCATCGTACCTACGCGCTTTGCCGTAATATTCCCCTTGGCGTCTTCGGTACGTTTCTGCAATAGCAGCACCGTAACGGCACAGTCTTTGCCAGAAACAGTAGATACTTTACTGAAACCCGTCTGCTTTATGCGGTTCGGACTACCCGATAACGACACACGGTAGTCGTATCTTAAAGCCTTCGGACGCTTGTTGTACGGTATTCCCCAGTTCAAACTCTTCTCCCCGTCCTTAGTTCCGGTGATGGGTTCCTGTATATCTCCGAGGAATATAGAGCCTGCCGCCAAGACACTGATATTCATTAAACCCAACACTTTCACATGCTCTACGTGCGTCATCAGCTTGGCACAATAGCCGTTGCCATGCGTATCACGGTAGACAGATTGATTTGTTTTGACCACACCCATTACCTTTGCCATCACATTAGAAGTGGCCCAAGGCGATTTCCCCATATTCTTATAAGGGATATTCCCGTCTATCGTCCGGCTCGGACCTATTTCATACAGCGTCTTGGCATTACCTCCGATGATGCCAGACTCCTTGATATTCCGCACTACCCAGTGGTCCATATTGCCATAAAGAACAGGCTCTATTTTCTCTTGTGCTGCCGTTTTCAAAGAAAACACAGCACTTATGATTACCATAACAAAATACTTCATCCTCGATTATAATTGATGGTTCGGAGCATATATGCCCCCTTTATTATTTTCCTTCTACTATTTTTTTGATGTCGTTTAGTTTATTCAGCGCCTCTACAGGTGTCAGATTATTCACATCCAAGCCCAATATTTCATCGCGAACTTGGCAAAGTATCGGATCATCTAATTGGAAGAAGCTCAATTGCATGCCCTCCCTACTCTGCTCAATTTTCCGTGCAGTGGGCTTACCCACCGTGCCTACCTGACTGTTATCGGCCTCCAATTCCTTTAATACCGTATTGGCACGCTTCACGATGCTTTTGGGCATGCCCGCTATATCGGCCACATGAATACCGAAGGAGTGCTCGCTACCGCCTTTCTCCAGCTTTCTGAGGAAGATAACCTTTCCGTCTATCTCCTTTACAGATACGTTGTAATTCTTTATTCTGGCGAAATTCTTCTCCATTTCGTTCAGTTCATGGTAATGAGTTGCAAAGAGTGTCCGCGCTCGAGCCTTGGGTTGTTCGTGCAAGAACTCCACTATAGCCCAAGCAATTGAAATTCCATCGTAGGTAGACGTACCGCGTCCCAGCTCATCGAACAGCACCAACGAGCGCTGCGACACGTTGTTAAGGATGCTGGCTGCCTCGGTCATCTCTACCATAAACGTAGATTCGCCCAGCGAGATGTTATCGCTGGCGCCGACACGAGTAAACACTTTGTCTACTAAACCCACCTTTGCACGCTCCGCAGGCACATAGCTACCCATCTGAGCCAGCAGCACTATCAGCGCCGTCTGGCGCAGCAAAGCCGATTTACCGGCCATGTTCGGTCCGGTAATTATCACGATCTGCTGCTTTTCCGTATCAAGATAAATGTCGTTGGGCACGTATGTTTCGCCCACAGGCAACTGGTTTTCAATCACCGGATGGCGCCCTTGTTTGATATCGAGCACATCGCTATCGTCGACAACCGGCCTCACATAACGATTTTCTTCTGCCGTCTTGGCGAACGAGAGCAGGCAATCGAGGTTCGCAACCACATTGGCATCCGTCTGTATATATGGTATGTAAGCCTGCATGTCGGCAATCAGCTCGCCGAAGAGACGCTCTTCAAGCGACTGAATTTTCTCGTCTGCGCCGAGTATCTTTTCCTCATATTCCTTCAATTCCTGCGTTATATACCGCTCAGCTTGCGCTAAAGTCTGCTTACGTATCCACTCTACCGGCACTTTATCCTTGTAAGTGTTGCGTACTTCCAAGTAATAACCGAACACATTATTAAAGCCTACCTTCAACGAAGCGATACCCGTCTGCGCTATCTCGCGCTCCTGTATCTCGAGCAAGAAGTCTTTACCGCTGCGAGAGATATGGCGCAACTCATCCAGATCGGCGTTATATCCGTCGGCAATTACATCGCCTTTGCTCAACAACTGCGGTGGATCGGGCTGTATTTCCTTAGCTATACGATCGCTAAGCTCCTCGCACAAGTTCAACTGACTGCCCAAACGTTTCAGACTCTCGTTATCTGTTTCGAGACAAGCCACCTTGATCGGCACCAATGCCTGCAGTGCATTCTTCAACTGCACCACCTCTCTGGGCGACACTCTCCCTGCGGCCACCCTCGATATAATGCGTTCGAGATCGCCTATGTTATGGAACTTCTCATCGATAAGTTGCCTGAACTGCGGCTCTCGGAAGAAGAAATCCACCACATTCAGACGACGTTCGATGGCTTTCTCATCACGCAACGGAAACACTACCCACCGCCTCAACATGCGCCCTCCCATAGGTGTAGAGGTGCGATCTATCACGCTCAGCAGCGACGAACCTCCCTCCTGCATCGGCTGTATCAACTCGAGAGAGCGGATAGTGAACTTGTCTAAGCGCACATAACGTTCTTCCTCGATGCGCGATAACGAGGTGATATGCCCAATCTGTGTATGCTGTGTAATCTCCAAATACTGCATGATAGCGCCCGAGGCGATAATACCGTTATGCAAATGCTCAACGCCGAAGCCTTTCAGAGACTTGGTTTCGAAATGACGGAGCAACTTCTGACGGGCCGTTTGCTCGGTAAATACCCAGTCTTCAAGTTCGAAAATGCAGTAACGGGTACCGAAGAAACGTTCGAAATCTGCCTTGTGTTCCCTATCGTAAAGCACCTCCTTGGGCGAGAAGTTGCCCAGAAGTTTCTCCACATAGTCATAACTTCCCTCGCCTGTAAGGAACTCCCCCGTGGATATATCGAGGAAAGAAACGCCGCAAGAGCTCTTGCCGAAGTGCACTGCAGCAAGGAAATTATTCTCTTTGTAGTTCAGTACGTTATCGGTCATTGCCACGCCCGGCGTTACTAACTCTGTAATACCGCGCTTCACCATCTTATCCATTTCGGTAAGACCTTTCATGCCTTTAATGGCTTCACGCTTCTTCTTGGGATCTTCCAGCTGGTCGCAAATGGCGACACGCATACCGGCTCGTATCAGTTTAGGTAAGTAAGTATCGAGCGCATGATGGGGAAAACCGGCCATCTCCGTACTTCCCGACAGTCCTCCATTGTTGCGTTTAGTGAGCGTTATGCCGAGAACACCTGCGGAACGCACGGCATCTTCGCCATACGTTTCGTAGAAGTCGCCGCAACGAAACAGCAGCAAAGCATCGGGATGTTTTGCCTTCATCGAAAAAAACTGTTTCATCATCGGTGTCTGCCCGTTATCTTTCGCAGCCATAGAGTTTGCTTGTTTATGAATTAGCAAAGGTAACGAAAAATGACAGACCGCCCAAATAATTAATTTATTTTAAGGGCATGTCATAAACGCGCAATACCTTTGTCCGGCGAGACCGACGGATGTGTTTGCAACAGGCTGCTTTCCTATCGGCAATAGGGATATGGTCTACGGTCGTTTGGCGGTATTCCTACCGGCAATAAACAGTATATGTAAGGACAGAAACACAAACAGATAGAAACGATAACAGCCCTCAGGCAGCAAATCAGGTATGCGATATAACATAACAGTCTGCTGCCTGAAGGCTGATTGCAGCGTATCTCCAAATGTGCTATTTAAATAGTCTGCGGCTCATTTTCATGGCCTTATGCGCTGCTTCCTGCGCCAGTCGCGCCATATGGTCATCGATAGTGTCGGGCTTATACGGATTGCCTACCACGTTTTTGCCCGTAAGAAATTCGCACCATGTGCAGGCTGCAGTATAGCGACCATAGGTAAGTTGCAGATGAAAACCATCGCGATTAAGCACGTCGCCCATCGTTTCACGGGCGTTCTGAATAGCAACTCCCGAAGGTATCACCCGCTTTATGCCTGTCTGTTCGATGGCTTTGTTCACGGCAGAGAGTATCATTCGGTACATTTGTTGCTGGTCGTTACCGTAGTTTTTGAAGCCTCCGTGGCTGGAATCTTTAGCATATGCCCACGTCATGTGGAACACAATCTCTACATTCTTGTTGGTTGCCGTGGCCATAACGTAGCGTTTCAGGTCCGCCAAATGGCCATACGTTTCGGGCAGACCGGAGAAATGACTGGCCTGTTGCAAGCTGATAATATCCCAATCATCGTCCTTTATCGCCCGTTCGAGTGTAACGTGCGGCTGCGTAACCATCTTTCCGTCAACGATCTTCCGGTAACCATAGTCGGCTTTACCCGTCTGCGAATTGTCCCAGTGGCGGTCTATAGAGCAGCCGCCTATATAGGCATTGCCTATTATAAGGCTGTCTCCCTGCGCTAAAGCAAGCTCATAAAGGTATTGTTCTACGGCATCTTCCGAGAAACTATTACCGATTGCGAGTACTCGAATTACCCTTCCTGCCTCGCACACCACGCTGACAAACAGCATCAGCGCAATAAGTAGTAATGATTTTCGTTTCATATTCTTTTTATTTATATAAGAGTTATCGGGAGTCTGTCTTATAAAATCCCGTTCTCCCTATCTTCTCTTATCAGCTTCAGAAGTCGTTCTACGGCATCTTCTTCGGGGATATTCTTCTCCACACACTGCTGTTTACGGTAAAGAGACACACGCTTCGGGCCTGCTCCCACATAACCGTAATCAGCGTCGGCCATCTCTCCCGGACCGTTGACGATACACCCCATGATACCAATCTTGAGCCCCTTCATCTCTTCAGTAGCCTCTTTAATCTTGGCAATGGTTTCGCGTAAATCGTACAGCGTGCGCCCACAGCCCGGACAACTGATATATTCGGTCTTGGAAGTCCGTAGACGTGCCGCCTGCAGAACGCCGAATGCCGTCTCTTCTACTACACTCTGCGGCAGGTCTCCATTGTTCATAAGCCAGATACCATCGGCAAGTCCGTCGATCATCAGTGCTCCCATATCGGCCGAGGCATCAAGCTGAAAGCAGCTCTTATCGCTATGTCGGTACATTTGAGCGAACACCAACGGGTTACAGATGCCGTGGATCATCATCTCGTGTGCCAAAGCCCGCTGGTCTGCAAGGCGGTTTTGGTGGTTGCTTACGCACACTACAACGATCTCAGGATGCTGCTTTAAGCATGCCAGATACTCTTCCGAGGGCGTTCCGAACTGCAAAACGAGGAATTTCAGATCGGCTTCAACGGCCGTAATAAAGGGCATTGCCGATGACGGGAATATGGGATAAAGATGCAAGGCAGGATGTTCGGCAGCGACAGACGCATGCACGTTGTAGTCTACAATATAGTTCTTCCGCTCGTCAATGTCCTTCGGAAGCTCCGATCCTATATATATATAATCGGATTTCGCACCCTCTTTCGAGGTTATCACCACCGGAACATTGCCGCCGCCTATATTCCTAACAGGCACGGTTCGTCTGCGTTCGGGGCGCAGATAGTCGAAATTGGCGTATCGTTCGGCAGGAACAACGAGATGACCTTGCCGTTTTGTAACGTATTCCACTAAGTGTTGTGCCACCGGTATCTCCATTTCAGGCTCTTCAGAGAGCGATACTCTTACGGTATCTCCTATGCCATCGGCCAACAGAGCGCCTATGCCTACGGCACTCTTGATACGTCCGTCTTCGCCCTCTCCGGCCTCTGTAACGCCGAGATGCAAAGGGTAATGCATGTCTTCCTTATCCATACGGTCTACAAGCAGGCGCACCGAGCGCACCATTATTACCGTATTCGAAGCCTTTACCGATATGACAACGTCGCTGAACCGCTCTTTCTTACAGATACGCAGAAACTCCATGCAGCTTTCCACAATGCCCTCGGGCGTGTCTCCATAGCGGTTACGGATTCTATCCGATAGTGAACCGTGGTTTACACCTATACGGATGGCCGTATGGTTTTGCTTGCAAATATTGATAAACGGTACAAATCGGGCTTCTATCTTATGCAATTCCTGCGCGTATTCCTCATCCGAATACTCTTGTTTGATGAACCTACGGGCGGGATCCACGTAGTTTCCCGGATTAATGCGCACCTTTTCGGCATACAAGGCCGCCACATCGGCAACGTTAGGATTGAAGTGCACGTCGGCCACAAGCGGCGTATCATAACCGCGGGCACGCAGTCCGGCATTGATATTTTTCAGGTTTTCCGCCTCTCTGATGCCCTGCGTAGTCAGTCGAACGAGCTCTCCGCCAGCCTTAATAATACGTTCTGCTTGCGCTATACAGCCCTCCGTGTCGTTCGTATCGGTGGTTGTCATCGACTGAACACGGATGGCATTATCGCCACCCATATCGATTGCTCCTATATGGACTACCGAAGACGGGCGCCGTTGATATTGAAATAAATCGATCATAATATTGTATGTGGGCGCAAGAGCCGCCCTATTCCTTTAGTTCGTCTTATACCGATAAGTCTTGATGGCGGCCAGTTCGGCATTCGCCTTCTCTATCTTGGCTCCTAAACCGGCCTTCCAAGCCGACATTTTTGCTGCGACCGTCTCGTCTGAAAGCGCTATTATCCGGGCTGCGAGTATAGCTGCATTCTGCGCACCGTTTACGCCCACCGTTGCAACAGGTATGCCCGGCGGCATCTGAACAATGCTCAAAAGAGCATCGAGCCCGTCGAGCATGCCCTTTACAGGTACTCCGATCACCGGTAAGGTGGTATTTGCAGCGATAACACCCGGCAATGCAGCAGCCATACCTGCAGCGGCTATAATCACTTTAATGCCGCGGTTGCGGGCGTTCTTGGCAAAACTTTCCACGGCATCCGGCGTGCGATGAGCCGACAGAGCGTTCACCTCGAAGGGTATTTCGTTATCGTCGAGCCATTTACAGGCCTTTTCCATCACCGGCAGATCGCTCGTACTGCCCATGATAATGCTTACTATTGGTTTCATATCGATATGCTTTAATGATGATACATTTATATTCTAACGACCACAGACCTACGCTCTATCGGCCATACACCTACGGTTCAATTGCGACATTCGTATCTAAATAACGATGAAGAAAGCGGTTATCAGCCCGACGAGAAAACCGGTTACCACCTGCGACAGCGTATGTTGTCGCAAGATCATGCGACTTGTACCTACCATACCTCCCAATATAAGAACGATACACAGCCACCATATCGGGTTAAAAGCAAATATTACGGCGAACGCCAGCAATGCTCCAGCCACCCCACCTATGGCAGCCGTGTGCGTTGAAACCTTCCACCACACGTTGATGAAAGCACAGATAATCTGAATAACAAGCGCTGCGACGAGAATACTTCCCATGAAATGCGGAATATGACGGGCATTCATGATGTAATAACAAGTAAAGTAACAAGCGATAGAAATAATGTATGGCACCATTCTACGTTCCTTTGTGCCAAGTTCTATCAATGTCCATCCCTGATATCTGCGGTATATATGTATGAGAAGCGTAGGAAGTAAGATGGTAAAAGCGTAGACCAAAGCCAGTACTTTGAGCTTGTAACCCCAGTCAAGCAGATGGAGATAGCTGAATAGAAACAAGGCTATCAAGCCTACCAACGGCAGGTAAAAAGGCGTAAAGACCATACTCATCACCCTTGCAGCCAATATGATACTCTTTTCTTTCATACGAATATTACAACAACTTTCTACCTATTGCAGCGTTCCTCTACCTGCGCAGCCGTGCCACAGGTATGCCCAACTGCTCACGATACTTGGCTATAGTGCGACGAGCCACGGGGAATCCCTTTGCTTTCATTAATAAAGACAAGGCGTCGTCGCTATATGGTTTTGTCTTATTTTCCTTACCTATAATTTCTTTCAGTACCAACTTGATCTTACGGGTAGACAGTTCTTCGCCGCTATCCGTAGTGTATGAGTCTGTAAAAAAGAAACGTAACGGAAACGTACCCCACTTGGTCTGGGCATACTTTACATTGCTAACGCGCGAAATCGTAGAGATATCGAGCCCTGTCTTATCTGCAATATCCTTCAAGATCATCGGTTTAAGATCGGCCTCATCACCGTCTAAGAAGAATTTACGTTGCCATTCGATGATGGCTTTCATAGTTATATAGAGCGTATGGCGGCGTTGTTTCACGGCTTCGATGAAACCCTGTGCCTTCTCTACCTTCTCTTTGGCATAGAGAAGCGCCTCTTTTGCCTGCCGTGTCATGCCCTCCTTGTTGTTACGATAGGTATCTACCATCTCGCTGAACGACGGCGACACCTTCAGTTCCGGTATATTTCCGCGGTTGAGAGAGAAAGATATAACGCCGTCGTCCGATGTATCTACAATGAAATCGGGAGTAATCTGTTGAATGTTTCTACCCTCTGTCTCGCCCAAAGAGGCCCCGGGTTTCGGGTTCAACTTACGTATCTCGTCCTGCAAGAGGTGCAACCAAGCATCGGTAAGATGCATGCCTATCTGTATTTTATGCCAATGCTTCTTGGTAAATTCATCGAAATAACCGTCGATCAATCGCAACATAGCAGCCTTTACCGGGCTCTCCGCCCGCCGTTCAACCTGTAAGCGAAGACATTCTTGCAGACTTCTTGCACCGATACCCGCAGGATCGAACGCCTGTAGAAGTCGCAATACCTGTTCTATTTCTTCGGTATCGGCATCGATATTGTGATAAACGGCAAGCTCATCGCTAATGCTTTCGAGGTCTTTACGCAGCAATCCGTCGTCGTCGAGCGAACCTATAATGTACTCCATGATATCCTGTTGACGGTCTGTGAGCACCGTTTCGCCCATCTGTTCTTTCAATTTATCGTAGAAAGACACGGTGTCTCCGTAGACTACTTCTTCGTAATCGGCATTATTATCGTTATCCGTATAGCCGTAAGACTCGGGCATTCGGTCGTCTCTTCCTATGTTTTCGAGCGCATTTTCGAGCGCTTCTTCACGATCGTCGTGCTCGTTTTGTTCCTCTTCACTCATCTCCTCGCGCTCCTCTTCGATACTTTCGAAGCCGCTATCTGCCATGGCATCTTCCGACGAAGACGCCTCCAAGGCCGGATTATCGTCGAGTTCAGCATTGACACTTTCCTCAAGTTCCGTCAACGGCATCTCCAACAACCGCACTTGCAGCATCTGTTGTTGCGACAAACGTTGTACCTGCAATTGCTTTTGAACTTGTGTCTGTACGAGCTTCTGGTCCATTCTTACCTAAAATATTCTTTCAGTTGTGCAGCGAGGGCTGCCAGTTTTTCGGGATTACCACTACCATATCGTTGCCATATATCTCTACATGGCGCCAACAGGGGGTGTATTATCAGGTCGTCGCGGTTAAGATAAGGATCGCAAAACCTAAAAACATCCATCACTTCGGCAACCGTCTGTGGCGCCGTTTTGAGCAACTTAGCCAACTCAACCACTTCGGGTGTTTGGGCTACCATGGTAATAGGAGTAAGACGGAAGTACAGGTCGAGAATCATAATCAGCGAAACCGGCTTTAACGAAGTATCGGTATCGAGCGGCTTGAAGTCGCGTTCGAACGACTCGTTTATAGCTACTCCCTCGTAAAACTTCTTAGGTTGTCCGAACCCGTTCATACGTCTGAGCAGGTCGGCCTCGCGCTGCAGCTTCTTCGGACTTTTGCCGTATGTTTGCCAGAGATGCTCTATTTGAGGCGTATCCAGTTGTCTTAACCGGAACATTTGCCCATACAGAAACTGCGGAGGCAGGTGCAATTCAAGACTCAAGTCCACCATACCGCGCGAATACAGCGGTTTCAATCCCACCGGTTTCTTCAGATAGAGCTGCATGAGCAGCAGCCAATATTCGTCAGACCATAAATGATGTTTCGGCATAGCTGCAATCCGTTTGTTGTTCTTATTATTTCTGTTTCAACCGAACGGTTTCACAAAACCCGTAACATAGTTGCTATTCTGATGCAAAAATAGTATTTTTTCAGCGTGAGACCAAAAGAATAGGCGGTATTTTCATAGGAAATATAACGGGTGCGGCGGGAACATACTTCCGACAAACGGCATATCTACGGCGGTTAGATACACTGTTTGTCGGCAATAGACATACGGTCTGCGGGCCACAGACGGGCATTCTATCCGGAAAAGACTTACCGCACGGCTCCGCAACAGGCACAAAAAAGCCCTGCCATCCGCCACGGAAAGCAAGGCTTGCAGGTTCTGTTAAAAAAGAGATTTTGCCCGTTTGGCAGGATCGTCTATGCTGTTCGGCACTTCTTCTTCGGCCGTTTTCATTTCTTGTTTGGCTGCAACGTGCTTCTCGATACGCTCGGCCGAGACGAGTGTTTGCTTTATGCGAGGCTTCAGAACAGCCAAATCATCGATACGTTTTACTGTTTGTAATCATATAACTTCCCTCGTATCGGACAGTCAGTTGTGACACAAAAATACGGAAATATTTATGGGTAAACTTGATTTTATGGGTAAAAACAACTAATTTTGCCATATCTTACCAATAACACAACATCATGAAACGAACTCTAATTATCGTCTTTTCACTCGCCGTTGCATTCAACTTGCAAGCACAACAGGCACGAAAAGATTTGAAGAACAACAAACGTATGTCGGCTAACAACTACTTTGCGTACCCGGGACCTATACAAACAAAGCTGACACCAGCACCGAAAGGTTACGCTCCATTCTACATCAGTCATTACGGGAGGCACGGTTCAAGATACCTGATCGGTAAAAACGATTACGACAAACCTTGCGAAATCTTGCAACAGGCCGACTCCTTGGGCAAATTGACAGCCTTCGGAAAAGACGTACTTCGGCGACTTATCATGATCAGGGATGAGGCAAAAGAACGCGACGGCGAACTTACATTGCTCGGAGCCCAACAACATAAGGGCATTGCCCGTCGCATGTACGAACGGTTTCCGCAGGTTTTTGCCGGCCCGACCAATATAGATGCCAAGAGTACAGTAGTCATTCGTTGCATCTTATCAATGGAAAATGCCCTGCAAGAACTCCTTCTGTTGAACCCGCAACTACACATCAGCCACGATGCAAGCTATCATGATATGTATTACATGAACCAGACGGATAAGAAACTCGAAGCATCCAAGATGCCCGAAGAGGCCAAAAAGGCATTCAATACATTCTCTAAAAAGCACGAAAACTACCGGCGCGTGATGCACGAACTGTTCAACGACGACGATTACTGGCAACACCAAGTGAACGCAAACGACCTGAATAACAAGCTTTTTAAGCTTTGCAGCAATGTTCAAAGTACCGAATTACGCCATCAGATATCCCTTTACGATCTCTTCAACGATGAAGAGATTTACGATAACTGGCTGAGATCGAACGCTTGGTGGTACATTAATTACGGCCCAAGTCCGCTGAATGGCGGTACTCAACCTTACTCACAGCGCAATTTGTTGCGCAAGATTATCAGCGAAGCCGACAGCTGTATCGCCCTTAAACACCCGGGAGCAACGCTTCGTTACGGCCATGATACGATGGTAATGCCGCTGACTTGCTTGCTCGACCTTAACGGATACGGCAAACAAATCAGAGACTTGGAGCAGTTAGACGATGAAAACTGGTGCGATTACCGTATCTTCCCGATGGCTTGCAACCTGCAATTTGTGTTCTATCGCAAGGCATTCGGCGACCATGATATTATCTTCAAAGTGTTACAGAACGAGAATGAAGCCACCCTACCCATACCTACCGACATGGCTCCCTACTATCACTGGAAGGACTTTAAAGCCTATTTCTTAAAGAAATTAGATAATTATAAGGAGTAAATACCTGTCTTGAAACGACGCTATCAGACGGTTATACCGACCATAAAAATATGGTATAACCGTCTTATTTATAACACCTATCACCTTTACTCGGTACATTTTCAGAAAATATTCCCTATTTTTTGTAACACAATTTGTAGCTTTGCGTCTGTATAAATGTAAGCGCTTCTCAAAATAAGTATCAACATTTAAACACCCAAAGCAATGAAAAAGTTAATTTTCGCGCTATTCCTATTATGCGTAGCACATACATCTTTCGCACAAAAAGCCCACGATATCTTCGAACAGTTCAAAGATAAACCCAAGGTAGAGTATGTACATATCCCCAGAATAATGCTGAATATGGCCCGTAAGTTTATGAAGAACGATGAAGACAAGGATGCCATAAGAATTATAAAACATATAGATTCCATCAGAGTTCTCGACTTGGAAGAGTGTTCAGCAGACGTTAAAACAGAGTTCTACAACGAAACCAAGAACTTCAGCGCCAAAGGATACGACGAACTGATAAGCACTGTAGAAGACGGAGACAAAACGTTTATCCTCACTAAAGGTAAGGGCGATACCATTACGGAACTGCTGATATTGGAGACAGGCAAGGAGGATTGTGAGCTTGTACAGATAAAAGGAAAGATTACGCAGGCCGAAATAGAACAGATAGTCAAGGAACATCAAAAAGACAAATAATAATGAAAAAAGTATTATTCACACTCGCCATGGTGCTTATGGGTACCATGGCCCATGCACAGAGCATCGACAAATTCATCTCGCAGTTCGAAGGCAACAACGACGCACAGGTAGTCCGTATGGACAAGAATATGATCAAAAAGGAATTGGGCAATGATAGCAACGATGAAGAAGACCGTAAATTGGCCGAAAAGGCAGACTCCATGAACGTGCTTGTCATCAGCTCTAACAAAGATAAAACGACCGAACTGTTCGACAACACCTTGCCTGATCTCGAAAAAGAGGGCTATGAAAAGATGATTAACGTTAACCAAGACGCCTCGAAGGTAAAGATTTTATCGAAAACAAACGAAACGTCTATCAAAGAAATCATTATCATAGTAAGCGACAACAAGCAACGTGTGTTCGTGCAAATCTTCGGAGATATAAAGCCCGAAGAGGTAGAAAAGATGGTTCAGATAAACTAAAAAGGATGGATGCATCGGTATTCAAACAGACGTTTCTGCCCCACAGCAGGCGCATGTATGCCGCTGCTTGGCGGCTCACAGCCGATGCCCAAGCCGCCGAAGACTTGGTTCAAGAGGCTTTCCTTAAGCTATGGATGAAGCGCGACTCGCTGAACAAGGTAACGAATATCGAGGCTTTTTGCGTGACGATCGTCAAGAACATATTCTTCGACCGGTACAGGAAGAATGGCAACAAGTTCGTGGAACGCCCGCCGGAAGAACTGAACATCGCTGCCGACAGCAACATCTCGGAGCGATTGGAGCAACGCGAAGACGCCGCAAAAATTATGAATATCATCGCCCATCTGCCCGAACAGCAACGACTCATCATCACCCTGAGAGACATAGAAGACCGCAGTTACGACGAAATAGCTGCCCAGACAGGCCTACAGGCAATAAACATCAGAGTATTGTTGAGCCGTGCAAGAAAACAAATAAGAGAACAATTCAACAAACAAACGGAATATGAACGTAAACGAGATTAAAACCCTGATCGGCAAATATTACGAAGGAACGACTACCGAAAGCGAGGAACACCAACTAAAGGCGTTCTTCGCAAGCGAAGAAGTGCCCGCAGAATTGCTCGACGAAAAGGCATTCTTCGATGCGTTCCTTATGCCGGAACCCGCGATACCCGTTCATCTCGAAAAGCGTATAGAGCACCAGATAGACGGCTGGAACACGGTGGAAAAAACCGTAAACCGCCGTGCCCGCACCGTTAGCATGCGCTGGATATCGGGCATTGCGGCATCGATAGTACTCGTAGTTTCCGTGGCTATCTTCGTCAATACCCGTGCCGACCGACGCGAATACGCCATTCAAGAAGATACATACGACAATCCTAAGGATGCTTATGCCGAAACTCAACGGGCATTGAAGCTTTTTTCGTCGAAAATGAACAAAGGGCTCGCCCAAATCAGCAATAACAAACATCAAAACAAAAACAAAGAATGAAACGAATTATATTTATCATATTCATGGCGTTGACCTGCCATCTAAGCTACTCACAAGACGCTCTATTCAAGAAATACGAAGATGTTAAGGGCATTAGCACGGCATTTATCTCCAAGAGTATGCTCGGTTTAATGCCGAAGGTAGAGGCTGGAGACGTGGATATAAGTAGGATTGCTTCCAAATTAGACCGCATTCAAGTGCTCGAATGCGAACGCCCGTCGCTCATACCTGCCATTAAGAAAGAAGCTGTTGCGTACTACAAGAAGTACCGATACGAACAGATTATGCGCATGAACGACGGCAATGAGCACATTACCATCTACCAGAAGTCGCTCGGGAAAGGCAAAAATGAGTTCGTATTGCTTAACGAAGAGAGCGACGAACTGCAGATTATCCACCTTTCGGGCAGCGTTTCGTTGAACGATATCAAGGCATTGAGCAAGTAAATAAGATAGCTGTATCAGGTATTCAACCGCCCTAATTAACAAATAAAAATTCCCCGTATTTAGCTTACATCCGTAATCTAACTGCCACAGGCCGTACACCTATTAGCGATAGACGTACCGTTTGATAAACACACATGGTGCATCTATCGCATACGTTTCTTTACATTCGTATTCATGAAAGTTATCTCCGTGAGCGATAAACAGTTAATATTTGTTGAATAGATAAATATTTTCCATTGGAAATTTGTTTCGTATTCTACAAATATATACCTTTGCAATGTTTTCCAAAGGAAAATAATATTCACAGTATAACAATAGAAAAGAAGAATATGAAAGCAATTCAACTTACGAAAGAAGAGTTCATCAACAAGGTTTTCGATTACGAACACAATGCAAACAAATGGCAGTTTAAAGGCCAACATCCGGCAATCATCGACTTTTATGCCACATGGTGCGGCCCGTGCAAGGCCACAGCACCCGTATTGGAAGAGATTGCCAACGACTACGACGGTAAGATAGATGTGTATAAAGTAGACGTAGACCAGCAACAAGAACTGGCAAGCGTGTTCAACATACGCACGGTGCCATCGCTCCTGTTCATACCTTTAGAGGGCGAGCCCAGCATGGCTACCGGTGCCATGAACTACGGAAACTTCAAGGATGCCATAGAAAATGTGCTGCATATAAAGTAAAATACCGACAAAGCATGAAGCACATAATAATAGGAGGTGTGGCAGGCGGCGCCACTGCAGCGGCAAGAATACGGCGGTTGGACGAGCATGCAGAGGTCGTACTCATCGAGAAAGGCAAATACATATCTTACGCCAACTGCGGATTACCGTACTACATAGGCGGCACGATAGCCGAACGCGATAAGCTTTTCGTGCAGACTCCGGAGGGTTTCGGCAGGCGTTTTAATATCGATGTAAGGGTAGAAAACGAGGCTACATCTATAGATATCGCCTCAAAGACGGTGAAGATACGGCGCACAGATGGTACCGAATACACCGAAAGCTACGATAAACTGTTGCTTTCGACGGGGGCTGTACCTGTGAAACCGCCGCTTCCCGGCATCGACGAAAAGGGAATCTTTACGCTCAGAAACGTAGAAGACACCGATCGTATCAAGGCTTTTATGGCGCAAGAGAGTACGAACAGCGCCGTTATAGTGGGCGGAGGTTTCATCGGTTTGGAGATGGCAGAGAACCTACACCGTGCAGGTATCGGTGTAAGTATCGTAGAAATGGCCGACCAAGTAATGGCACCTGTCGACTTCAGCATAGCCTCTTATGTGCATCGCGAACTGATGGATAAAGGCATAAAACTATACCTCGGCAAAGGTGTAGAGCGTTTCTGTCGGCAGAATGGGCGGCTTAGCGTACACCTGAACAATGGCGAAAGCATCGATACCGATCTCGTATTGTTGTCGATAGGCGTACGCCCGTCTATCCAACTTGCCGCAGAAGCAGGCATCGGAATAGGGGAGTGCGGCATTTGCGTGAACAGTTATCTGGAAACATCAGTAAAAGATGTCTATGCTGTAGGCGATGCCATCGAGTTCAATCACCCCCTTACGGGCAAGCCATGGCTTAACTATCTTGCCGGTCCGGCCAACAGACAAGGCAGGATTGCGGCCGATAATATGGTGAAAGGCAATATATCCGAATACGAAGGAGCCATAGGAACAGCCATCGCAAAAGTATTCGATGTGACCGTAGGAACGGCAGGTTTGCCGGCCAAGAAGTTACGGCAAATGGGAATAGACTACAAAAGTTCCACCACCGTATCGTCTTCTCACGCGGGCTATTATCCGGGTGCATTCCAGCTGACCACCAAACTTACCTTCGATCCTGCGAACGGAAAGCTGTTCGGGGCACAATGTGTAGGCCACGATGGTGTAGATAAACGCATAGATCAACTGGCACTTATCATCAAACAGGGAGGCACTGTGTACGACCTGACCAAGTTGGAACAAGCCTATGCACCGCCCTTTTCGTCGGCTAAGGATGCCATTGCCATAGCGGGATATGTGGCAAGCAACATCATAAATCATACCATGCCTGTAATCTATTGGCGCGAAATAAAAGACATGAACCGTGCCGACGTGTCGCTTATAGATGTGCGCACACGCGGAGAATTTGTCCTTGGAACTATCGAAGGAGCCGTGAATATTCCGCTTGATGACCTGCGGGAACGCATGAACGAGATACCTAAAGATAAGCCGGTAGTGCTGTTTTGTGCAGTAGGACTGCGCGGCTATCTGGCACAACGCATTCTTTTAGGCCACGGATACGGACATGTAGTGAACTTATCGGGCGGATATAAGACTTATTCGCTCGCCACCCAACAGATCAGCAACGATACTGAAATGCCGGCAGACGGCGATATGCCTGTTATGGAACCTATAAAAACAATGAATAAAATAAAAATAGATGCCTGCGGACTGCAATGTCCGGGGCCGATAATGAAACTGAAAGAGACGGTGGACTGTACCGGAGAAGGCCAACTGATAGAGATAACAGCCACGGATGCAGGCTTTCCTCTCGATGCTAAAGCATGGTGCAACAGCACGGGCAACCGCTTTCTATCGCATACGGCCGATAAAGGTTATCATACCGTAGTTATAGAAAAGCGGTCGTGCAATGCCCCGGCAGCAATGGCAGGCGGCAACAACAAAACACTTATTATGTTCAGCGACGACCTCGACCGTGCCATAGCAACGTTCGTACTGGCCAACGGTGCCGCGGCTACAGGTAAGAAAGTATCGATATTCTTTACCTTTTGGGGACTGAATGTTATTAAGAGAAAGCATAAAACAAAGGTAAAGAAAGACCTGTTCAGCAGGATGTTTGCATGGATGTTGCCATCGGATTCTACCCGTCTGAAGCTCTCGCAAATGAGCATGATGGGCTTTGGAGACAAAATGATGCGCTATATTATGCGTCGTAAAAATATCGATTCGCTGGAAGAATTGCGCCGAAAAGCGATGCTAAACGGTGTGGAATTCATTGCTTGTCAGATGACCATGGACATGATGGGGATAAGGAAAGAAGAACTGTTAGACGGTATCAGCATCGGCGGAGTGGCCACTTATATGGAACGTGCCGAACGGGCAAACGTAAATCTCTTTATATAAAGCGGAGGAAAATTATATGGAAAGCAACAAAATATGCAGACTCCGCGATATATATCGTGCCATTGCAGCACTTGAAAACGAATTCGAAAAGGCTTTCGGATTGAACATTAACGAGGCTATGTTGCTCTGTACGCTCAACGAAAGGGTACGAATGACGTCGGGAGAAATAGCGGAAACCTTAGGTCTTTCGTGCTCCAATGCCTCGAAGGTGATAAGTTCGGTAGAAAAAAGAACACTCGTCAGGCGCCGATTAGGTAAGGAAGACAAGCGACAGATGTACTTTTCGTTGACGGAAAAGGGTAATAACATGCTCGGTAAAATTAAATGCGACAGCATCGAATTGCCCGAACTATTGCAGAAAATTATAGAAAATTAGGAAGAAAAAGACCGCAAATCCCGTTACTTCACCATGGAAGTAATGGGATTACGGAGACCTTTCATGCTTACAAGAAAGGCTTTTGCCGAGCCAAAACGTAGGAACATATCAAGACGTACGGGGATATGATTATCGTCATCCGTTACGTAGAAGTCTACTATTCGCTTGTACTTTTCGTCTTCTTTCTCCAAATACGACAGTTGGAGGCAACGATATTTCACGCCATTGTCTGCCTTTATCGTTGTTCTACCGTTGAACTTGAGCTGAGCAGGCACTGTTTCATGCCCGCCGGCTATCATGAAATCCACTTGATAACCTTTCTTCCAATTGGCCGGATCGAACGATCTGGCACGAAGAAAGATATTGAGCATGTCGAACACACAATTCTCATAAGTATGGTTTTCCCATAGATTTTCGGCAGAACTCGTAAGCTGATGCTGCTTAATATGGCATTTACCGTTGGGATAGGAATAAAAAACTTCGTCTACATAATAACGCTTTCCCTCGCGTGCACCCTTACGGTAATAGAGCGGCGACATGCTTGTAGACGTGTAACACAGCAGGGTATCGCGCAATACAAACATATTATCAACCCTCTGACTGCCACGGGTAACGAGCGAAGACCGGTAGGCCGGCTGTCCGTTGTAGCTGCTCTGTACGGTATACATAGACGCCGTACCGGCCTTTATCCATACAAATTTCCAGTTAAAATACAGGTTATAAGAAAGAAACTCACCCGACTTGAAAGCCGTATTCCTAAAAGTGCATTGGGCTCCGGCCGATGTGTAAGAAGCCAACATCAGCATGACAACCATGATAAACTTATAATGTCTCATCTTCGTTTTGTTGTTAAATCATTACCGGATACTGTAAAGAAATCCGACAACTACATCAAACTCGGCAAATACTTTATACCGAGATCTTTGGCACGTTGTATGTTTCGGCTTTTTATCTTCTTGTCTTTGTCCGGTTTCTGCTTAGTTATTTTCCCGGGTTTCTGCCTGTTAAGCGGGGTAGAAGTAGGGTTCCACGACAATGTAATGTCCTGCTTGGCGCGACATTCTATAGGTTCGGTATAATAATAGGTATCCTCTGGCTGAAGCATTTTGGCATAATCGCCCGTATCCCAACGCCCGTTATTGTTGCTATCTACATACAATCGCATGTAATAAGTCTTAGGATCGACGTAATAGAACTCCGCTATACCGTTGTCGGTATGTACTTCTTTCACCGTTTTATCCTGCTCATTTAAGAGCTGAACGACCAAATGTTTGCCTTGCATACCCGATATATTCATCATAATGGAAGCATATTCGTCGGTCGGTTTTACGCTGAAACCCTGTTTGATCTTCCTTGAAACGCGGCCATACATATCTACAAACGCCGCACTGTCAATCTCCAAACTGTATTCTATGCCCGGTCTCCATTCGCCAAGTAGTTCGTATTTACGCTTATTTTCATGCGGGAAATTGCCTAAGAAGGCTGCTGAAGTATCGTTACGTTCCACAAATCGGAAGCGCGAAACGTACCAAAGTGTATCGTGTTTGGCATAGAGATGTATCTTAGACGTATCGGCTACGGCCAACGGAGTAGGGAAGTCGAACGGTATATTACGGTCGGGATCGAGCGTAGACGATAGCTGTATCTTCGGTCTAAGTTCATCCGGCGGCATTACAGTCTCATACTTGTCGCCACGTTTCTTAGCTCTATCTTGCTTTTTCTGCCATTCTTCGCGTGCTTTTTCTCTTTCTTTCATGCGTTTTGCATAGGTCTGTTTAGATAAGAACAGCAATGTATCGGTTTGATTTATAAGAACTCCCGTCGAATCATCCGTCATCCGATACTGCACTTCGGCCAGTAAAGAATCCTTATTCACAAGGGCTGTATCGCGCAGCCAATAGGTAATGGAGTCGTTGAGGGCATTGCTTTCAACGAGAAAAGCATTCTTTTCATCGAAATTAAGGCCCCTAATAATGGGTAATCTATCATCCCCATAGCTGAAATACAGTGAGAAATGGTCGGCTTCATTGCGTTCCGACTTCAGGAAATAGCGATCGGTAAGTTTCTCGGTAAAGGCACGCATCACGATATCATCGGGTATGAAACGGGTATAACCTATGCGTTCGATATTCTTGATATGCAGAGAGTCTGCCCACAGAGTATCCTGACGCACGTCCGAAACGAACGACGGAACGATTATATCTTGCGAGAATGCCAGCTTTTCACTCTTCTGATTAAAGAAATAGTTGCCGTCGGCATCCTGCAAAGCATATATATGATACTTGCCCGGAGCTACGCCCTTGATGACGAAGTGCCCACGACTATCGGTCTTAGACACACGTAACATGGGCTTTTTACAGAAAGCTGAGTCCGATAGATCGTTATAGAGACCTACCAAAATGCCCTTGATAGGCTCCAAATTCTCGGCTTCCAACACCGTTCCCGACACTTCCAACGTGTCGATTTCGGCACCTGTAGAGAAAGTATATGTATAATTTCCGAGCGGATTTTGCTCGTTATTGTCGGATATGGCACTACTGAAATCGATGGTATACGTAGTGTTTGGCTTCAATGAATCCTTAAGTTCTATGGCTATACGCTTACCCTGTGCCTTGATTTCGGGCGCTTCGAGCTGCGGAGGCGATACCACTACGTTCTCTGTAGGGTTGTCTATCTTGATAAATTCGCTGAAATTAATGTAAATCTTACGACCGGTCACGCCCGTTGCTTTATCGGAAGGTGAGGCTCCGACAACACGCGGAGGCGTCTCATCATACCAACCTCCGTCGGGATTTCCCATGCGTGCACAAGAATAGAACAACAATAAAAAGGCAGAAGACAGCAACAACAGAAAGGCGGAATGGTGAATAGAACGGCAGAAAACACGGCGAACGGCACCCACGCCACCGGCCTTTTCGACCGACAAACGCATCACATGCCTGAGATTTACAATATTTCTATTCATGCTTCTTGTCTTTTACATACGCTCTTTCCTGCCTATCATAAGCGAGCATTTATTGCGAGAAGCTCTTCTATGTTCTTACGACTGTTAGAGAGTCTCGGTATTTTATGCTGTCCACCCAGCTTGCCTTTCTCCTTTAACCATTCGTTGAAAAGCCCTTGTTTGGCCTTTACAACCTCGAGATGTTGCAATGTAACGTTGTGAAACCGCTTGGCTTCGTAGTCGCTGTTTACCTCCTGTAGACGGTTGTCGAGCAGAGTAGCAAATTCATCCAGCCGTTCCGGCTCATGCAAGAACTCTATCAGCCACTGATGACGGCACTTGGCATCGCTGTTCATATATACAGGTGCAGCCGTATATTCAGATACCTCGGCACCCGTTTTGGCACATGCATAGGCAATACCTTGTTCGGCATTGTCCATTATCAATTCCTCTCCGAAGGCATTGATGAAGTATTTAGTACGACCAGTTATAATGAATTTATACGGATTTTTGCGAACGAAGCGCACTGTATCGCCGATCAGATAGCGCCAGAGACCGCACGAAGTTGTGATAAGCATGGCGTAATTCGTACCTGTTTCTATCCCCCAGAGGGGCACAACGGTAGGATTGTCGCTGCCCAACTCGTCCATTGGGATAAATTCATAGAACACATCGTAGTCGAGCATGAGTAACATAGACTTGTCGTTCGGATCGTCTTGTATGCCGAAAAAGCCCTCGCTGGCGTTATAGGTCTCCATATAACTCATCTTAGGCGATGCGATGAGCTTTTCGTACTGGCCCCGATAAGGGGTAAAGGCAATACCTCCATGGAAGAAAACCTCAAGGTTCGGCCACACTTCTTCCAAGTATTGTTTGCCACTGAGCTCCATTACACGCACTAAAACCGATAGCATCCACGAGGGTACACCCGATAGGTTGGTTACGTTCTTGTGCATGGTTTCGCGGGCAATACGGTCGCGTTTCACCTCAAAGTCGGACAACAATGCGGTTTGTTTGCACGGTACACGTGCGATATTTGCCAATGGATTGATGTTTTCTATAAGGATTGCCGATAAATCTCCTACCAAACTGCCCGGCAAGTTATAGTTCGGAGCATGGCTACCCCCAAGGATCAGGCTCTTTCCATCGAACAAACGACTGTGGGGACGGTTACGTAAATAAAGCGCAACCACATCTTTTCCTCCTTGATAATGAATGCGTTGTAAGCCTTCATGGCTCACTGGAATGAACTTACTCTTATCGTTCGTCGTCCCCGAAGATTTGGCGTACCACCTCACGCCGCCCTGCCAAAGCACGTTATGTTCGCCATGTCGCATACGATCGATATCCGTTTTCAGTTCTTCGTAGGTATTTACAGGAACGTTACGAGTAAAGTCTTCGTAGCTTTTAACTTGGTTCAGTAAATGATTTCTGCCGTATTCAGTGCCTTTCCCCCTTTCGATAAGACGCTTTAATACCGACTGTTGTAGCGCTTCAGCCTCATTGTTATAACGCTCAAGCATCCGTTGTCGGGGCAGAAAAAGCTTACCTACTATACTCGTTAAACTCATTTACACGCAATTTATCGATTGAATTGCAAATTTACCCTAAACTTTTGTAACTGTGAAACAATTTACTTATTTTAAGTATTAAATTGCCGTAGCTGTGATAGATTGCCCATAGATTGCCGTTACATGTACCATATAAGGGCGGCAGACGATATATGTAAGCGGCGTAGAAAGTATATGTATCGACGGCCGAAAAGGCATAAAAAAGGCCCGACACCGTGCCATATTTACGACAGTGCACGGTATCGGGCAAAACAAACGGCCAAGTGGTTACTTACCGATGGTACGTATAGAGCGGTACCACATATCCAATACGTAGAACGTACCTGTTCTTTCGTCGTACGCAATGCCCGTAGGACTGCCGAAACGAGCCGTCTCTTTCAGGTCTCCATCTTCCGGTCCCCACGCTTTGTTATCCTTCATAGAAGAAACAGCCCCACGACCTGCATAGGTTTTAACATATCCATCGGGGGTGAGATACCTAATGCAATAGTTGTCGTAATCACAGAAGTAGAAGTCGTAAACGTCTTCACGTCCCTGCTCTACATACTCTTTGTTCTTTACGAACACGCCCTGATAGGGGTAATTCATTTGTATCCCGTCGCCTTTCCCATCAGCCCAAGCCTTGATACCCCGTTGCCCTGCAACAAGATAAGGTTCGGAGAACTGTTTCTTATCGGTATCGTAATCCATACGATAGATACAGTGTTGGTTCAATACAATAACGTATGCGTACTTACCGGAGGGATGGATAGTGATGTTGAAGTTCCATCCTGTTTCAGGAAACATGAACCATCTTTCGTAGTTCTTGTCTGCCCAATCAGGCTTCCAAGTTTCTCCTGCCGCTACCGTATCGTAGTATTTGTTCATATCCATGCGGAACATAGCACTGCGATTATAGCTGTTGAAGTACAGTTCTCCGCCAATCGGGTGGATTACAGCGGTATTGCACTGCTTATAGGCAGCCAGTATTTCGCGGGTAGAACTATCTGTAAACGAACCGTCAGCACCTCTTTTAACGATCCAAACGCTCGGACTCTTCAATTGTTTGTCATCTCTATCCGTGGCAACCACCATGTCTCCCTTCAATGTGAAGTCGATGCTACGCAGACGTTTGCCATCGAAATTGCTGCCATGTATTACAGTCTTCACGGTTTTTTCTTTCAGATCGATGAGTTGGATGCCGTAACCGTTGTTATCGAAGTCTTCGTATGCCACGTATAGATGGTCTGGATTTTGCGGATCGAACTTCAAATATCCGGCTTGCCTGAAGCCTGTAGCAGAACCGTCGGCATCGCCTGTGCCGAACGTACCGTCTTTCCATCCCTGACTGTCGTTGCTGTTACGATGCCCAACCAGTGTACGTACCACCAAAGAACTGATATATGTAAACCTTGCATTTGCAACAACCGATTTCGTTCCCAAGTCCTTGTCACCCATCGTAACCTGCACGTTATAATGACCAGACTCTGCCTTATAAGGCACCAGACAGCAGATACTGTCGCTCTTGGCATACACAAGTTTTGCTTTTCTACCGCCGATCGTTACACTTATTTTGGTAGTATCGATACCGAAGTTGCTACCATAAATTACCATTTCCTGTGCGTATGTTCCTTCTATAGGTTCAAAACAGGTAACCGACACGGGCAATTCGGGATTATATTTGGTATTGGTTTCCTCGTTGTCTTTATCACTGCAAGCAACGAAGAAACAACACAAAACAGCCATAAAAATGTTATACAGACCGCTTGTTTTCGCTATATAATTCTTTTTCATCGTATGTTGTTTAAGAATAAATTATTGATAAAGCTATGCATCGCAAGCCTATTTTTTCACACGGAGCTTAAAGGTGGTAAGGTTACCCTTATGGTCTGTGGGCCATACACCTTTAGGTTCGATGAATACATCCTTGGAATCGTTCTCTGCTTTCTTACCGAAATAAACGGAACCCGATGGACCTACAAGCTCTGCTTTGAGAAGTTGAATGGGTTGAGAACGGTGATAATAAACGAAATCGATACGGTCTCGCTCATCATATTCGGGGCAGAAAGAGAGCTGACCGATGGTTGCAGAGGGATTGGCTGCTGGGAACGTAAAGCCCGGATAGTCTACCGGATCGGGATATTTCTCTCGATAAGTGTCTACATAACCTGCATTTTTCAACATTAGGGAGCAGTCCCAATTGGCCACAACGCCGTTATGACTGTGCAAATCTTTAGTGTTTTCCTGCCAATCCAAATATGAAGGTTCGTTGAAATCGCCACCCATAACGACGACACGACACCTGTCCATCTCGCTTTTAGCATCATCCAAGAAAACCGACAATGCCTCATCTCTTGTGCCGAGTCGGTTGTCTTTCATCACTACAGCACTATCCTTGACCGGTTCGGACAGCTTTGACCAGTCGGGACCACTATTGTATCCGCGTGGTAGATAGCATGCATAATGCTTATAATCCAAATGGAGAGAATAGAATGTAACCTCCTGTCCGCGAATGTCTACGGTTACTTTAATCATGTAGTTATCCGTAGGCGTGGGCAGTACTTTATAATTCTTGATTTCGTATTTCGAGAGAATACCGATCACAGTGCCGTTGTTAATGCCGTAATAAGTTTTGCCCTTGTCCTTCAACGACCTGCATAGACGAGCGGTAAACTCCTTCTCTCCATCGTGTAGGATATTGAGTAACAAGTCGTTTCTGAGTTCACAAAGCAACACGATATCGGCATCTACCTGATCTATAATGTCTACCAATCCGCTATAGGCATTGGCAACTTGCGATGCACCGAACCATGTATTCAGTTGGAATACCTTAAACTCTTGGTACACTTCTTCGGGTTTTACGGGTTCTTCATCTGCCAAATCGTTCTTGCTGCTGCATGCTATAGAGCAACAACAGAATACAATCAGCAGAATACTATACAGAAAACAGTGTTTCGAAACATAATTCTTTTTCATTGTACGTTGTTTTAAGAAAAATATTAATTAGGTTTATCAGTACAAAAAGAACAAATCGACAATGGTTCGCAATTTATCTTCTAAACAGACAAAACTTATCCGAAACGTGCGTTGTTTATGTATTACGGTATTAACGGATATTCCGGAAACGATGGTTAATCGGGACGGAGAATAGTCGATAGTCTTTGTGTTAGTATCTCAATTGTTTTACATTACTTTCGCAAAAATATATATTTTTTTCGAATAAACCAAAGGTTATTCCCTATTTTTCGGATAAAGTCTTTTGGATAAGATGGCACAATTGCTGTAACAAAGGTATCTGGAACAGTCGAAAAAATAATCCGCTTAGAACGACAGAACACCATTCTAAGCGGATTATACAGGTTATTTATTAACGATACACGGCACAGATATCGGCCGTATATGCATCATTTATCAGAGAAAGCTGCCGCTTCTGCCGCAGCAATGATTTCCTCACGACTTTTTTCTTTGGCGCTGATATCGCTCAAATCAAATTCGTCTTCATCACTCGGATCGGCAGTCTCAGTCTCCTCATCAATAGCTTCATATCTGTCTGTCACGGCAGATTCCTGCTCTGTAAATACCTCTTCTTTGAACACATTCTCGTGTTTTTCTTCTTCAGAGCTACGTTCATCGGCCGGTGAATGACTGATAATGAAGTCGTTCGCTGCATCTGTTTCGGAAACATTTTCCACGGGTTCCTCTTCCATTTTGGTACGATCGGCCTTCGAAGCGAACACTTCGTCGATGAATTGCGGTGCTTTTTTCAAACGTTCTAAGGTAAGTTTAGAGGCCAACTGCTGGCTTTCTTTCTTACTGTATCCCGTTCCGGAACAGCCGTCTACGCCTTCTAAGCACACCATATACTGGAACATCGGACTTCCATTCTTATCTTTTTTCTGGTCAAGCATCTTGAATTCCATCCTTACCCTGTTCTTCTGGCTCCATTCGATGAGCTTACTTTTGAAATTAACCTCCTTATAAGCCACCTTATCTATATTGATCATTTGTGCCAGAATGCGCTTGTTCATGAAACGCATGCATGCATCGTAGCCGCGATCCAAATAGATTGCTCCTACCAGAGCTTCGAAAGCATTTCCTCCCATATAACTGTTATGAGAAGAACTGCGTCCGTTCGAAAGGATAAGCCGGTTAATGCCCATCTCTTGTGCGAGTTTGTTAAGCGTGTCGCGCTGTACGAGTTTCGAACGCGTATTTGTAAGGAAACCCTCGCGTTTACCCGGAAAATGATCGTAAACAATATGTCCTACGATAGCATCAAGGATGGCATCGCCAAGAAATTCGAGTCGTTCGTTATTCACAGGTTTCCCTTTACTGTTCCTACGCATAATGCTTTTATGCATCAGGGCCAGCTTATAATAACCGATGTTGCGCGGATAAAAACCGATAATCCGGTATAAAGACGAATAAAGCTCCTTCTCCTTGCGGAAAGGGAGCCTTATTTTATCAATAATATTAATATTATTCAGCATATTTCTTGAATACTACACAAGCATTATGACCACCAAAACCAAACGTATTGCTTAGAGCTGCACGCACGATACGTTTCTGTGCTGTGTTGAACGTAAAGTTCAGATTGTAATCCAATTCGGGATCTTTATCTTCTTCGGCATGGTTGATAGTCGGGGGTACGATATCGTTCTTTACGGACAATACGCACACCATGGCCTCGACAGCACCTGCAGCACCCAGCAGATGTCCGGTCATTGATTTGGTCGAACTGATATTCAAATCATAAGCATGCTTACCGAATACCTCTTTTATAGCTTTTGCTTCCGAGATATCACCCACATGTGTAGATGTACCATGCACATTAATATAGTCGATATCTTCGGGCAAAAGACCTGCATCTTCCAATGCATTCGTCATCACAAGTTTAGCACCTAAACCTTCCGGATGCGATGCCGTGATGTGATGGGCATCGGCACTCATGCCTTCACCTATCATCTCTGCATAGATTTTAGCACCACGTGCTTTGGCATGTTCAAGTTCTTCAAGAATTAAACAGCCCGCACCTTCACCCATTACGAAGCCGTCACGACTTGCACTGAACGGGCGCGAAGCATGTTCAGGATCATCATTTCGCGTAGAAAGAGCATGCATTGCGTTAAATCCTCCTACGCCGCAACCGCAGATAGCTGCCTCTGCACCGCCGCTAACAATAATGTTTGCTTTTCCTAAACGAATAAGATTGAAAGCATCTACAAGGGCATTGGTCGACGAAGCGCATGCACTTGTCGTCGTATAATTGGGCCCATGGAAACCGAAGTGAATAGAAATCTGTCCTGAAGCGATATCGGCAATCATCTTAGGAATAAAGAATGGACTGAACTTAGGGCCATCCTCAATGTGCTGTCCGTAGTAAGTAACCTCTTCTTCAAAGGTTTTTATGCCACCGATACCTACGCCATAAACAACGCCAATGCGATTTTTATCTTCTTTTTCCAAGTCTATACCGGCATCTTTTACACCCTGTATGGCACTTATCATGGCCAACTGCGTGTAACGGTCTATCTTGCGAGCCTCTTTACGATCAATATAATCGGCAATATTAAGGCCTTTTACTTCGCACGCAAATGTGGTCTTAAACTTAGAAGCATCGAATTGAGTAATAGGAGCCGCACCGCTTTTCCCTGCCAAAAGGTTCTTCCATGTTTCTTCAGGAGTATTTCCGACAGGAGTAACCGCACCAAGTCCTGTTACTACTACTCTTTTTAATTCCATTATTTGGTTTATGGTTTAATGGTTATAGTTCATGACTAATGGATTATGGTCATAATAATAAATCAATAACATGCCTGCATGTCAGGCATACAACCATAAACCATTAGCCATTTAACTATAAACAGAAATTAATTTTTGTTTTCTTCGATATAGCTGATAGCATCGCCTACGGTAGCTATCTTCTCAGCTTTATCGTCGGGAATTGATATACCGAATTCTTTTTCGAATTCCATAATAAGCTCTACAGTATCCAAAGAATCTGCACCAAGATCATTAGTGAAGCTTGCTTCAGGCTTAACTTCTGCCTCATCTACACCGAGTTTGTCTACGATAATAGCCTTTACTTTGCTTTCAATTTCTGACATAATACTTTCTTTTTTAAATTGTTTATAAATAATTTCTAATAGAAAATCGGGTGCAAAGGAACAAATTTTTATCCATATTAGCAAATATTTTATTGAAAAAAGCGATTTGTATTGCACAAACACCCCATCATTGTGCATATTTAATCCCAAAATTACGTATCTTATTGGTTACAAACCAGATAAAAATATATGTATTGTCTATCGTATTCGGATATCCACCATAATTCGACATGGATATAGCACTTTAAATCGATTATTGTGCATACATATCCGACAATTCGATATAATTAGCAAAGAAAATATAAAAAATATTTCGCTTAAACGATTACCTTATTATATATAAGCATATCGTTTAAATCGGTTATTCGGCACATCTATCCGAAACAAAAGCATGTTTTTATTTTGAACTTCCTACAAAAAGACTTATCTTTGTCACATTAATAATAAATCAATATACAAATCATGTCATTTACAGAACAGTGCAATAAGATCTTTAATCAAGCCATCAGAGACTATCACATGAAAGATGATGTAGACACGCCCATCAACAATCCTTACGATAGAGACTCTATAGATAACAGGCTTTATCTAAAATGTTGGATCGATACAGTGCAGTGGCATCTCGAGGATATCATAAGAGATCCGCACATAGATCCCATTGAAGCCTTGCAACTTAAGCGGAGAATAGACCGTTCGAACCAAGACCGAACCGATTTGGTAGAACAAATAGACTCGTATTTCAGGCAGAAATACTCCGACATAAGTGTGATGCAAGATGCACGAATCAATACTGAAAGTCCGGCATGGGCAATAGACAGGCTCTCTATATTGGCACTCAAGATATACCACATGCGCGAACAAGCCGAACGCAACGACGCTTCACAGGAGCATATCCAAAAGTGTAAGGCAAAACTCAATATCTTGTTGGAGCAACAAACAGATCTCAGTACTGCCATAGACCAATTGCTCGAAGACATAGAAACGGGCCGAAAATACATGAAGGTGTATCGACAAATGAAGATGTATAACGATCCGGCCACAAATCCTGTACTCTATAAAAACAAATAAACTACCGCTATACACGTATTCCTTACTACAACAAGAACCCTTGAATGAAAACAGAACATATCTTAATTATAAGATTTTCTGCTATAGGAGATGTAGCAATGACGGTACCGGTGGTATATTCGTTGGCAACACAATACCCGAACATTCGCATTACAGTGCTGAGTAAACCGTTCGCAAAGGCTTTTTTCGAAGATTTAGCATCCAATGTAAGCTTCATGGAAGCCGATATAAAAAAGGAATACAGTAATATCAAAGGACTTAATGCGCTGTACAGACGGCTCGTGGCTAAGAACTTTACGGCAATAGCCGACTTTCATAGCATTCTTAGATCGCACTATTTGCGCATAAGATTTAACATCGACCGCTACAAGGTGGCCCATATAGACAAGCATCGTGCAGGGAAACGCAGGCTTATCTCTAATAATAATAAGGTGTTAATACAACAGCCGACATCGTTCCAAAACTATGCCGACGTGCTTGCAAAACTGGGTTATCCGGTGAATTTAGACTTCACATCGCTCTTTATCGATAAGTATGGCCGCACTACAGTGCGATTACCCGAAGCTATAGGTACTAAAAATTCTTTACAGCAATGGATAGGAATAGCTCCGTTTGCAGCACACAAGGGTAAAATATATCCTACGGAATCGATGGAAAAGGTAATTCAAATTGTCGTAAACAGGCATCCTTCGTGCAGAATATTTCTTTTTGGCGGCGGTGAAAAGGAAAAAAAAACATTCGATAAGTGGACTGCAAGATATCCGAAATGTACCGATGCATCAGCTATATCAAACGGATTGCACGATGAACTCGTTATAATGAAATATCTCGATGTAATGGTTTCCATGGATAGTGCCAACATGCACCTTGCCTCGTTAGTAGCTGTACCGGTAGTAAGCGTATGGGGCGCCACACATCCTTTTGCCGGCTTCATGGGATGGCACCAGAGTATAGAAAATGCAGTACAGCTCGATATGTCGTGCAGACCATGTTCCATCTATGGCAACAAACCGTGCATGCGAGGCGATTATGCATGTCTGAACAACATTACACCAGAAACAATAGCAAACAAAATAGATAAGATATTACTGAAAAAGTAATAGTATATTATTATTAATTTTAAAACAAAAACAATTATGAAAAAGTATGTATGTGACACATGTGGATACATTTATGATCCTGAAGTAGGCGATCCGGACGGTGGCATAGCTCCCGGAACAGCATTTGAAGATATTCCCGATGATTGGGTTTGTCCGCTCTGCGGGGTGGGAAAAGACGACTTTTCGCCCGTAGACGAGTAAAACGAAAATTAAATTGTAAAGAGTTAAGGAGTTAAGACAGTAGTATTTTAATTTATATAATCAATGTCTTAGTACCTTAACCGCACGGCTTTCCAATAGAATAAAGACGACATTCTTTTAAACGGAATGCCGTCTTTATTATTTACCGACTGTTTTCAGCAATCATATTTGTATTGTTTATTCGGCTTATATTACATACGTATTACTCTTATACTATAGACATAACACAACTATATCATACTCACAGCTTTACTACTTCCGACAAGCCATGTGGATAAAACTGTGTATAAGTGTGTGCATAACCGGTGTATAACGCTGTTTATAACTCCAAACATATCCACTGCTTTTCGTTTCTGTCTGTAAAATTGTGAATATCTACAGCTTATTAACGGCCGTTTTCACAAGTTTTCCATAACTTTTACGCGGAAAAAAATATAAACTTATTAACTTTGCATTATGAAGGGTATAATTGTGGATAACCCGTTTATCTTACTGAAAACCATAAAGAAGATGTAACGTTTGGCTGTTGATAGCAAGAGTTAATAGGTTTAAATCGAAATAAACAAATATTCTAACAGAAAGTTATGCACTTTTCCACAGCACATCATACACAACATATTCTTTTTAAAAAGAAAGAAAAAATAAAATATAATAATAAGGTAATGTTGAAAAGCGAATGGATTGAGAAAGGATATATCGATGAACCGATAGATCGTTCGGTAGATGTAAAAGCGGAAATACGCCGTATGTGCGAAGAAAAACATGCCATTATTCTTGCACATTACTATACACAAGGCGAAATACAAGATATTGCCGACTTTATCGGAGACTCGTTGGCGCTGGCACAAAAGGCCGCCAAAACCGATGCAAGGATTATCGTTATGTGCGGTGTACACTTCATGGCCGAGACTAATAAGATACTCTGTCCCGACAAGACAGTACTTGTACCCGACTTAAATGCAGGATGTTCGCTTGCTGATTCGTGTTCTGCCGATGATCTTCGTAGGTTTAAAGAAGAACATCCGGACTGTCAAGTGGTGAGTTACGTAAATACTACGGCTGCTGTAAAGGCACTTACCGACGTGGTGGTGACCAGTGGAAATGCAAAAAAGATAATAGATACTTTTCCTAAAGATGCCAAACTGATCTTCGGGCCCGACTATAATCTGGGTTCGTATATCAATTCTATCACAGGCAGAAACATGCTTTTGTGGAACGGCGGATGCCATGTACATGAGAAATTCTCGGTAGAAGAGATCGTTAAACTGCGCCGAGAGCATCCTAAGGCCATAGTTTTGGCACATCCGGAATGTAAAGGTTCTGTGCTTGTAATGGCCGATGTAGTGGGTTCTACCGCCGTGTTATTGAAACATTGTATTAATAGCAATGACAAAGAGTTTATCGTTGCAACGGAGGCAGGAATACTGCATGAGATGCAAAGACATTGCCCTGATAAGACGTTTTACCCTGTTCCACCCGAAATAAGCGAGGGCAGTATGGGTTGTTCTTGTAACGAATGTGAGTTTATGAAGATGAACTCTTTAGAGAAAATATATAACTGTTTAAAGTACGAGTGGCCTTTTGTAGATGTGCCGGAAGATGTATCTAAAGAAGCTATAAAGCCTATCGAGCGCATGCTTGAGTTAAGCTGATCGGCCTTCAATGGTTATTTTACAACTGCTATTTTGCACACTGTTCCCTTGTTTCCATCGGCGGTAGCGGTTTCAACCATATATACTCCCGATGCTACACGGTTGCCGTAACGGTCTTTCCCATCCCAAACGAAGGTTCCGCCGTTACTTCTTCCTTGCTTTACAAGTACGCCATTCACCGTTACAATCTTTACATCGGCATTCAAAGAAAGCCCTACAACGGTGATAGGTCTGTTATAATCCGGCCGTACAGGGTTTGGATATGCGTATACGTTATCCTTTGTCATTTCGTCGGAAGGAACTGTTGCGTCGCTTATATATGAGCAAAGTCCCTTGTCGGTGCCGAAAAAAACCTCACCGGTTGTATGGTCTATTGCAATATCTTCTATATTATTCGAGAGTAACCGGCTATTTGTAGCAAGGAAATGATGTACTTGTGTCATGTTATCTTCGCTAATTAAGTAGGCTCCATTGCCGTTCGTGCCGAACCATTTGCGCCCTGCACCGTCTACGGCAATGCAGGTTATGTCTACTCCCGATAGCAGATAGTCGGCAAAGTTGGTACCATCGTTGCGCGGAATTTTTACTTGTGTGAATATTACACCGGCTCCCTTATAAAATTGAGAAGGCTCTAACATGAGAGGACCTATATCGGTTCCTATCCATATATTGCCGTTAATGTCTTCGGTAACGCATCTTACACGTTCTAAAGACAGTGTGGTTCCGTCTTGATTAACAAACGATTTAAAGGAATTTAGCGTATCTTTATCGGTTTGAAAAAAATAAACTGATGGTGTTACCCAATGATTATTGACGAACCAAAGCAATCCTCTGCTGTCGAAAAATAAGTCTTGCATTGCTCCTAAACTTCGTTTTGTGTTCATCATCAGTTCCGCATTGTGATGAGAAATCCACTTTCCGTCTTTGGTATATTCCATCAGTGAGTTCGACGGAGCCTGACTGTTGAGTAACCAGAGATTGCCTTTTTTATCGAATTTTACACTCTCTATGAGCACGTAATTCTTGTTATTGTCGTCTAATGCCGACTGCAGAGGACTGTTGTCTATATTGTAGTGCTTGATTAGAGTGCCGTTCTGAAACTCATAGAGGCCCGTTTTACCGCCCATAAACACATGGTTTATGTCGGATGGATCTATATCCAATGAAATGTTGTCCTCGTACCTGTGTCCGACGATTTGTGCAAGATTGTCTTGATAAATTACCCAATTCCTGTCTTTGAGTACTTGTATACAACCGTTTCTTAGGTTTTCTCCTCCTTTTCCATATCCTCCGCTGCACGAATAAAGCATACCGTTGGCGAATTTAAGAAAGCCGAAATAGTTGTACAGAGGGCCTTCGGGTTTCACGCCGGAAGATTGTATATTAATTTGATTGTTACTGTCTATCGTAAACGACTGAAGTTTATTTTCGGCATTCTTCTGCCAAAAACATTGGGCGGAAGGATCGTAGGCGATGGCTGTAAACTTGGTATTAATGGTTTTAAAGTCGGTAATACTGTTGACAATTGCCGTACTTTCGCCGCCGAAACAAATGATTTTTCCGTTCGAGAATATTGCTTTTCGATTAAAAATAGATAGGAATTCTGTTGTCGAACCATTGTTTTCATCAAGACGGTATGCCGCTACGTTATTGAGACATATTAGTTTTCCGCCTATATTAAATATTGCATCGAAACCGTTATCGTTTATTTTATTCCAGTTGTTTTTATCGAGCAGGTTCTTTGTTACATTACCTTTCATGGTACCTGTAGGCGTTACGAGATACATATAGCCGTTGGATACGGCCATATTGTTTACTTTATAGCCTAAATTGTAGGTATCGCTGATTTCGGCATTTTTTACGTTTATTTTCAGTATGCCGAACGAAGTGGTAAGGTAGGCGTAATTGCCGTCGACGAAAATACTGTTTACTGTTTTGTCTTCTGTCATCGACTTGTTGTAATAATCCGGTATATTGGTTACGTTTCCTTTGCTGTCTAACAAATCGATATTATAGTTTTTATAAAGAATAAGCAGGCGTTTGGCAGCCTTACAGTAAGCTATACGGGCAATAGAGCAGTCGTTTAGCACCGTTGTTTTGTCGTAAGTCTGCAGACTGTTGTCGTTTTTATTATACGAGTAAAGACCTTCCGATGCCAGTACATATACGAGATTTCCGGCAGGTTCTATCTCTGTAATGTCGCTATAGGCGGGATATGCGTTCCACGTGTTTATGGCTTTTGCTTTGCAAGCTGTTGCAATAATCGCCATTGCAAGCAGAAGTGTGATCTTTTTCATATGTGTAAGTTGTTACTTTTCAGATATTCCGAAAGTTTTAATACGGCACGCGAACGGTGCGATATCTTATTTTTAACATCCATACCCAGTTCTGCAAACGACTTTTCATAACCTTCCGGAACAAATAATGGATCGTATCCGAAACCCTCGTTGCCATGCTTTTCTCGGGCTATGTGTCCCTTTATTTCGCCTTCGAAGAACAAAACTCGACTGCCGTTTGCAGCCTGTTCGTCTTTTATTATTAACGCAATAACGGTACGAAATCGTGCCCTTCGATTGTTATTTTCTCCTAATTCGTGCAGCAGTTTGGCCATATTGGCCTCGCTGTTGTGGTCGGTACCTTCGGCATATCGTGCGCTATGCACGCCCGGATCGCCGTTCAAGGCGTCTACTTCTAAACCTGTATCGTCGGCAAAACAGCTTACACCGTAGTTATCGAATACATATTGTGCTTTTAAAAGGGCATTCTCGTCGAGTGTGTTGCCGGTTTCGGGTATATCGGCAGTGCATCCTATGTCTTTCAGCGACATGATTTCGAACCCATGACCGAGTATTTCGCGTATCTCGTCGAGCTTGTTTTTATTGTTTGTAGCGAATACTATTTTCATTTGTTTTTAAGGATAAAGCATGAAAGGATTTAAATCAAAGATAAACGATCAGAGGATAGAAAGTTGTCGGTTATGGTTTCTTATCGGCTTTTTCCTTCTTATCTTGCTTGGGTAACTTTACTTTCATTTCATCGAAACCCTCTCCATAAACGCCGATAACAGAACTTTGACTGACAAAAGCATTGGGATCTATCATCTTTATGAGGCGGAAAATGTTCACACTCTCATACTTTTTGGCGAGAATACAGAGTACTTTTACCTCCTGTCCGGTGTACCATCCGTGGCCGTCGAGTATCGTTACACCGTGATCCATCTCGGTACCTATCGCATCTGCAATCTCCTGATATTTGCGAGAGAATATCATGAATTGTACCGATTCTCGGCGCCTGTTCATGATATAATCGAGTACGAAATTCTCGATGACCATAGTGCATAAGCCGAATACAACTTTATGGGAGCGCTCTATATAGGTACCGAATTGCGGGAAAAAGAAACATGTACCGATGATAAACAGGTCTACGAAGATCAATACTTGTCCCAAAGAGAGGTTATGATACTTGTTTACACAGGCGGCAATGATATCGGTTCCGCCTGTTGAACCGTTGTGAAGAAACACGATGGCAAGCGTTGTTCCGGTGAAACAGCAGCCGATTATAAGCGACATGAAGTCTTGCCCTTCGCCCAATATCTTTACCGGATGGCCTAAATCATCAAAGGGCATGAGGTATTGGGCTATCTTCAGCAGGAAATAGAGCATGAAGATGGCATAGATAGTCTTCATCATGAACTTGAATCCAAGTATCTTCAATGCTACGACGAGTAGGCTTACGTTGATGATGATGTAAGAGTTTTCTATCTTAAAACCTGTAGCATAATAGATGATGGCCGACATTCCGGTAACACCACCCGTAACGATTTGGTAGGGTAGGAGGAACACGGTAAAGGCAAAGGCATACAATGCGAGTCCGAAAGTAATCCAGACATAGTCTCTTATTTCATTCCAAATAGGTTGTTTCTCCATGATTTCGTTCGATAGTTTTATAAGTGGTATTATCTTTTCGGCAATCATCTGTCTGTAGCAGACGAGATGATTGTCGGCAGAATAATTATTATTTAAGAACGATATTAACGATCTTTTTCGGTACTATAATGACTTTTACGACCGTTTTTCCTTCTATGTATTTCAGGCTTTTCTCATCGGTAAGCACGGCTTTCTGTATATCTTCGTTGCTTGCATCGATGGGGAAAGTCTTCTGATAGCGTGCTTTACCGTTGAAAGAAACGGTGAGTTGCATTTCGTTTTCTACAAGGTATTGCTCGTCCCATGCCGGCCATTCGGCATCGCATACACTGGTTGAAGTATTTCCGAGTATTTCCCAAAGCTCTTCGGCAATGTGTGGAGCGAAGGGAGCGATGAGCACTACCAGCTTTTGAAGCAGCTCGCGGGAGTGACAGTTCTGCTGTGCGAGTTCGTTGACGCAGATCATGAACGCCGATACAGCTGTGTTGTAAGAGAAATTCTCTATATCGCTGCTTACCTTCTTTATCAATTTATGAACGCTCTTCAGTGCATCTTTCGTCGGTACATCGCCATTTACGAGGAATACACCTGTGCGATTGTCGTAGAAAAGGGCCCAAAACTTCTTCAAGAAGCGATGACAACCGTCGATACCATTGGTATCCCACGGCTTACTTTGCTCTATCGGACCGAGGAACATCTCATAGAGACGGAGCGTATCTGCACCATATTTCTCTACAATCATATCGGGATTGACCACGTTGAACATAGACTTAGACATCTTTTCTATCGCCCAACCGCACGTATATTTACCGTCTTGGAGTACGAAACCGGCATTATTGTACTCCGGTCTCCATGCTTTAAAGGCATCAATATCAAGAACATCGCCGTGTACAATGTTCACATCGACGTGGATGGGCGTAGTTTCGTATTTATCCTTTAGTGCAAGCGATACGAATACAGGCGCTGCATTGTGGTCGTCGTTGTTTATTCTGTATACGAAGTTCGACCGTCCTTGTATCATTCCCTGATTGATCAGTTTCTTGAAAGGCTCCTCTTTACACGACACACCATAATCATATAGGAACTTATTCCAGAACCGCGAATAGATCAAGTGGCCCGTTGCATGCTCGGTACCTCCCACATACAAATCTACATTCTGCCAATACTCGTCGATATCTTTGGCTACAAGAGCATCATTATCATGCGGGTCCATGTAGCGTAGATAGTAAGCCGACGAGCCTGCAAAGCCCGGCATGGTGCAGAGTTCTATAGGGAAAACGGTCTTGTTGTCTATGAGCGTTTTCTCTACAACTTTGTTGTTCACCGCATCCCAAGCCCATTTTTTGGCGTGTCCCAATGGAGGTTCGCCCGTTTCGGTGGGTTCATATTTGTCTATTTCGGGCAATTCGAGCGGCAAACATGCCTCGGGTATCATATATGGCATGCCGTCTTTGTAGTACACGGGGAACGGTTCACCCCAATAACGTTGGCGGGAGAAGATGGCATCGCGCAGTCGATAATTCACTTTTACACGACCTATACCCTTCTCGGCAACATATTTTTTGGTGGCTGCAATAGCCTCTTTCACACTCAATCCGTTGAGAGAAAACTCGGTGTTTTTACCTTCTGCCGGACTGTTACATACTGTTCCTTCCTTGGCATCGTAGCTTTCTTCGCTCACATCTGCACCTTCTATCAGCGGTACAATGGGAAGATGGAAGTGTTTGGCAAAGGCATAGTCGCGCGAGTCGTGCGCCGGAACGGCCATAATTGCACCGGTTCCGTAGCCTGCGAGTACGTATTCGCTTATCCAGATAGGTATTCTGTCGCCCGTAAAGGGATTGATGGCGTAGCTACCCGTAAAGACTCCCGTTACTTTACGGTCTGATATACGTTCCAATTCGGTACGTTTTTTCACGTAATCCAGATAATCTAAGACTGCTATTTCTTGTTCTGCGGTCGTTACTTGTGCCACATATTCGCTTTCGGGGGCCAAAACCATGAATGTAACGCCGAACATAGTATCGGCACGCGTGGTAAATATCGTAAGAACAGTATCGTTGTCGGCCACTTTGAAGGTAACTTCAGCACCTTCAGATCGCCCTATCCAGTTGCGTTGTGTTTCCTTTAACGAGTCTGTCCAGTCGATATATTCGAGTCCGTCTAACAGTCTTTGTGCGTAAGCCGACACACGCAGGCACCATTGACGCATCTTCTTTTGCACCACAGGATAGCCTCCACGCACGCTAACACCATCTACTACCTCATCATTAGCCAGCACCGTGCCCAGTCCCGGGCACCAGTTAACCATCGTTTCACCAAGGTATGCTATCCGATAATTCATCAACAATTGCTGCTGTTCCACCTCGTTCATGGCTTTCCATGCTTCGGGCGTTACATCTATTTCTTCGGAACAAGCCGCGTGGAGAGCTTTCGTACCTTTGGCGGTTATCTCTTCTATGAGCCTTGCAATGGGCATGGCTTTCTGTTCTGCGGTATCGTAATACGATTCGAACATCTTGCGGAATGCCCATTGAGTCCATTTGTAATATGCCGGATCGCAGGTTTTAACCTCGCGGTCCCAGTCGAAACAGAAGCCTATCTTATCCAATTGTTCGCGATAGCGGGCTATATTTTTGGCAGTAGTAACGGCAGGATGTTGCCCTGTCTGTATGGCGTACTGTTCGGCGGGCAGCCCGTAAGCATCGTAACCCATCGGGTTCAGCACGTTGAAACCTTTCTGCCGTTTGTAACGGGCATAGATATCAGTAGCGATATAACCCAACGGATGGCCCACATGAAGGCCTGCTCCAGAGGGGTAGGGAAACATGTTGAGTACGTAGAACTTCTTTTTTGTCTTGTCTTCAACAACCTTGTAGGTCTTGTTTTCTACCCATCTGTGTTGCCATTTCTTCTCGATTTCTCTGAAATTATATTCCATATATCGTGCTGTTTTCTATGTTTCTTCGTGTGTATAAATAAAATATGTAGTTGCAAAGTTAAGAAAAAAGTGGAATATTTTCTTTATTCTGTCTGTAATTTTTGGCAGAAGCAACTACGTTATAGGCTACAAAATATTTTTCCGTGTGATTATTACAGTAGCGATAAAGCATACATCTGTAGACGGCAGATGTATGCTTTATCCGTTATAGGTAGTATATGTAAGGCGCATAGACGGGCTATCCGATTATTTCGAGCAACTGATCGAAGTCGTCTACGATGTATTCTGACCGAGTCGAAATCATATCTTTTCGGGTTCCGTTGCCGTAGGTTACGCCGCACGTATGTACTTCAGCACCTTGTCCCATCTTAATGTCGTAAACGGTATCTCCCACGACTAATGCCTCTTCGGGGGTAAAGTGCAGCTCTTGCAGCGTCTTCAGTACAGGTTCGGGATGAGGCTTTGCATGCGTTACATCGTCTGCTCCCAAGATATAGGTAATGAATTTTTCGATGCCAAAGCGCTCGACGAAGTCTATAAGAGACCATCTGTGGCGGCTCGAAGCGATGGTGAGAACGGTTCCGTGTGCATGGAGTTTCTCTAACGTTTCGTAGACATGGGGGAACAATGTCACCGCTCCGAGGGTATTCTTCTCGCGGTATATACGCTCGTAAGCCTCTGCACAGCGTCGGTTCATCTCGTCGCTCATCGGGATAAGTGTAGAAAACGTCTTCTCAAGAGGTAATCCGATCATGGCTGCGCACTGCGCTCTTGTACGCTTCTCTAAACCGAGTTCTTCGATTACCCCCTGCATAGTATCTACGATAAGTGTTTGTGTATCGGCAATGGTACCGTCGAAATCGAGTATTCCCAGCCTGATCTTTGTATCTGTTACCATAGGTTTTGTTATTTTAGAAGATGCAAAGGTATGAAAAAAGCGGCGTATCCGAAAATCCTAACTTTTAAGTATTGTGAACATACAGATTATAGATTATCTTTGCACAGAAATTACTTGTCGGTTGTATTTTATGGATTTTCAGAACGGGCGGGTTATCTATAATGTAATTAAATGGTCATGAAACAGCAGAAAATCAGTTATGGCAATTGGGTTCCAAATACTCTCTTGCGCATTCTTTATTCGGTTTCGGGAGCGGTGCTCCTATTGTTTTTTATCTCTATCTTATGGTTCAAGGTACTCATTTTATCCGTTGTATTGGGCGTATTGTCGGTGGCGGCATTGGCAATATCTGCCTATATGTACCTCTGTCATTGGCAGTTTTCTTTCGAAGGTGGCGGACTTATGGCCAAGATACATGCCTTTTTGGTGGATCATCTCGACTGGGACGGGCACGGACGTCTGCTCGATATCGGCTGTGGAGCTGCTGCCTTGACCGTGAGATGTGCCAAGAAATTCCCCGAAGCCGATATTACCGGCATCGATTACTGGGGCTTCGGATGGGATTATGCCAAAAGTCAATGCGAAAATAATGCAGCACTCGAAGGCGTAGGAGCGCATACGCATTTCCAAAAGGGCGATGCTTCGAAGCTCGACTTTGCCGACGGTACGTTCGATGCAGCCGTGAGCAATTTCGTTTTCCATGAAGTTAAAACGCAGCCAGACAAACGCCTTGTGGTGCGTGAAGCATTGCGTGTGGTCAAGAAGGGCGGCAGTTTTGCTTTCCAAGACCTATTCGGTTGGAAGAGTCTTTATGGGGATATGCAGGAGTTTATCGATGATCTGAAAGCGGAAGGCATCAGCGAAATCAACTATATAGCGAATGCAGAACGGCAGTGGATGATGCCTAAATTCATGCAGGTACGCGGAATGATGACCGGTGTAGGACTGATTTACGGCAAGAAGTAAAGCAGACCGATGAACCTAATCGGCGTATTTAGCTTTCTAAAGCGTATGAAATCGTTGTAAAAGGTGGTATATATACGGTGCTGACAAGATAGGGTAGAGTTAATTCTTCTTTGTGTTTTTTAAAGATAGAATATAGTTCTTTCGACGGTCGAAGGCGTTTTTGGAGAGAAATACAGCAATGGTTTTGAGCTTTACATAGTTATACGACAGGTATATAAGTCCGCCATAAGGATTATTGGTGCCCCAACTGTTCTTGGCAATGAAGTACTTTCGGCCCGTTTTATCGTGCGCCATGCCGACGAGTTCCATAGCATGATCGTCGGTAGTCTGTAGGGTTTCGAAAGCTCGTTGCCGTATTTGTTGCGTTACTTGCCTGCTTTCGTTCGGCAAAACAGCGATGCCTCTATCGAACGAAAAGCCCTTTTCGCTGATATCCCCTTCCCAACAAACAGGATGACCTCGGTGCAACGATTGTTCTATCGTGTGCATCAACGAGTCTATGGGTAGGTTCATAAAGGCATCGTTCAGCCGGTTGTCGGGCACTTCGAGCACGAAACTGCGGTAGAAAGGATGGTGCGTAAAGCTCGTAAACGCAAGGTATTCGTTTGGCAGACACACGCTATGGGCGAATTCCACAGGCGTATATTCAGCACCGAACATGAATACCGTGCGGGGCAGATATCCCATATTATCGTCCAATACCTTATCTATACGTGCGTTCAAATGCTGTAAACCGCTGCGTATCGCTATGTTTAAATCGGCTTCACGCATCAGCTTTCGGCAGAGCACACGGTAGTTAATCCCGTTATTATCCTCGAATGCGTCGAATGCCTCTATGCCATGTTTCTCCAATAAAGCCGGAAGCATGGAACACATGCCCCGCATAACGATGTTTCCTTTTCCTTTCGAGAAGTAATATTTTACCGCTTCGTCGCGGAGCATCATACGAATGACATAAGCAGACGAAAGATTTATCGAGTCGCCCTGCATAATGTGTTCGCTCTCTATAGTGGCAAGCATGGCGTAAACCCAGCAATATTCGCTGTTTCCTTGGTTCTTTATCGGTGTATGTTTGAGCATGGCGTCGCAGGTAAACGGCATGTCTGCCGGCGATACACGTACAGTCTGTCGGCAACAGACCAACAGTGTAACGGCGATAGACATGCCGAATAAGAATATAAGAACATTCCTTTTCATTTGACGATAACCGTTTTTTCGGTTTACAATGTGCATGCAAAGATACGCAATTATCTGTAAGAACCTTACATGTTTTTATCGAAATCGGGGAAAAAGTGTGGGAGCAATCTCTTGAAAGACTGCCCCCTATAATGTGAGTTTGTTTTTAATTGCGATTGTTCAATATGTATCTTATGGGATAGGTTGACAGAAGTAGCCGTAGTGGAGATAGTTGTTTTTGATTACAGACATGATGCCCCAAACGTACAAACCGTCATTCTTGATGATCTCAACCTCTACATCTTCATACTCGTTCTCGGGTTTCGAATAGCCTAACTTTGCGCTTATTTTGCCATTAGTTTTCTTGCCTACGGTCAGATCACCGGTAAAATAAACGTAGGCCCAGTAATATTTATAGGATTCCCATCCATAATCCCAGCCCATTTTATGCTGCCCGTTCTCCATGGTGTTTACCTGTGTTTCGCTCTTAGTTGTGCCATCCCAGCAAAGTCGATACTCTCTATTATTCATGATTTCCTTCTTTTCTTCTTCGGTATAGGGTATGGTTGTCGTCTCTACAGTTACGTTTACCGTCTTCGAGAGGCCCATCATGTCTGTAACAGTTACAGTTGTAGAGCCTGTAGCCACACCTTGTATTACGATTACCGAATCGTTCTCGATCCTTGAAACCTTGGCAATATTCTCGTCGGCACTTGATGCTGTGTAGCCTCCATTGCCTTTTTTCACGATTACTTTGTCCTTTCCGTCGTCATGACCGAGCTTCATTCCTACAGATACATTTTCTTTATTGAGGGCAAGAACGGTATACATAGACTTAACCGTTAGCCGTTTATAGTTGCCATCTGCATCGGATATGATAATTGCGGTAAGCCCTTTATCGGAACAGGTAATGGTGACAATGCTTCCGTTTACAGTACCTTGCGCTATTTTAGGGTTCTCGCTGATGACTTTATAGTCGCCTCCACCCGCTGTTATATTAAAGGTTGCCGGCTCTCCAACGCTTACTTTCAAGGTATCTGTGTCGAAGGTAAGCTTGCTTTTCTCCTTGGCTTCCGGAATCGGATTTGCAAGATCGTCGTCGTTGCTGCATCCGGTAAAACCGAATGCAAGCACGAGAGACATTGCTATTGCATATAAATATTTTGTTTTCATTGTTGTTTTCTGTATTTTGTTTTACCAATCTTTCTTATATGTTCCTATGCGAACAACGTCTTCACCATAGAATGCATGGGCAACTCTATTTAGTACATTCATAGGTGTACGGTCGGGTGATAAACCGAAAACCATAGTTCCACCGTATTTATTGTTCTTTATGTTTTCATAAACACTTGCAGATGAAGCGTAACCTCGAGCACATTCAATAGAGCCCAATATCATTCCTGTTTTAGGCATCCCGGGGTAATTACTGCTCAAGTCGCTGGTGCCTCCGTAATCATGTATACCGTAATCGACGAAAGTTCCGGATGTCTGTCCATCTACAGAGGGCAGTGATCTCGTACGGTTGTATACATATACCTCTACTAATTTGTCGGGCATTGCTTTCTTTGTTTCATAACAAAGGCGGGAAGCTGCCGCATTTGACGGACTTACAAAGCCCGGATAGCTGCCATAGGAGGAATATTCATCATCGAAAAACACACCGTCTAAATTATATGCATCGCATACCGATTTAAGTTCGGCGGCAAATGCTTTGGCGCCTTCTTTACTGAGATTTGCCACTCCGGAGCGATCATGATTGCCTAAGATACCAAGAATAACTTTCATACCTTTTTGTTGCAAAGGTGCAAGATATTTCTCCTTGAAATTGAGGCACTGCGAGATGTTTTCGTTGTTGTAGTTGTATACTTCGCCCGTCTCGGCATTGTAGTTGATATTTCCGGAAAAGAGAATTACCTGATCAAAGAAGTATTTGCCACTTTCTTTTAATGTAAAGCAAAGATTATACAATGGGTTAGCATCGTTAATCTCCATACAACTGATTACTTGCAGGCCGTTTTCTTTGTGGCAATTCGGCATTTTAGTGATGTCTTTTACCAAAAGTACGAATTCTCCTTTGTCTGCGGAAGCTTGTGCACCGCTACCTTTAACGGTCAGAGGAATGGCATATGTGCCATTTTTCTCTAACTGATTGGCAGAAGTGTAAGCCACTTTAACGGCAGAAGATTTCGTTTCACCGGCCTTGACGGTGGCAACTCCGTCGATTGTTACCAACTCTTCGGGCAGCGGTTTGATATCTGTTCCATGGGCAAGATTATACTTATTAAGTGATGTAGCATCGTAAACGATGGCATATTCCTGCGAAGTTTGAGGCGCATTGTTCAGGTTTACGTAAAAATCAGTGGCCCCTTTGTCGGAGAAGATAAGCGAATCGAGATTGCTGGCACCATACTTATCGGTAATAAATGCCAATGTTTTGTCGGCAGACTGATACGGGTTTTCGCTGACCTTCGGTACATCAATGCTGTCTGAACAGGAGGTAATAAGGCTTCCTGTGCAAAGAATAAGCCCTAAAACCTTTATCTTATTTAAATTTATATACTTCATAATTTATCGATTTTCTTAGTTAATTAGTGGCCGGCAACGATACATTTTGCCATTTAAGTGCCGATTTTATGGCCTTTATATCATTCCCATTGCCAGAATAGTCTTTAACGATGAACGAAGATTGATCATCGAATTTCCAGTATGCAACGAGGCCCTGAGAGGTCGGTTCCACCGTATAAATACTGTTGGCAATCTCCTCTTGCGTACGTACAACGTCCCATATGCGGGCTTCGGAGATGCATCCGTTAAGGTCGCGGCTATCGTCATATGAGCGTCCGATATCGAAGTTACGGTCTCCACCGTTGCCTACAATGTTTATATATGCACGGAAATTGTTATCCGAAGCCATCAACTTTCCGTTGATATACACACAGATAGTTTTTGCACTTTCATCGTATGTCATTGCTACATGCGACCACACACCCGGCGTGAGCTTTAGATTACTATTGGTAAAGTTACCTTCCGATGTGGCTATCTGGATTTGATTGTCGGGAATACCGGAATCTCCGATACGCATAAGAAAACTTCCTTCTATACCCATCACTGTAGAAATAAGCTGTCCGAACTCACGCGGAAAGATCAAAGCCTCCATGGTTATCTTGTGCATATTGGCTACACGACTTTCGTTCTTCCACGGATAAATCTCCAAATAGTTATCTTGTATGTCTGCTACAACGTTAATCAGCGCGCCTGCACGGAATACATAATAATACTGTTTGGCAGAGGCGAGAAGGTCGATATCGCTCGTTTGTACCGTTACGGGCAAGACATAAGTCTTACTCCGGTCAAGACTACCGAGCTTAGAGAAATCGATCGAGGCTTCAGTACTCTTCACACTTCCCTTGTTGATCGTCATTTTACTTACCTTAACCTTATAACAAGTATCGGGAAGCAGCTCTGCATTGGCATAATAGACCTTGTTGTAAGTGCCGACCATCGACTTTTCTACCGTTATTTGAGCATTGATCTCGTTCTCTGCGGGGCGCGATGTAGCGATGGTCAAAGTCTTTGTTATGGTGCCTACATTCCTTTTGATAACTGTTTCAGAGGTCATCTCAGCAGCATCGATGTATGCTTTGTTTGCGAAATTCTCTTCATTGTTATCTTGACATGATGCCATGAAAAGGGTAATAAAAGCCAAAGGCAAATATTTTAGTATATTCTTCATATCGCTTTATTTTTTAACGGTTGGATTGATAATAGAAATGGTTTTCCGGACTGTGGGGTAGGTGAAGTTCGCATGATAGTAGTCTGTGTTGACGTTATCGATAGCAAGTCCTGCTATTTGATAGCCTGTATGATCGCTTGCAACCCACTTGGCAGCACCCAATACTGCAACCACATTGTTCACCCAATAGCCTGTTTTCAGGTCTGTAGCATCGAGAGAAGTCGTGGAAACCATCGGTATGAATTTATCGGTAGGTACACCTTCGACAGCCGCCTTACCCATATTATAGGCGAGTTTGCCCTCTGTTGTGGCGCTCTGACAAGGAATAATGATGTAAGAAGCCATGGTAAAGATCTCTTGATTCGTAATGTTTTGCGGCTTACCTGCCAATATTAACGTTTTATTTGTATGGCGCTCTTTCCAGTCTTTGGCAATTCCGATGAAAACATTCTCCTGTTCGAGCATTTTTGTTTTTTCGGCCTCGGTCATATAAATTGTTACCTTACCTTCGAAAGACATTACCACTCCGTCGTAGTTATACCGGTCGCAAAGGGCGAGTTTTACCTGAACAGAGTCGATTAACCAACTGTTGAAAGCTGTAAAAGCCTTTCCTTGATTGGCCGGGTTCTCATTGAAAGCCTTCAAAGCTTTGTCGTATGTGCTTTTTATAGTTTCGAAACTGATATCGTACATTACCTTTGTTCCCTTTTGCTGTCGTAGGTTTGTGATCTCTTTGTATTCCCTTTCGTTAAGATCTGCCGGATATTTAAGTACAATATAGTCCAGACTATCGGGCACGGAATGTATATTCTGCCCCTGCGATGCAGGCATTTTTGCACTGTTATCGAACCATCCCAACACTACTTTATGCTTGCTGTTCTTGTAAGCCTTTAGCGAAGTAAGGTATTTGGCATACAGTTCCGGGTTTTGTTTATCTATCCCCGGTTCGTTGATGTCTACGGGTTCGATATCCGTATTGCAACTTCCCATAAGTAATATCATGGCAAGGCAAGTCATCGAGTATGCAATATTCTTAATGATATATTTCATAACTGTGTTTTTATCTTATTTTGTTTTTCTGTAATATAATAGCTATCTATCGTGCCCACCATACATCTGTAGCCATGTTATCTGTACCTCCTAAGAGACTTAGAGCTGCATTGTAATTCTCGTAGTTGTTGGTGCGCTCTTCCTGAGGGTAGGCAAGTCGGCGTGCTCCACGGTTGGAGTTAACGATTCCACCGCTATTGTTAACAACGACAGGCATAAATTTCGGATACCCTGTGCGACGGTATTCAGACCAAGATTCTTGCCCTAATGGGAAGTTAGCCAGCCATTTTTGTGTGATAATACGCTCTAAATTGGTACTCATAGAAGCAGCATCATCCCAAGCAATCGTGATGGTCGACGGCTGTCCGTTATAGGAATTGGTGCCCATAGGATCGGTGTATTGTGCCGGTGTTGCCGTGGTATTGGCTATATAGGTGTCGGCACCAGACACGCCCCATTGTTCGAACGAAAGGCGTATGCCCTGCTCATAGAAGTGCTTGGCAGTATTGCCCATGTTCCATCCGCGCAATGCCCCTTCGGCACAGAGGAACGAAACTTCGGCGGCATTCATCCAAAGTATCTTCGTATCAGTATTTACATTGTAGTTAGAATAGGCATGTGCAGTGGCTCCGTCGGGTATCTGAATACCGTTGCGTATGCCGAAATACCCATTAGTGATACCGCTTCTTGTAAAGGTAGATTTTGTGAATATCGCATCTCTTCGCGGATCGTTGTAACCGTTCATATAAGTAGTGATATCTGCACTGATACGGGAGTCGCCCCCGTTGTACTCATACATAATCACCCTAAACGGATTGGTACTCGAAAGTGTAAGTGTTGCATTATCTGCATTGGAAGTCATCACACCGATTTCATGCCTCACAGCTTCTTCTGCCATTTGTTGTGCCTTGGCGGGTGCAACCTTTGAGATGCGCATGGCCAAGCGTAGTTTCAATGAGTTTGCGAACTTGATCCAATGCTCCACATTGCCGTTATATACCTTGTCGGCTTTGGCACTGAAGTCTGCTGTACGATTGGAAGTCAATGCAGTAATGGCATTGTTGAGTTGTTCGAACATTAGATTATAGACATCTTCTTGCGAGTCGTAAGGAGCCGTTATCTCCCCGTTAAGACCGACTTTAGAATAAGGTATAGGTCCGTAAGCATCTGTTACGCGATGCATGCCTGCCACTTTAATGATTTTAGCCACGGCACGCGGAACAGCTTCATTCGTTACTTTGTCTACCTCGTTGCTGTAAATGAACATTTTAGGAATGATATCTTTGAACAATACACGGCTCCATCCGTTCTCCGGACTGTACTGTGCGAAGTTCTTACCCGAGAAACCTGAATTAGAATCAGCTATGTATCCGCCATACGAACCGCCACACAAACATTCGGTAAACTGGTTGGTATTGACATCTGTAGGTATTACCCAGCCCTCGAGGTTCAGCATGGCAGAGCTCAAAGAGTAAGCATCTCGCTGCATTTCTTCTCTGCTTACGGCATATTCGTCTTGGTTATATTGCTCATAACTGTTGGTACAACTCGTAACTCCTAATAGAAGTCCGGCTGATACTGTTGACAATATAATGTTTTTATACTGTTTCATAGATTTCGAATTTAGAATTTAAGTTTGATATTGAAACCAAGATTTCTGGTACTTGGTGTCATAAATCTGTCTATTCCCTGATAGTAGTTACCTGTGGTAGCTGTGGTTTCAGGATCGAAAGGAGCTTTACAATAAATCATCCAAAGGTTACGTCCGATGAGCGAAACCGTGAGGTCTCCTATGCCGAAAAATAAGTTCTTTTTGAACGTATAGCCAATGGTAGCCTCCTGTAAGCGTATGTTTGTTGCACTATATGTGTAGAATTGCGGAATACCGTCGCTTGCTCCAATTGTAGAATACCATACTTCCGGGTTTACATAATTGTCGCCTCCGTTGATAGAAACATATCCTAAATCGCGAGCTTTTGCAGTGGCTTTCGATACTCCATAGTTATCAAGATGGGCTTGTGTTGCCGAATAAGCAATACCACCAAAGCGTGCCGACAATAGGAAACCAAAGTTCAAACCCTTCCATGCAAAATCGTTACGTAGCGCCATATTACACTTCGGGAATACTGAGCCTAACTTAATGTCTTTTACATTCGTATTCTTATACACTTTTCCTTGGCTGTCTACGTATATTTTTCCTTGGCTGTCGCGCATTACATCTACCAATGAATAAAGGTCGCCCAGTGAGCCTCCTTCTTTTAAAATGAAGTGAGCTGAGCCTAATCCACCTACATCAAGACGGTCTTTATTGATAATTGCGCCCGTTTCCGGGTGTACATAATTGCGTACCAATTCATTGATTTTATTCTTGTTGGCACTGAACGTATAGTTGGAAGACCATGATAAGTCGCCCCATGTATTGTTGTAACCGAGTGCCAGTTCAATGCCTTTGTTGCTTACGTTACCCGTTTGTATATATATAGCACTATAACCTGAAGATACTGAAATATCGGGGTTGAAGGTTTGATTATACGTCTTTGTAGAATATAGAGTAACATCTAAGTTGAAATGTTTGAACAGACGTGTTTGCAAACCTACCTCCCAAGAGTCTGTGCGTTCGGGTTTTAAAGTATACATGGGATAGAGAGTCTGCGAACTCCATTGCTTTAGATTGCTGTTCCATGGGTATTTCGGGTTGGCAATATTGCGCGGAAATGAGAGACCGACTGATGCAAAAGAGCCGCGTACCTTTAGGTAATTTATCGCTTTAGGTAATTTGAAAGTTTCCGAGATAATCCATGAAGCACCCACCGAAGGATAGAAAAATGAAGATTTATCCGAGTGAGGACCGGCCAACATAGAAGGCCAATCGTTGCGAGCTGTTAGCGTTAGATAGTATTGACTTGCCCAACCTAACTCCAAACTCCCAAAAATAGACTTCGTTTGTTCATGATATCCTGACTGTCCGGGCTTCAAACGTGCTGCATCGATCTGTGTCGTAGTAAAGACATTTGGAATTAAATCTTCGCGTATAGGACCCGAATCTCCCAATGAGTTCGACTTAAGATCAGAGAGAGAAGCGCCTATATTGGCATTCAGAGAGAGGCGTTCATCAAAGAAATTTTTATGAACTGTTGCCAATACATCACCGTAAGTTTGCTTGTCATTGGTTTTACTTATGCCGTAATAGCCGTTTAGTGAGCCGTCTGTCAGGGTTGTATTGGTTGTTCCGTAATACTTCTGTTCGTAAGTATTGTTGGCATTATCGATACGAATACGTGCAGCCACGTTTAACCAATCCGTTACTTTATAGCTTAATCCAGCATTCATCATGTAGCGATATTTCTTATTTGTACGTTGGTTACGATAATTGATCCAGTAAGGATTTTGCCCAACAAGTTCGCTGATCAAGTCGTTCCAATTCTGTACATATATACGACGTTGTGTGTTCCAACGCTCGAACATCGCCATGTCATTATAGTCATTACCGCGTGGATATAGGTAAGCTGTCACCAAAGGATTGGCATATACGCCCTGATTGGTCATATTGCGATCGTTCTGAATAATATAACTTGCTCCTATATCAAGTGTCATACGATCATTCAACATGCTTGTTGTATTGCGTACAGTGAAGTTATATCGGTTGTATTTATTATTGGGAATAATGCCTCCGGAGTTCAGTGCACTTGCAGAAAAGAATGTCTGGTTTTTCTCTGTTCCGGTAGAAAGAGTGAAAGATTCTGTAGTCATAATACCAGTCTTCAGATAGTTTTTAGCCGGATCATATCCTCTGTAGTTGGCTTCGTTTAGTGGTTTTCCCCAACTATACGAGTCTGCTCCTGTATTTCGGAGCATAGAACCTGTGCCGTATCTGTTCTGAAATTCGGGCATACGAAATGCTGTTGAGAATTCTGTTGATTGTGATATCGTGAATACGGTGCGCCCTATACTACCTTTTTTAGTAGTGATAACAATGGCTCCATTGGACGCCTTTTCACCATAGAGTGCCGCTGCCGCTGCACCGGTCAGTACGGACATCGACTCAATATCTTCGGGATTGATATCGGCAATGCCTTCCGAAGTACCGTTAGAACCGAACTCGGAGTCACCTTCACCGCCGGTATTGTACATTGGGACGCCATCAATAACATAAAGAACATTACTTGATTGGCCTATTGAACGGGCACCACGCATCACTACTTTGGATGCTCCACCGGCACCAGATGAGGAAGCGTTGATGTTAACACCTGCAACTTTACCGTTTAAAGAGTTGATAAAGTTGGCGTCTTTATTGGTAGAAAGATCGTCACCTTTTATTTGTTGCACATTGTAACTTAATGCCTTCTGCTCGCGTTTGATACCGAGAGCCGTCACAACAACCTCTGTCAATTCTTTCGAATCTTCACTCATCGATACATCAATATTATTGCTGTTTGCTTTAACCTCTTTCGGAGTGAAACCTACATAAGAGAACTCCAGCACATCGTTGCCATTGGCATTGATTGAATAATTGCCATCGATATCGGTTACTGTAGCATTGTTAGTACCTTTCACTTTTACACTTACGCCGATCAAAGGCTCGCCCGATGCATCTACAACACGGCCTTTAACTTCTTTTTTATGAGTATTATTGCCTTGTTGCGCTTTATTTACGTTGTGAGTAATGATGATGTGGCGATTCGAGATGTTGTAATTGAGTCCTGTACCCCGCAACATCTGTGCAAGTAGGTTTTGCAATGAGAGTGAATTGGAACTTACATTTACGGTTTTATTTAGGTCGATTGTATTTTGACTATAGTCCACCGACATGTTCGTCTGCTTCTCTATAGCCTGTATCAAGGTATGCATTGTTGCCTTGGTACTTGTCAGTTTGATTGTCTGTGCAGGCACTGTCACAGATACCAACAGTGCAATGACAACGATTGTTATGCCCCTTTTGCACATGATGGTATTATAAAATGTTGTTAGATATTGTTTCATGAGTAGATTTTAATGATTTACATGATTGCTTAGTGGGGTGTAGGTTGGTAGAATAGATTTTCGATTTCAGATGCGTAGGCATCCTTTTTTCAGTGTGACAACTCCTTTCTCTCTTGATAGAGTTTAATGATTTGACCTTGTTTGTAATATCTTAATCCTTTAGATAACTTGGATATAACCTTGAGTACATCATCTATAGTTTCGGTATATTTAAAGTTCATTGTATAACGATGTTCTAAGTCTACGGATGGATCTATGCGGAACTTCACATTATATTTGTGCTCCAAATCAGTGAGAATTTCCTCAAGTTTCTGTTGATCGAAGAACAAATTGCCGGCTGTCCAACTATTAAATCTTGCTGCATCTACATGGTTTTTTGTTAGTAACCCGCTCACTTTGTCATAGTCTGCCTGCTCGTTAGGAGCGAGAGTTGTGGCCGATTTAGAGTCATAAACGCTTACCTGTCCTTCCTCGAGGGTAGTAATAATGTGTCTGTTGTTGGGATATGCTTTTACATTGAATTGCGTGCCGTGTACTTGCACTTTCAGTTTTCCTATATTAACAATAAAAGGTTTGTCGGTATCTTTGGCTACATTGAAGTGCGCTTCGCCTTGCAAATATACGTTACGATAGCCGTTTTTACGATTAAATTCCCGTGGATAAAGAAATGTGGAACCTCCATTAGCGGTTACAATCGTACCGTCTGAAAGCACCAGACTGTCGGTTTTGCCTTCGGGCACATAAAGTTCAACCATCTCGCTTGCTATATAATAATGTGAAGAAGTATAGTGCCAAACCAATGCTCCCGTAAGGAGTGGCAATGCGAGTATGGCAGCATAGCGTAAAATCATGCGTATTGTACGTTTGTACCTCAGGCTGTCTTCATAGTCATCACGGTTGCATCGAAACGTAATAAGCGATTTGTTAACCGCCGAATTATCACCTTCCGTCTGTTCCCATATTGTCTTCATAGCGGCGTCTTTTTCCTCCATATTCCGGTCAGATGCAATCCATCGTGCTACTACATTGCGATATCGGATGGGAATGATGCCGTCAATAAAGTCGCGTATAATTCTATATGCAGTTTTGTTATTCATGATCTTTTCCTTTTCATATAATAGAGTAGAAAAAGAAAAGATACACGTAATCACATCTTGTTAAAAAGAATTAAAAGGATAATTGTAGGTAATATTTTGCGTAAATCTGCCAAGGCGAGCGATATATGCGTCTCAACGGTCCGTTTACTGATATCGAGTTTCTTCGCAATATCCGTATTCGAGAGTCCTTCCATGCGGCTCATCTCAAAAATACGGCGCCGTTGTTCCGGCATTTTTTCCATCTCCTGTTGAATCATTTTTTCGAGTTCATCGCGATAAAGAATATCTATTGCTGATGCCGACTCATCCTTTATGTGCTCGTCGAAGGCTGTAGTATGGCTATACCTTACCGTATTTTGCAGGTAATGATAGGCAGCATTGCGGGCAATGGCAAACATGTAAGACTTCAAGTTCTCTATCTCTACCAGCGTTTCCCGTTTAATCCAAAGGTTCATGAACAAGTCTTGAGCAATATTCTCTGCCACATCTTCATCGCCACAAAATGCGGTTACGAAATTTTTGATCTTTGGGAAATAGTTTACAAAGACCATGTCGAACGCTTGTTCATCGCCGTTGATAAGTGCCGATATCAAGAGTTTTTCTGTATCAACGTTCAGCATTATCAGAAGAATAATGTATGAATATACTTTGCAAATTTACAAAAAAATACAAATAGAATTTAAGGTTTCCGGAATATTTTTAAATGAATAATCAATTCTTCAGCAAGGAATGGTACAGTTATCTATAGTCTTTTCCAGCCTAAAAATTTTGCATTTATCTTAATTTGCAGTATCTTTGCAACCGTTGAAATGACGGTTATCCGGCCTTGCAAGTTGCATTGAATGCGTGTAGTTACCATTCTTAAAAATATTATCTGCGGATAATTCCGGCTCGTCGTCGCCTTTATATATTCGTTCAAATCAAGTTTTTCCGAGGTTATCCATCATTTACATTGATCGATTTCTTGAAAAATAAACAGTTTTAATGATAGAACAAAACATCAATGAATACGAGATTATGGCGCCTGTAGGCTCACGCGAGAGTCTTTCGGCAGCCATACAAGCCGGTGCAAATTCTGTGTATTTCGGCATCGGACAGCTTAATATGCGTTCTCATTCGGCCAATCATTTCACGATAGACGACCTGCGCGAAATAGCTCTTACGTGCAAGGAGCACGGCATAAAGACATATCTCACTGTGAATACCGTAATCTATGGCGAGGATATTGATACGATGCACCGCATTGTGGAGGCTGCGAAAGAGGCCGAAATTACGGCGGTTATCGCTTCGGATGTGGCGGTAATGACCTATTGCAACAGCATAGGAGTGGAAGTACACCTTAGCACTCAGCTCAATATATCGAATATTGATGCGCTTAAATTTTATGCCCGTTTTGCCGATGTAGTAGTGCTGGCGCGCGAACTCAATATGGATCAGGTGGCTGAAATATACCGACAAATCGTAGAGCAGCACATTGTAGGGCCGAAAGGCGGCCTTATCCGCATTGAAATGTTCTGCCACGGAGCCCTTTGTATGGCCGTTTCGGGCAAGTGTTACCTAAGTCTCGACAATACGGCCCGTTCGGCCAACCGCGGCGAATGCATGCAGCTCTGTCGCCGTTCGTATATCGTAACCGACAAAGAGACGGGTACCGAACTCGAAGTAGACAATAAATATATTATGAGTCCGAAAGACCTGAAAACGGTGCGTTTCATCGATAAGATGATGAAAGCAGGCGTGCGGGTGTTCAAGATAGAGGGTAGAGCGCGTGGCCCCGAATATGTTTACACCGTTGTCAGATGCTATCGTGAGGCAATAAAGAGTGTTCTTGAAGGCACGTTTACCGAAGATAAGAAAGATGGATGGGATGAACGATTGGCCAAGGTATTCAACCGAGGCTTTTGGGATGGCTATTATCAGGGGCAGAAGCTGGGCGAATGGAACAAACATTATGGCTCTGTAGCCACCGAAAAGAAGGTGCTTGTAGGCAAAGTAGTGAAGTTCTTTTCTAAATTGAGCGTAGCTGAAATTGCAGTAGAAGCCTCTGAAATAAACTTAGGCGAACATCTTTTAATCACCGGACCTACTACCGGCGTGATGTATCTCGATGCTGAAGAGATACGATACGACCTGCATACCGTAGACAGAGCTCAAAAGGGCTGGCGTATATCGCTGCCCGTGCCTGCAAAGGTAAGGCCTAACGATAAGGTATTCAAACTGGTGAAAACCGCCGCCGCCGGTTCTTAGCGAAAATATTCAGGCACTCTGTCGGGCATAGGCAGTGCATTTATGGCTGGCAGAGTGGCATTATGATTCAGATAAACCAATCACCTATTATGACAATAAACGAACTGCAAGACGAGATAATAGAAGAGTTTTCGGAGTTTACCGACTGGATGGACAAATATCAAATGCTCATCGATTTGGGTAATGAGCTCGATGTATTGAATGAAAAGTATAAAACCGAGTCTAATCTTATTGACGGATGTCAGAGTCGGGTGTGGCTCCAGTGCGATTATATAGACGGTAAACTCGTGTTTACTGCCGATAGTGATGCCCTTATAGTAAAAGGTATCATTGCTTTGCTTATACGGGTAATCAACAATCATACACCACAGGAAATCCTCGATGCCGACCTCTATTTCATCGATAAGATAGGATTGAAAGACCATCTTTCGCCTACTCGCAGCAACGGATTGCTTGCTATGGTGAAACAGGTACGCTTGTATGCGCTGGCATACAAGACGAAAGAAAGCGAACAGGATGTTGAATAAGCTGCTGATATGCGCAAACTGAAGACCATAGAGATGCACCGCCTCACGGTGGAAGAGTTCAAAGAAGCCCCGAAGTTGCCGCTCGTTGTTGTGCTCGATGATGTGCGTTCGCTTCATAATGTAGGCTCTGTGTTCCGCTCCTGCGATGCTTTTCGCGTGGAAGCCGTATATCTTTGCGGCATTACGGCCACGCCTCCCAGTGCCGAAATACATAAAACAGCACTTGGAGGTGAAAACAGTGTAGAGTGGAAATACTTTGCGCAGACCGAAAAGGCAATACGGCAACTAAGACTGGAGGGCTATTTTTGTTATGCCGTAGAGCAAGCCGAAGGCTCCGTTAAGTTACAGACACTACGGTTAAACCGTGCGAAGAAATACGCCGTAGTGTTCGGTAATGAGGTAAAAGGCGTGAAACAAACGGTGATAGATTGCTGCGACAGCTGCCTTGAAATACCCCAATTAGGCACTAAACACTCACTAAATGTATCGGTAACTGCGGGTGTTGTTGTTTGGGAATTTGCCAAACAACTGCTGTTATAACAACTCTTGATCGAAGTATATTTTTCTATTGTTATAACTATTTGGTGCACCTTATTTTATAACATGTATAAAATAAGAGAGATACATGTAGTTTGTATCTACTTTATACGGATGTGTTATTGTACTTAAGTTATATGCTTGATAATTGTCGTTGTGGCAATCTGCTGCGATATATTGAATAAATACGATTATTTTATTGCCGCTTTTATTTCTTTTAGTTTACGAAAGCAGGCTTACGGCAGTACATGCCGTTTTGTTCCGATTGTTTGAGATGCCGCGATACCGGTCGGTAAATGAACTAATGATTTGCCCAATTACGGTAATAATTGGATATCAACAATAGAATAATAGAACGAGGGCAGGCCAATAGTATTGTAAATAGAAACGGAACAATTACAGCGAATAATCTATATAGGTTTCTTTGTTTATTTTCTGAAACAGTATATAATTCAGTCTTAAATTAGAACTCTTCAATCCTAACAGTAAATTTTTGTTTATTTTACAAAGTGATTATATAATAAACAATAAATTATGTTAGTTTTATGAGAACTTTTGGAAACAATACGACTTTTTATATAAAAAAGAATTAATTTTGCACGGCAAATGCTTAAAACGTTAGTTTACATATAAAATGCAGTGATATAACAAACATCATAGAGAGTTATTAAAATTACATTTATTTTTGCGATATGAGAGGAATACGTTTATTCTGTTATCCAATTCTTATAGTGTTAGGATTGGTACAATCGCTTGCACTTATGGCGCAAGGACAAGATTCTAAATTCAAATGGATTGGTAATACTGTTAGTACAGTGATGACAAGTACCGATCACGATGTGAAAACTTTTTATTTGTATAATGTAGGTTCAGGCAAATACTTGAATACAGGTAGTTATTGGGGAACGAGTATTTCTGCTTTCAAAGTGGGGATGCCGCTCGTTATAACTAAGAATGCTAATGGAACTTATAAGATACAAGGTCCTATTAGTACCGAAAGTGGAAAGTACTTAGGTTTCCCTTCTCTCGGTGCAAGCGATGGTGAAAAACAGTTCGATTGGGATCGTATTTATTGTGATCGCGGTGTAAAAACCCCTGATCAAGACCATTGCGATTGGGTTATTACGGATGTTAGTCGTGACGGAAAAACCTATTATACTCTTTATATCGATAATGGCACAAATAGTGTTATTGGGGGTAAACGTTATTTAAGCGTTACAACAAATGCTGATACAAAACGTAATGAAATAAATTATCCTACATCTGTAAATACTACAGATGAAAACTGTTTATGGCAGATTGTTACATTAAAAGACCTAAAAGATGCTTTTAAAGAGCAGTTTGCATCTAATGAGACTCCTGCTGATGCTACTTTCTTAATTGCCGATCAGAACTTTGATATCAGCAATGCAGATGTTGTAAAATGGGTACGCACCGGACTTACAAGCAAAGAAAATGTGGGAGCTTATGCCCATGCCTTCTCACCTGAAGCCTCTTACTCATTCTTTGTCGGTAACAGAGGAATTATGGCTGATAAATACCAAAGGCATTACGGCAAGTATTGGATTGGCTCTATTCGTAACGTAGGACATGACGAGAATGCAAACGGTACGATGACACAGTCGGTTAAGACGCTGAAGAAAGGTTGGTATAGAGTATCATGCGATGGTTTTTATAATGCCGACAACGGTAGCGATATCTCTGCAAGTCTATTTGCAAAAGTGCAAAATAGTAATGATGGAAAGTCGAATGTATCTACCACATTGAATTATTTATATGGCGAAATAAGCTATTCTGTTGACGATCTTACTAAAACATCGACAAAACACAATGGTTTGGACATTAATGATATTAGTCCTTATATCAAGGCAGCACAATTGTTTGAGAAGAATACTTATAACAATTCTATCTTGGTATATGTTCCTAACGATGGAGATATTCTTGATATCGGCATTAAAGTAGAGAACTCTACAGGTGATTTGGACTGGACGGCTTTCGATAATTTCCAATTACAATATTGTGGTAATAACGATATGATTTTGGATGAAGCACAGACCTCTGTTGACTATATGGAAAAGCAAACTAATCCGAATAATGCTTATACGCTGATACTGAAGCGCACGATGACGCCGGGATTATGGAATTCCATCACGCTTCCCGTGTCGCTCACTGCAGCCCAATTCAAGACAGCTTTTGGCGATCAAGCTAAGCTCTCCAAGCTAAAAGGTCAAGACGAAAGCATACCATCGCGAATAGATTTCGAAACTGTAAGTCTCACTAACGACGATGATGTGGTAATAGAACCATCGAAACTTTATATTATGAAACCTACAAGAAGTGCAAATGTTACAGATGGTTCTTATTCGAAAATTATTGAAACAGGTAATACGATTACCGTACAGGCTCCTTATTACACTATTAACAACGTTACATTAAAAACTGCTCCGACTGCTACATTTAAAGAAAATGCCAAGACTTCGACCACTGTTGATCAAAAGTTACAATTCTGTGGAACGCAAATTAAGCAGACAACAAATATTGTTCCTGCCAATTCATATGTGTTGGGAGCCAAGGATGGGAAATGGCATTTCACACAACATTCGCTTCCTATCAATGGTTTTCGTTGCTGGATAGCGACGAGTTCTGATGTACAAGCAAAGACAATATCATTCTTTATCGATGGAGTAGAAGAGGGTTATATAACAGCAATTGACCAAAATGTTATCAATACATCCGAAACTCCTTCGGGTACTGTATACAATGTAAACGGACAAGTAGTGCGTCGTAATGCTACTTCAGTTGAAGGATTGCCTAAAGGCATTTACATTATGAATAACAAAAAGTATATCGTAAAATAGTATATAGTAAGAAAATACAGAAATAATTTTATAAAAGTGAATAGATGAAGAAAAAGTATTTTTATTTATCAGTCTTATACCTACTCGGCTTTTGCTTCCCGAATATGTTAATGGCACAAGGACAGGACGCAAATCATGAATGGATAGGAAATTCCGTATCTACGGTTGCTGATGAAACTGATGAAGACATGGGAACGGTGTATCTATATAATGTAGGGACCGGCGAATATCTTAATACCGGTAGCTATTGGGGTACTGTAGTTGTAGGGTTTAACGTTGGTATGACGGTGCATATCCAGAAATCAGGTTCTACTTACTATCGTATGACCGGACCTTTGGTTACAACGGAAGGAAAGAATATTGCTTTCGGACGCCGTATGGATACACCGGGATATAACGATAAAATCAACTATAACCATGTATATGTAGACAGAGGTGTAGATTGGAAAGACCCCTTTACGAATACTACTCATAAAAATGGTATTTTGGATTGGACATTTAAAGAGACATCTACGGGTAGCAAGACCTACCATATCTCATTCGATAATAACGAGATGACAGAAGGAATGGGTGGAATCCGTTATCTAACAATGGCAACAACCGGCACGGGAAAAAACTATGATATCGAATATCCTAATACTCCTAATGGCGAATACAGTCAATGGAAAATAATTACGAAAAAAGATTTAAAAGAAGTTTTTAAAGAGACCTACGCTTCAGATGAAGATCCTGCTGATGCAACATTCCTTATCTACGATCAAAATTTCGAGCGTGGTAATACGTATATAGATAAATGGGTTACAAGCGAAGGTATCGTTGGTACTCATGATGACAAATTTCTTTTCAATCCTTCTAAGGAAGAAACTTATTATGTAGGCAACGGTTCTATTAGTAGTAATACATATATGGCAACTTACGCAGGTTATACCAATGCCAATGTACGCAATCTCGGTTATCATGACAAAGCAAACGGAAGTGTTAAACAAAACATAACTACATTAAAGGCTGGTTGGTATAGAGTATCTTGCAATGGCTTTTATAATGCATATAGTAGTGGCATGGTATCAAGATTATTTGCAAGAGTTCAGGGAACAACAGAAGATCGTTCTAATGTAAGAACAAGATTAGAAACTCTTAAAGATGATATTGAATATACAGTGGAAGATATGAAACGTATATACACAAAAGATGATGTTTCTATAGAAAGTCCGTACGTTAAAGCAGGTAAACTATTTGCAAAAGGTGGATATGAGAATTCCATTCTCGTGTATGTTCCGCATGATGGAGATGTCTTAGAAATCGGTATCAAAATATCGGGTTCTAGGAAAGACCTTGATTGGACTTGCTGGGATAACTTCCAATTGCAGTATTGCGGTAACCGTGATATGGTATTGTCTGAAGACGAAACATCTTTAGATTATATCTCACAGCAGGTTGATTCCAATGCTGCAAGTACGCTCATATTAAAACGTACTATGAAAGAAGGCCAATGGAGTTCTATCGTATTGCCTGTTTCTCTTAAAGCCAGTCAGGTGAAAACAGCATTCGGAGAAGATGTAAAACTCTCTAAAATGCCTAAACAGTCTACCAGTCTTAAGCAAAGAATAGACTTTACTTCCGTAGATCTGACTGATGATAATGCGACTGCACTCGACGCAAATTCGCTTTATATAATCAAGCCGACCAAGGCTCCTACCGGTAGTGGAACGTATGATAAGCTGTTGAAAGACAATACTACGCACGTAACTGTTACGGGTGATTATTATGTTATCAACAACGTAACATTAACCACCGATCCATCAACAGATTATTCGGATGGCATTGTAAAGGAATCTTCTACATCTTCGACAACCACAGACGGCAAACTGCAGTTCTGCGGATCGCTTATCAATATGCAATCTCCAACAGTTCCGGCCTACTCTTATGTGCTCGGTGCTAATAACGGAAAGTGGCATTACACTCAAAGTAAACTTCCTGTGAAGGGCTTCCGTTGCTGGATTGCTACAGGTTCTGAGGCACAAGCAAAGAGGTTGATATTCTATGTAGATGGTATAGAAGAAGGTAATATAACCGGAATAGACGGCATTACAAACGATTCTACCGCCACAACTCCGGCAACCGTCTACAATATGAACGGACAAGTAGTACGCCGAAATGCTACTTCAGTTGAAGGATTGCCTAAAGGCATTTACATTATGAATAATAAAAAATATATCGTAAAATAAAAGATGAGGAATATTCTGATGAAAAATAAATATATCAAACCCGAAACAAAAGATTTGAGGATCGATCTTGATGAGTTGTTAAAAATACCGGGAGCTTCCCAATTCGATAACGACGGAGATGGGAATACCGACCAGAAACCTCCGATAGAAGGAGATCCTGACGGAGGTATCGGCGCCAAACCAAACGATTTTTGGGACGAGTGGGGCGACTGAAAACTGCGAAATAAAGATATAATAAGTAAAAACAACAAGAGTTCCTGCAAATTGCACAATGCACTTGCAGGAACTCTTGTTTTATTTCTCTCCGTAAACAATAAGCGTTATTTATTTCTCGGTGCGTTAAAATATGGGCATTCTAAGTTTCTTACATTGGCAGTATATGGCTTATATTCTGTATTTATAAGCCATATAGAAAGGCATTTCTCCGTTTTACATCTACTTGCGAATGGCTTTTGGCCTGTCTAAATTCTTTCAATAGGCAAATGCTATCTTTATAAGTTTTAGATAAGCTGACTCCCAATGTAATAAAGCATAACTTTATCAGGGTGTAAATATGAAACGGGAATAATTTTAAGAAAGAAATAATGTTTGATAGGGATACAGAAAAAGGTAATCTCGTCTTTGCTTAATTTTCTGTTTGCTTAGCTCAAACGGTTTCTAAATCTATATGCGCTACGTTCACCTGTTTGTGCAGGAATATCTGTGCGCTTTCCTTGAATTTTTCGGGGTTTTCGGTAGTAAAATAGCGGCAGGTGCCCTCTTTGGTGCACTTTTTTTCGATGGTTTCATGGCGATGCAGATAATCTTTAAGGCTCTTTGCCACATATTCGCCCTGCGGAACAACGCGTACGCCTTTGCCTACATACTTCGATATTTTTGGCATAAGTAACGGATAATGGGTGCAACCGAGGATGATAGTGTCTATCTGCGGATCAAGAGTCATTAGCTGATGAATGCTTTTCTGTACAAAATAATCGGCCCCGGGACTATCGGCTTCGTTGTTTTCAATAATAGGAACCCACAGCGGGCATGGCACTCCGGTAACCTTGATATCGGGGTATAGTTTCCGTATTTCGAGTTTATAGCTCTCGCTACGTACGGTTCCTTCGGTAGCCAATAGTCCCACATGTCGGCTTTTGGTAAGGGTACCGATGACCTCTGCCGTAGGGCGTATTACCCCCAGCACCCTGCGCTCGGCGTCCCACACCGGCAGGTCTTGCCGCTGTATGGTACGCAATGCTTTTGCCGAAGCCGTATTGCAACCGAGTATTACCAAATGGCAACCCATCTCGAATAGCTTGGCTACTGCCTGTCGGGTAAACTCATATACCACGTCGAAAGACCGCGAACCGTAAGGAGCACGCGCATTATCGCCCAAATACATATAATCATACCGAGGTAGAAGTTGGCGAATGCCGTGGAGTATGGTCAATCCACCATAGCCAGAATCAAAGACTCCGATAGGTCCGGGTACTTGGGAAAGTTTCATTACTTAAATGTTTCCTTAACAAAACCGATAACATCTTCGCCCAACGACAGGTCTACAAACGGCACAGCATTATTGTCTGTATTCAGAATAAAGGCATAACCTCGTTCTTTTCCGATGGTTTGAAGCAACGATGACAGCTTGGTACGCAGCGGAGTATATGCATCTATCTCTGCTTGCTGCAGCAAACGACGCGACTCGTTCTTGAAAGCTACATTCTTTTGTATCATATCTTGCAACTCTGCCTGCCGCTTCTGAAGGATAGAGGGGGCAAAGTCGTGTTGCCCGTCGAGGAATTCTTCGTATTTTCTGTTGAACTCGTCTTCGGAACGTTTGGTTTCTGCATCGTACTTACTTTTAAGGTCTGCCATGTTTTTCTGCGCTATTACATATTCCGGCATGGCCTTTATTGCCGCATCGTAGCTAATAAAACCAAACTTAAACCGGCGTTCTTGTGCCTGTACAACAAAAGATATCGACAATAGAACGACAAATAGAAGTAATTTCTTCATAATCTTTTAAAAAACTAATCTTTCGGTCTATTTTTGAGGAAATTAGGGAAAGTCGGTAAATAAGAGCTTTTCCGTTAACTTCCGATAGGCTGTGAACTTGCGAGAGTTCAACTCCTTGTATAGATAGAAGGGTGAGAACGCATGCAACGTTTTCACCCTTTGGTACCTCCGGTTTACAGAGGTTTTCTTCGTTATTATTTCATTTTGGCCAGCTCAGCCTTTACCTTAGAAGTAACATCCTCGCTAAGTGTTTCGCTGATATAGGGAATGCCGGATGCCACGTCCATAATATAAACATAGCCGCCTGCCTTGCCTACTGCCTGAATAGCGTTTACGAGTTTGGTCGTAATAGGCTGCATTTTCTCTTGCTGTGCCTTTTGGATATTCTGTGAATTGTCCTGATAGGTTTGCTGCACCTTTTGATACATGCTCTGTAATGCGGCCTCTGTCTCTTTCTGTTTGGTAGCATTCATTGTGCTTTTGGTCTTGTCGTATTCTTCAGACTTACGCTGTAGCTCTTCCTGCATAGCCTTCAAATCGTTTTCGTACTGCTTGGCAGTTGCCTCAAGTTCGCCACGTGCTTTCACAAACTCGGGCATGTCGTTCATTACTTGCTGTGCATTAATGTGTCCGAACTTTTGTGCAAACATCGACATTGGTGCAAAAAGCATCAACATTAAAATAAGCTTTTTCATTTTCTATAATTTATTTATTAATCGATTATTGTGCAAATATATGTATTAAGTTTAAAACCGAAGAGAGGAAATCCCTAAATATTTTTACGTAAATCCCTATCTTTAGCGCATTTGCAGTTCTTATTTAAAAGGGGAATACGAAGAAAATATTCTCTTAATTGGCATAGCCTAACTTCTGTAATACTTCGTTGCTGATATCTACCTTGGGCGATCCGAAAACGATGCCCGAATTGGATGCACGGTCTACAACGAGCGAATAGCCCCGTAATTCGGATATTTCTTTAACGGCATTATAGATTTCTTCCTGTATCGGAGATATCAGACTGGTGCGCTTCTTGAATAGTTCACCCTCCGGACCGAAGTATTTTTTCTTCAAATCAGAGGCCTCCTTTTCTTTATTCATGATAGATTCTTGGCGGGTTTTCTTTTGCTCTTCGGAAAGAAATACTACTTCGTTCTGATAGTTCTTGTACATAGTAGACGCCTCTGTGTTTAGCGCTTCTACCTCTGCCTGCCATTTTTTGCTTACTTGGTTCAGCTGTTCGTTGGCACGTTCATAGGCAGGTATGTTTTTAAGAATATACTCCATATCGACCAATGCGAACTTCTGAGCGCTCATGTTTAAAGGTAAAAAGGTAAAAAGGTAAAGGGGTAAACAAAACCTTAATGCCTTTAGAAAATTCTTTTTCTTATTATTTTCCATCATAGTTATTCCTCCATAATTTAAATATAAGGCAAGAGCAGCAAGACTTCTTTGTATTTTTTATCTTTTTGCCCCTTAGCCTTTTTGCTTTTAGAATTCTTGTCCGAGAATGAAATGGAACTGACTTCCGCCTTTCTGACCGAATACCTTATCGAAGCCGTAAGCCCAGTCGATACCCATAAGACCTACCATCGGCAGGAAAATGCGCACGCCCAAACCGGCGCTGCGCTTCATGTCGAACGGATTAAATCTCTTGGTATCGTTCCACGCATTACCGGCCTCTACGAACCCGAGCCCGTAAATAGTGGTATTGCCGAGTAGGAACGGATAGCGCAGCTCGAGTGTAAAGCGGTCGTAGGCATAGCCTTCGTAGCCGTAAGGTGTAAGCGATCCGTTCTCATAACCGCGCAAACCGATGGTTTCTTCGGCATAGCTTGTAGAATATCCGCTCATACCATCGCCACCCATATAATAGGTTTCGAAGGGCGATTTCTTGTATTTGTTGAAGCTGCCCAGCAAGCCCATTTCTACTCGAGTCATAAGAACGAAACACTTCTGGCCGCCTGAAAGTGCGGTATATGTCTTGGATTTGAATTTCCACTTATGGTATTCCACCCAACGATACTTCTCTTGTTGCTCCTTTTCATAGGTAGCTGATTGGCGATTGGTGGCAAGGTGTTCGTAATCTTTATTATCCCACTTAGACCAAGGCGGTGTGATTGTTACCGAAGCAGTAAACTCGGAACCCCGACGAGGGAACAGTTGATTATCGGTAGATGTACGGCTTAATGCTACACTGAGGTTAAGGTTGTTAGAGTTACCAGTGGTAAGCAAGAAGTATCTCCAGTTCTTCAACATGTAACGGGTATAAGCAAGTTGTACCGATAACTGGAAGTAATCATCGGGCCAGCGCAGGCGTTTTCCCCATCCGAGTGTCAATCCGAAGAGTTTTACATACTTATCGGGATCGTAATAGTTCTCATAGTTGTTGTAAGCATAGTTGCCATAGCCGTACATATAATTATAATAGTTATTCAAATAGCCGCTATTATAATAGTTGCTCGATACGTCGGTTTGCTTACTGAAATAGGCTCCCACGCTGAACTGAATAGGCCGTTTACCGCCGAACCAGTTAGTAGAATAGCTCGCATTATATGACTGATAATAGGTTCCATTGGTCTGTGCACCGATGGAAAGAACCTCTCCGTCGCCGATAGGCATAATGCCTCGATGCTCTCGGTTTTTGTTAAAGAGGTTACGCATGGAGAAGTTATTGAGTTTCAAACCTATACGTCCGATGACTCCAGTCTGTCCCCAACCGAGAGAGAACTCCACTTGGTCGTTGCTCTTTTGTGTAAGATTCCAGTTTACGTCTACTGTTCCGTTTTCATAATCCGGTTTGATATCGGGAATAATCTTTTCAGGATCGAAGTGTCCCATAGATGCCAATTCGCGCTGCGAACGTTGGAGAGATTCTTTGGAGAACAAGTCTCCGGGTTTTGTACGCAGTTCGCGTCGAACGACATTCTCGTACAAACGGTCGTTACCGTTGATGCGAACATGGCTCAAATGTGCCTGTGGGCCTTCTTGCACACGCATTTCAAGGTCGATAGAGTCCCCGTCTATGTTTACTTCTGTGGGTTCTATACTCGAAAAAACGTAGCCGTTGTTGTAATAAAGATTTCCGGCAGCATCGTCATCTTCCCTCAAACGTTTGTTCAGTAGCTTCTGATTATACACGTCGCCTTTCTTCATACCGAGGATAGCGTTTAGGTAATCGGTCGGATAAACGGTATTTCCCACCCATGTTACGTTACGGATAAAATATTTCTTCCCTTCGTCTACCTTTACATAGATGTTCACATGTTTATTATCGGCATTCCATACGCTGTCTTCGGTGATGGTTGCATCTCGGTATCCCAGTTCGTTATACTTATTGATAAGGTTCTCTCGGTCTTGTTTCCAACGATCGGGCGTATATTTTTTCGACTTAAGGAAAGTAGATAATTTGCCTGCCTCGTGAGTTTTGGCAAAAGCCCCTTTCTTGAAAAGTCCGCCCTTGATCTTGGAATTGGAAAGTGCTTTGTTTCCGTCGATCGTAATGTTACGGATACGCATTTTTTCTTTCTTGTCGATGATAACATCAAGAATAACCTGATTTTTATTAGCCACATCATCGCGTTGCTGTATCTCTATATCGGCATTCTTGAAGCCCTTATCGTCAAAATACTTCTTGGCAAGAATTTTTGCGCGGTCTATCATGTTCGGCGTAATCTGTGCTCCACGGAGCAAACCCAGCTTGGCTTCCATGTCTTCACGTTCGCTTTTCTTGAGCCCCACATAATTGATAACCGATACGCGAGGACGAGTACGCAGGCTTACATGCAACCATATTTTGTTGCCGATAATAGAATCGGCCGATATCGACACATCGGAAAACAAGCCATGTTTCCAATACCTTTTCACGGCATCTGTAATGGCATTGCCCGGTACAACAATCTCTTCGCCTACCGACAGGCCTGAAATACCGGTGAGCATATAGTCCTCATAACCGTCTACACCCGACACATTGATGCCTCCGATGATCAGCGTACGGGGCGATCCGGCATAACTTATGTCGGGATTTACAATCTTATCTTGTGCTTGGATGCCCATGCTGCAAGTAAAAGCGGCAACGGCTATCAACACCTTATTTATATTATTCATTCTGATTTTTATTTTCGTTCTCAATCTGGTCTTCGGTTTTCCCGTATCTACGTTGGCGTTTCTGATAACTTAGAATGGCCTTGTGCAGGTCTTCTTTGTCGAAATCGGGCCAGTAGGTATTGCAGAAATACAGTTCGGAATAGGCTATCTGCCAAAGCAGATAATTGGAGATGCGCAACTCGCCGCCCGTTCTGATCAGCAGATCGGGATCGGGCATGAAATTTGTGGAAAGTTCTCGAGACACCGTTTCTTCGTCGATATCGTCGACATTGATATTCCCTGCTACGGCTTCTTTGGCTATGTGCCGCACGGCTTCGGCGATCTCCCAGCGCGAGGAATAGCTTAAAGCCACCACCATCGTCATGTTTTTGTTGGCTGCCGTATGCTCCTCGGTTTCACGAAGTTTGCGCTGAACGTCTTCGGGCAGACGACTTACATCGCCTATCACGCGGAACCGCACATTATTCTTCATGAAGATTTCGTCTTCGAGCGACGAAAGTACCAGTCCCATCAATGCCAAAATCTCGTCGGCCGGCCGGTTCCAATTCTCTGTAGAAAAAGTATATAAAGTAAGATATTTAACTCCCAAGCGCGTGCACTCCGATGTGATCCGGCGAACAGTATCTACACCTGCCTGATGTCCGAAGCTGCGCGGTTTGCCTTGCTCTGCCGCCCATCGCCCGTTACCGTCCATGATTATGGCTATATGGCGCGGTATGCGTTCCATATCTATTTTATTCGTATTCATTGTGGCAAGTTCTGCATTTGGCCATAAAACTATAAGTCAGCGTTATCTGGAGTGCGGAATAGCAGTCGGTATTCTTGAACATACCGCTGCTGGATATCTGATACGGATCCTTCTGGCCGTCGAGTTTATCGCTCAACGAGAAGTGCATAGCCCATTCAATTCCGAGGTTCAGCCGGTCTCCTACCTTATACTTCACTCCCAATCCCAATGGTATATTGGCCGTAAATACGTTTTTACCGCCGCCCGACACATAAGTTGTGCCCAGTCCACCGAATACGAAAGGCGTTAACCTTTGTGCTCCTCGGTAATCACGACCGGTTCCGTAGGGCCAAAAATTGTATTCGTATGTCAGACCTATATCTACAAGACTATTGTTAAACTTATAGGGTGTTTGTTCTAAATCCGGATAATAAGTCTTTACATCGGTAGAAGAACCTTTTAACTTACCGTATATACCCATAGCTTTCAAGCCCATGTACGGACTGAGGTTATAACGCCATATAACCGATGCCATGGGTTGCATATTCTTTAAAACGTTACCGTTGAAATCGCCTTCATAAGACACCATGCCCACACCCGCACCAAATTCCATGCGATACTCCATATCGTCTTGCGCTTTTGCAACCAATACGCCGAGCAGAAGTGCCATCATCAAGACTGTTTTCTTCATACGGACAGCCGTTTATATATCATTTCATTTATTTGTAGAATGACGTTTGAGTAGTAGCCCATCCCAATTTATTCGTTCGTCCTTTCCATACCTGACCGGATAACCCGCAGATAATCCAAACGAAATTCTTGCTGTCTTTTACCATCGTGAACGACTCTTCGCTTGAAGAGAAATCAGACGGAACGGTGATATTTTCGTTCTTTTTCCATGTGATACCACCATCCAAACTTTCATAAAATTGCGAGAACGGCGTTGCAACGTAACTTCCTATGCCTGTTCCACCGAAAGCAAGCAGAACGTTGCCGTAGCCGATAACCTGAATACCTCGTAGATGTGGCGCCACAAAACGGTTGTCTGACGATACTTCATAATAGCTCCACGACTGGTTTTCGGAGTTCTGTGCGTTTTCTTCTACCTTTCCCCAGACCATGGCATGACTGTCTTGCGCAAATTCAGTGGCATCCCGATTGCCCACAATAGTCAGTTTATAGGTGGAATCATTGGTTGCCAGCGGCGTACTAATAAAGCTGATCGACTCTGTGGGCAGCATTTTGGTGTCTGTATCCATAGATTCGTTGTTCCAAGTTTTGCCGTTATCGGCAGACATCGCAATCTTGTTATTGGTCGTTACGGCATATAATTTGGTGCTGCTTGCACCGACCATTCGTTTCAGACTGGCAACCGTGCTTACCTGCTGCCACGTAGCGCCGTCGGTAGAAACCAATACTGTACCGTTGTTCAGTGCATAAAATTTATTCTCTTTTACCACGATGTTACGACAAGCGTCTGCACTCAGCGTTACATTAAGTGCCATCTTCGTCCATTGGGTGCCATCTGTATCGGCAGTAGAGTATGCTTCTGAGCCGCTTGCACCTATGCCATATACGTAGATGTTTCCGTTGTTGGCTACAGCATGCATTGCAGACAAGGCTGCCAATTGTGTATTGGCGGGGAGACCTTTCACCCAATTGAATACATCGGGCTCCTGCTGGTGTACATTCACACGGACGGTATATATCCGCGAGGCAGTGTTGGAAAGATTGTACACATATACTTTGCGCGGTTGCGTAAAGTCTATCGAATCGGTGTTCGAATGATATTTCATCGAATCGCTCGTTATGGATTTCAGTGCGATGACTCCCGAATTTTTACTTGTAATCGTACAGATTACGTGTTTTGCATCCGTACCGTAAGGCAGAGAGTCGGGATTGTAAATCTCGTTCTTCATCTGGTCTATATAGAACGGAAATTTGCTTCCGGTGAGAGTTTTCTTATATACACTGTCCTTACCCGAAGCTGTTTTAGTATGTAAATACTGGTTCAGCGTACCCGGCGTGAAACCTGTAATCGCCGTATCATTATAATAAACCACTCCATTATCGTTATCATTGAGGCAAGAGTCGAATAAAAATATGGCTGAAAACAGCACGATAAAAGGCAATAGCTTCCTTTTCATTACACTCCAATTATTATTTTAGCTGCAAATTTAATTAGAATTCTGCAAATAGCAGTCTAATTTCTAACTTTATTAGGTAATTTATCGAATACAAACGTAATTTTTAAGTTTGTTTAGTGTTTATCTTTTATACGCCAAACACGTGCCCCTCGCTCTATTAACGAAAAAAGAGGAAAGCATGAATCACTCATACTTTCCTCTCTAAAGAATAATGTTAACGTGTGCGGTGTATGCTAAAGTCGACAGCGGCTTGAAATGCCACTATCGTACATATCCCGACACAACGATTGTTTCAAAATCTAATAACATAATCTTTACCTTAAAAAATCTATCAAACTACTAACCTAATGAAAACTTATTGTATGAATTGTATTCTCGCGAATACAAGTGCAAAATTAATGTTTTTGCCATTAAGTACAAATCATCTGCATGTCATTTTTATCATTTTCCTTTTTCTTTGATATAAGTCAATAATAATGCGTTAACCGCCTGTATGCGGACAAAATGAAATAGGCTCACCTTACTGAGAAGGTGAGCCTATGCCTATGATTTGATAAATAGTATCAAAGATTAGAGCTGAGGACCTGCAGCTACAAGCGCCTTACCAGCCTCGTTGCCTTCATATTTCAGGAAGTTCTTGATGAAGCGTGAGGCAAGATCTTTAGCTTTCTCATCCCACTGCGATGCGTTTGCATAGGTATCGCGAGGATCGAGAATGTCGGTAGCGACGCCTTCCAACTTCGTGGGAACGACGAAATTGAAGTAAGGTATTGTCTTTGTTGGTGCCGAATCGATAGAATGATTCAATATTGCATCGATAATGCCGCGTGTATCTTTGATAGAAATACGCTTGCCTGTTCCGTTCCATCCGGTATTAACGAGATATGCCTTAGCACCGCTCTTTTGCATCTTCTTTACCAACTCTTCTGCATACTTTGTAGGATGCAACTCAAGAAAAGCCTGACCGAAGCAAGCCGAGAATGTAGGAGTAGGTTCGGTGATGCCGCGCTCTGTACCTGCCAACTTAGCTGTGAAGCCGGAGAGGAAATAATACTTGGTTTGCTCGGCATTCAGTATAGATACCGGAGGAAGTACTCCGAATGCATCTGCCGATAGGAAGATAACTTGCTTGGCAGCCGGTCCTTCGGAAGCAGGGCGCTGAATATTCTTGATATGATAGATAGGATAAGACACACGAGTGTTCTCTGTAACGCTCTTATCTGCGAAATCTATCTTGCCATTAGCGTCTACTGTTACATTTTCCAATAGTGCATCACGTGTAATAGCGCCATAAATATCGGGCTCAGCTTCCTTGTCGAGGTTGATTACCTTTGCATAGCAACCGCCTTCGAAGTTGAATACGCCTTTATCATCCCATCCGTGTTCATCGTCTCCGATAAGTTTGCGTTTCGGATCGGTAGACAATGTAGTTTTACCAGTTCCTGAGAGTCCGAAGAATATAGCAGTATTCTCTCCGTTCATATCGGTATTGGCAGAGCAGTGCATAGAGGCGATTCCTTTCAACGGAAGGAAGTAGTTCATCATCGAGAACATACCTTTTTTCATCTCGCCTCCATACCATGTGTTAATAATCACTTGCTCCTTGCTGGTTACATTGAATACGACAGCAGTCTCAGAGTTTAGGCCTAGCTCCTTATAGTTCTCAACCTTAGCCTTGGATGCATTATAAACAATGAAGTCAGGTTCCTGTTCGAAGTCGGCTTCACTTTGGGGACGAATGAACATATTCGTAACAAAATGAGCTTGCCAAGCAACTTCAACGATGAAACGAACCTTCATACGTGTATCTTTGTGCGTACCGCAGAAGCCGTCAACAACAAACAAACGCTTGTTAGAAAGCTCTTTTTTCGCGATTTCTTTTACCGCATTCCACGCTTCTTTGCTTGCACGGTGGTTGTCATTTTTATATTCTTCGGAAGTCCACCATACTGTATCGTGAGAATTCTCGTCATCAACGATGAACTTATCTTTAGGAGAACGACCGGTATAAATACCTGTCATTACGTTTACAGCACCGAGTTCTGTTTCGCGACCTACTTCAAAACCTTTAAGACCTTCCTTGGTCTCTTCGTTGAAGAGTACCTCATAAGAAGGATTGTATAGAACTTCAGTGGTACCTGTTATTCCATACTTTTCTAATACAGACTTGTCAAACTTTGCCATTTTTCTAAATGTATTTAAGTTGTAAATGAATTCTTGCAATTATCCTTTTAGTGGCGACAAAGTTAACAAAAATGTTGCGTTTTGCAAAGAATAGGTTTATAAATATCCATTTTGCTTATTTTTTTTAGGTTAAAGAATTTAAAATCTTGCAATAGCTTTCTATATTTGCAATTTAGACTTGGCAAAAATAGACGGATTTTTCATAATTTTGCACGCTGAAAGTTGGATGTGTGTACCAGACACCGGGCTGAGACACCTTCAAAAGACTTCGGATAAAGAACAACTACTTGATGCCCGGTACCCTAAAGTTAACACAATGGAAATTATCAATTTCAGCGAAGTAAACTCGATTATCAACCAGTATCTTGCAGAAATGCGCGATGTTGAATACCAGAAGAACCGCCTTCTATTCCGCAATAACATCCAGCGTATCGGTGAATATGAGGCATTCGAAATCTCTAAGACGCTCGATTACGAGTCTAAGGAGATTGCCACACCGCTCGGTATCTCCAAGGTTAATGTTCCTACAGATAAGATCGTGCTTGCCACGATATTCCGTGCAGGGCTGCCGTTTCATAATGGTTTCCTGAATATATTCGACCATGCGGGCAATGCTTTTGTAAGTGCGTATCGCGAATATACCGATGCCGAGCACCATAACGTCGGTATCCATGTGGAATATCTCGCCACTCCGAGCATCGATCAGAAGACTCTGATCATTGCAGATCCGATGCTTGCTACCGGTGGAAGCATGGAACTCGGCTACAAGGCGTTTCTTACGAAAGGAACACCTAAGCGTATTCACGTGGCTTGTGTTATTGCAACGCCCGAAGGTATAGACCATATATGCAAGACATTCCCTGAAGATAAGACCACTATATGGTGCGCCGCAATCGATCCGGGTATGAATGAACACAAATATATCGTACCGGGTTTCGGCGATGCCGGCGACCTTTGTTACGGCGACAAGCTCTAACCACTTCAACTAATCCCTGTTCCTAAGGTAATTAGGGAGTATATGTAAGGGCGTTATCCTTATACCCCAATCGCCTTAGATGCTTCACTTATTCCCGTTATCGATTGGCGGTATCCGCCGAAACAACGGTAATTGAGATCTGTTTTTCATATATGTATATTCAGTATATAAATTCAACCGAACAGCTATTAAATACTGAAATCTTATACGCATACGCCCCGAAACCATTGCAGGTTCGGGGCGTATGTTCGTTTCTACCTCCTTTTATCGTTATTCCACCTCCCAAATTTCGTTGGTCTCGAGCAGTTCTTCGAAGGTATGATACTTCTTCTGTGCCTTTACTTCCTCTATCTGAGCATTCACGCACTCATCGTATACGGGAGCTTCAACGTCTCTTATCACGCCCAAGGCAACGGGGAAACCGTGCTCATTGTCCATCATGGCGAGCTTCAGTTGCAGCGTATCGTCTTCACAATGGGCATCGTGAACGAGGATATCATCAATGGTTATGCCGTTTTCACCGAGCTTTGCCACCTTCAGACCGAAGCCCTGTTGCATCAGTCCGTACTCATTATTCTCGCCGAACACAAGCGGTTTGCCGTGTTCCACGTAGATGGCATTCATCTTTCTGCCGTCTTTGGAGTACACAGGAGTATAGGCTCCATCGTTAAAAATCACGCAATGTTGCAGTATTTCGCATACGGCAGCGCCTTTATGGTAGTATGCCGCTTTCAACACATCAACGGTTCGCGGTCCGTCGGTGGCCACTGCACGGGCGAAAAACCTACCGCGTGCACCGAAACAAAGCTCTGCCGGGCGGAACGGATCCTCCACTGTACCGAACGGAGATGACTTGGACACGAAGCCTCGAGGCGACGTCGGACTGTATTGTCCCTTTGTTAAACCGTAGATACGGTTGTTGAGTAGGATCATATTCAAGTCTACATTGCGGCGCATGGCATGTATGAAATGGTTACCGCCAATGGCAAGTCCGTCGCCATCACCGCTTATTTGCCATATCGTGAGCTTGGGGTTAACCACCTTGGCCCCTGTGGCTACGGCCGCTGCACGCCCGTGAATGGTCTGCATGGCATACGTATTGACGTAATAAGGAAGGCGGCTCGAGCATCCTATGCCCGATATCACGGCCGTTTCGTAGGGCGGTACGCCTATTTCGGCCATTACCTTATGCAGAGACGACAGAAAGAAATGATCGCCGCACCCCGGGCACCAACGGGGCTGCCCTTTTTTATAATCCTGTGCTGTATGTTGTGTCATAACGATTAGTTTTAAAGTTTTATAATCCGTTCATTAAAGGTCTTGCCTTTATCCATGCCATTTGTTTCGAGCACATGTTCAAAGCCTTTCACAAGTTCACTTACCACGAAAGGCTGTCCCTTTACCTGATCGTACTGGTAAGGTGCAAAGCCATTGATGCGTATACGGAGAAATGCGGCCAGTTGTCCGAGGTTCTGTTCGGCCACCACCACCTTTTTATACCTTAATAATACCTCTGCCGTATTTGCCGGAAGGGGATTGATGTACTCGAATTGTGCCAAGGCAATCTTTTTGCCTTTCCTTCTCATTTCCTGCATGGCCGAATATAAATGACCGTAGGTGCTGCCGAAACCCACGATAAGTAGTTCGGCATCGTCGGCATCACCCTCTACCTGCAGGTCGGGAACGGGTATTTTAGCCACCTTCTCAAAGCGCAGTCTGTCCATCAGATCGTGGTTTTCGGGCTCCGTAGAGATAGCTCCGGTCTCGCCATCTTTCTCTAATCCGCCCAATATATGCTCGTATCCTTCCTGTCCGGGGATAGCCCAATAACGCACATGTGTATACTCATCGCGCTTATAAGGCGTGTACTTGTACTTCTGTTCGGCGTTTACGTAATGGGGGTGTATGTCGGGTAAGTCGGCCATCTTGGGTAGCTTCCATGCCGAGGAGCCGTTGGCAATAAAGGCATCTGTTAGGAGTATCACCGGTGTAAGGTGTTCCAGCGCAATTTTAGCGGCCATGTAGGCGGCTTCAAAGCAGTTGGTAGGGCTCGTAGCAGCTATAACCGGCATCGGACTTTCGCCGTTTCGGCCGTATAGAGCTTGCAGCAAATCGGTTTGTTCGCTCTTTGTAGGCAGACCGGTAGACGGTCCTCCGCGCTGTACATCGATAATTACGAGCGGTAGTTCGTCTATCACGGCCAGATTGATGGCCTCTGATTTAAGACAAATACCCGGCCCCGACGTAGATGTAGCGGCAAGAGCGCCCGCGAAAGAAGCCCCTACAGCGCTGGCACACCCTGATATTTCGTCCTCGCATTGTACTGTAATCACCCCGCACGACTTATGCTTGGATAACTCGTGTAGTATATCCGTTGCCGGCGTAATAGGGTAGGAGCCGAGGAACAGCTTCAGCCCGGCTTTCTCGGCAGCGGCAATCAGCCCGTATGCCGTGGCCTTGTTGCCCGTGATGTCCATATATCTGCCGGGCTGTTTTACCTTGGATTCTATGCGATAAGTGGCCGGAACAGACGAATGCGTGTTATGTCCGTAATCGTAACCTGCATTCACTACCTTGATATTATTCTCGGCCAAGGCGGGCTTTTTGGCAAACTTATCGCGGAGAAAGTGTTCTACCAGCGACAGATCACGGTTGAACAACCAGCACACCAAGCCCAATGCAAACATGTTACGGCACTTGAGTATCGCCTTATTATCCATGCCGCAGTCGGACAAGCAGTCCTTTACCATCTTGGTAATCGGGCAGGCTACCACCCGATCAGAGTCTATTCCGAGCTCTCCCAAATAGTCGTCGCCGGTAAACTTCGCCTTCTTTAAATCGTTCGGACCGAAGCTGTCGGTGTCGATGATGATGGTTGCTTGAGGCTTACAGTATCTGTATTGCGTCATCAGAGCGGCCGCATTCATGGCCACGAGCACGTCGCATCTGTCGCCCGGAGTGTATATGCGTCCCTCTCCGATGTGTACTTGAAAGCCTGAAACCCCCGTCAATGAACCTTGCGGGGCGCGTATGTCGGCCGGATAGTCGGGGAATGTAGAAATGCCATTCCCCACTGTTGCCGATATTGTTGAGAATATGTTTCCCGCGAGTTGCATGCCGTCGCCGGAATCACCCGAGAAACGTACGACCACATGTTCTAATTCTTTTACATCCAGTTCTTCTGCCATAAAGTATTTAGATTAGATTAGTATTCGCCATGCAAAGGTGGAAAATATATTTGAGAATGCAAAATAAAATAAGGTATATTTTTCACCTGTTTTTTCAAAAAATATACCCTGTTACAAACAAATGGTCTGTCTGTCGCTAACAGGTGTCATGTTTATGTACGATAAACGGCCTGTCTGTCGCTGCCTCTGCCCATTTGTGGTAACAGCATGAATAGAATATACCCTTATTTTACGATCTTCACGGTCTTTATTTTTCCGCCCATCATCAGTTTTACGAGATATATCCCATGGGCATAGCCGCCGAAAGGAATCTTATGACGGCCGGCATTTACATGCGTCCTGTATACCATCTGTCCCTTTAAAGTATAAATTTCTACTGCCGCAGAGGTAGGAGTACGAACACTAAGGTTGCCGGTTATCGAGTTCGTATATACGCTGCTCTCGGTATTTATCCACGCCCTATCGGCGATACCCGTAGCGGGCGTATCCGAAAAGAATAGCTGCCAGTCGGCCAACTGGCAGTCGGGACTACCGTTATTCGCCGTAAGTTGCAGGCGATAAAACTTATATTCGGCCGTGTTGTCGAAACCGTAAAACTGGGTAATCTTGCGGTTGTAGAACGATTGGTTGTTGCGCCTGTCAAGTACAACCCACTCGTTTCCGTCGTTCGAAGCCTCGAGCTGCCATGCTTTCGGATCGCGTGTATCATCGTCGTTTGCCGATGTTATGCTGTACAAATCGACTTTTATCTTCGACGGAGCCTCATACATCGTCCACGAAGAGCCGTAGAAAGGGAAACAATACTTCGTTTCAGCCGACTTATCGAATATCATCGTGTAGCCTTCACTGGCTTTTACGCCGGGTACTTCTGCCGACTTAACGCCGTTGTTTGCCGTTAAATCGTTGTTTGAAAGGCACAGTCCGTGCAATTGTATCTCGCCGATAACGGTCTCGTTTGCCGAGGCATTCGAGAGATTATCTATATTGAAACGGAAATATCTGTATTTGCCAGTGCCTGTAACCGGATAAGTACGGCAGACGGCCTTGCCGCTGAACGACACTATAGGGCGCTCGTCGAGGCTCTTCCATGTGGTTCCGTCGTTCGAAGCCTGTAAAGACCACGTGTGCGGACTCTTCGTGTTTTCGTAACCGCTGCACAATGTATAAGCCGAAAGGCAGACGGGTATCGGCGATTCGTATTGTATCCACGCCCCATGATCGAAAGGTATAACCGCAACAGATTGCGGATTGTTGTCGATAAGCGCCGTTAGTTCGTTGTGTTCAGCACCGCCCGAAGCCGACAGTTTACCGCCGTTTTTGGTTATATCATTATATAATACGGCTGATGCGGCAAGGTTGCCGAACAGCTGAAACTCGGCTATATCGGCATTAGGATGCCCGTCTGTTGCAGTTATCTGTAGCTTGTAATACTGATAGGCAGTAGGTGTATCCACATTATAATATCGGGTTATTCCGTTCTCGGGGAATACCTGTTCCGTTTGTCTGTCGAGTATTGTCCAAACAGTGCGGTTTTGCGAGCCATACAGCGTCCACTCCGAAGGGGCATGCGTGCCTGCTGTAGCTGCGGAAGTCATACTATAACGCACGGGTACATACATGCCTTTCGCCTTGTACACAATGGCTCCTGCCGCGCCGACGGCAACGCCTGCGACTGTAGAAGCGTCCTTGTCGGTCAGCAAGGCATTGCCCGAAGTAAGCGTACCCCCATCGGCCGTAATGTCGTCGGCAAAGATGCAAGTGCCCAATAATTGCCATTCGCTCGCGCTGAGGGCCGTACCTCCGTTATTTGCCCGCACGTTCAGCCGGAAATAGGTGTATGCCCTGTCGGTGTTCACCGTATAATATTTCAGCATACACCGTGCCGGAAAAGTAGCGTCTTCTTGCACATCGAGTTCTGTCCATGTATCGCCATCCGCCGATGCAAGCAGCGTCCACGCCTTCAAGTCCTCCGAATTATCGCCCGAAGCGCTGCCTATAGCGTAGCCTTTCAGTACTACCGGTGCCGGTGAACGGTACATGAACCACGCTTTCTTAGTACTCACGGTTACGGCAGTTGTGGCATGATTATCCGTAAGAGCCTGCATGTTCGTGTTGCCGACCGACGATGTAAGCCTGCCGCCATTATCGGTTATATCGCTCATGATGGGCGTATTTGCCGAACCGAAGCAGAAATAATCGAGATGGAAGCAGTCTGTAACGCCGCTGTTCGAGGCATCTACGTATTTCAGATACACGTTGTGCATGCCTTCTGTGGGCGTAATATCGGCTTTAACAGTCTTCCAACCGGCGGTATTGGGTACCGATACCGTTCCTATGCAGGCACCATTGATGCTGTCGAGATGTATTTCGATGGCGCAAACGAGAGTCGACGAGCTTGGTTCCGATACTCTGAAAGCTGCCGAGGTGGCAGTTCTATTTCCAAAGTTCACATTATTATATACGGTGAAACGGCCGTTAGAAATGCCCGATACCTCACTACTATTATCGCCGGCCGTACCTGCCACCACGCTTATGCCGCGCAGGTAATCGAATTCTTCGGCCTTTATCTTGGCGTAGGCATCCTTTACAATCCTGTCGGCACTAAGAGGTGTGTTGAACGCAGCCGATACGGCGGTGGAACAACCGAAAGGTTCACCGGCGAAACTCTTATCGCCGAACTTATAATCTTCGGCCGATTTCGTGAGCCATGCCGAACAAATAACGCCATCAGAGTTCATATTACAGTAGGCTTGCATGGCATTCTTCTGCATCCATTCCACATATTCGGGCTTGTTCATGTCTACGATGAACCTGCGTACGTAGCGCATCAGTATGCCCTTGAAACCGCATAGATCGCCGTCGACCACCTGACATACATTGATAATACCGTCGCTGTTGCAGAGTTTCTTTACCGTGTAATCCATTATCTTCTCTGCATCTTGCCGGTACATATCGTCGCCGTAATGGTTATAGAGCAGCACTGCAGCGCCGAGCATTGTACCCTGATTGTAGGTCGAAGCCCACCTGTTGTTGTCGGAAGAAGGCAAATTAGCGGTCTCATCCCATACGAACGAGTCGTATACCTGTCCCGTCTGTGCGTTGAAAAGGTAGCGCCTCTGCCGATTATAAAGGGCACGCGCCTTCTCAAAATAGCTATCATCACCCGTGGCAGAAGCTATATAACATGCCGCTACCTCGGCAGGTCCGTTGATACAGGAGTTGGTTCCGTTCCTGTTACCTGTCTTTTCCGCCCATCTTAGCATGCCCCACTGATTGAGCGAACGGGTATAGATAAGGTCGAAGTTTCGCTTTGCATAGTCGCGATATGTTGTATTTCCCGTAAGCATGTAGGCTCTTATCGAGGCGAGAACCATCCACATAACATCGTCGTTAAAGTCGTGTCCGTACCATTTATAGGCCAATGAGAACACCAACTTGTTCCAAGTATCGCCCACATTCTTATGAAAATAGCCGAATACTTTATTAAATATATCGATATATTCGGCATTGCCGGTGGTCTCGTACGCATCGAGCAACGTTTCCATCATCTCTGCATCGCCCCATGTTCCGCCCGTTCCAAGCGAGAGATAGGTACCGCGCATGCGCTTGAACTTATCGAGCCATCCGTTCATGATGCGGGTGCGAACGGCGCCATCGGGCCCTTTCACCGGCGTTACCTCTTCGAGGTACCACTGCCCGAGGTTCGCGTCGTCGCCCGTCTTCATTGCCGACAAGACGAGCGGGGAGCCGTCGGAAGTGTTCGATATGGCAAGACAAAAGGTACCGGTTGTACCGCTTTGCGCCAATGTATATAGGTTATTATCGCTTTGAACAGCCATAACATTCCACTTAGCTGCCGATACGGCGGCGCTTATCGCCTGATATATCTCCGCCGAAGCAGCCAAATTCCCGTTCCTACTAAGATACTTACCTGTGTAAACATTGCGGAACGAGAACGATGCGTCGGCATTTTGCACAGCTTCCCACTGCTGCGAAGGCACGTCGGTATACGTCCATAACACCGCTTTGGCATGGTTCTCGAGCGAAGAGTTGGTTATGAAAACCGACTTGTTTTTATCGGTTGCCGGCACTATTTTGTAAATGTGGCCCGAACGGATGTCGGCCCGCACCGTGCCATACAGTGCGAATAACAGAAATATAACGATTGTTTTTTTCATGATAGGGTATTAGTTAATTATCTAATTCGTTATTTGTCAGGAGTACGGTACCTGTCTGTTGCAAAGGTAGGGAAAACTTTTGTAAGAAACAAGCGAACGGACAATAATTGCAATTTGCATGTACTCGACGTATTCTCAATTGCTTCTGTAGCAAATCAAACTCGCTTTTGTAGTAAATTCAGATTGTTTGAACGGCAAACGAAAGAATGAAGAATGATTGTAACAACAGGCTTCCGGGTACGGTAGACATACCGCCCGTTATCCATACAGATAAGGTGTAAGCACGATAAATGCCACACCTACGTCCGTTAGATGTGGCATTTCGTTCTGTTGTGCGTGTTTACTTATTCAGCTTCCACGTTACCCCGTCTTTGGTATCTTTTACTTCAAAGCCGGCTTCAGCCAAGGCATCGCGTATTTGATCGCTGGTTGTCCAGTCTTTATTCTGCTTTGCTTTGGCTCTTAAAGCGAGAACCATGTCTACTACTTTGCCGTATGACGCCTCTCGGGCATCGTTGTTAATCCCTTTCTCGCTCTTTAATCCCAAGATATCAAGGGCAAATAAGTGCATCGTATCGGCCAGATCGGCCAGATCGGTGGCAGAGATGCGTGCCTTATGGTCGAGCAGCGAGTTGATTACATGGCATGCCTCGAAGAGATTGCTGATAACGGTAGGTGTCTGAAGATCATCGTTCATGGCTTCGTAACACTTCTGGCGAAGCTCGCCGACGAACTGTTTTACACCCTCATCGCTTTCGTTCGACACGGGTACACGCGCTATGTCGGCAATACCCGTTATCAATCTGTCGAACCCTTTTGCACTTGCTATGAGCGCTTCATTCGAGAAATCGACCGTTCCGCGGTAGTGTGCAGAGAGGATAAAGAAGCGTATCGTCATCGGCGAATAGGCTTGCGAAAGGCTTTCGTGCGTACCTTTAAAGAACTGTTCCAGCGTGATGAAGTTGCCAAGACTCTTGCCCATCTTCTGTCCGTTGATGGTTATCATGTTGTTATGCATCCAGTAATGCACCATCTGATCGCCTTGCGAGGCTACTGCCTGTGCTATCTCGCACTCGTGGTGGGGGAATATCAGGTCCATACCTCCGCCGTGTATGTCGAAATGATTGCCCAGATATTTGCGCCCCATAGCCGTACACTCGCAATGCCAGCCCGGGAAACCGTCGCTCCATGGGCTGGGCCATCGCATTATATGTTCGGGCTGTGCCTTTTTCCATAAGGCAAAATCGGCCTGATTATGCTTCTCTTCCACGCCTTCAAGTGCCCTGCTGTTGTTGATAACGTCGTCGAGATTGCGCCCAGACAGTATGCCATACCGATGTTTTTTATTGTATTTCTCGATGTCGAAGTAAATAGAACCGTTGCTTTCGTAGGCATATCCGTTCTTTAAAATCTCGTTCACGAGCTCTTCTTGCTCTATGATATGACCGGTGGCACGGGGTTCTATGCTCGGCGGAAGTACATTGAGCGCGTCCATGGCGGCATGGTAACTGTTTGCATAATGCTGTGCAATCTCCATAGGTTCCAGCTGTTCGAGGCGTGCTTTCTTCTCTATCTTGTCGTCTCCCTCGTCGGCATCGTGCTCAAGATGCCCCACATCGGTAATATTGCGCACGTAGCGTACCTTATAACCCAGATGCTTGAGATAGCGGAAAAGTATGTCGAACGTGATTGCAGGGCGCGCATGTCCCAAATGGGGATCGCCGTAAACCGTCGGACCGCATACATACATGCCCACATTAGGTGCATGCAACGGCTTGAATACCTCCTTCTTTCGTGAAAGAGTATTATAGATAACCAGTCTTTGTTCCATAAAAATGACTATAGATAATGTGCATACAAAGGTACAACTTATTCCGTAAACGACATAAAAATGGTACAACTATGTTGCGTACACGTTGCCTATATCGTTTATAGAACTATGGAATAATACAGACAGACTGCCATTCTATCTGGTCTTCTATCTACAGGTAAAGCTATTCGTAGAGATAAATAAAGTTCTTTTCCGCCGTGAGACTGTTGCCCACATAGCAACCTTTGCGCGCATAGGCCTCGATGCGTTTGCGCATAGCATCGTTGTACGAGGCTTTCAGATGGAATGTTATCGTTATTTTAGAAACCGTAACTTTCTCATCATCTTCCTCTATATTGCCGATTTCCGCATAGCATCCATTAAAACTATCCCCATGTTTTTCTACGCCCATAGCCATGGTGGTCATGGCACAGGTGGCCAATGCGATCGCCAAAACATGTACGGGCGTTGGATGAAAACCTTCGCCGCCACTGTCTTGAGAGGCATCGGTGTGTATCTCATCTCCGGATTTAAGGTACACCGATTCGAAACGGTATTTACCTTGATAAGTTACTTTTGCTGACGTCATAATTACTGATATTTTGAATGTTTACAGAGCGAAGATACTCTTTTCGCTCCGATTATACGGCAAACACGCGTTAAAGTTTGATAATACATTTGCGGTTTAACGATAACGAAAATGTAAGATTTCGGCCGTTTATCGGAAATATGTTGTATCTTTGCCCCGTATCCGGCGTTCAAACAGTGTATCGCTGTTCTGCCCGGACACTTATCGGAGAAACGGTAAAATACATTCATAATACATGCGACAAATCATCAATCACTTTACAGACAACGATGCCTACACGTTCAGTTGTCAGTACTACGTGCTGCAGACTTACCCTCGCGCAGAGGTAGAATATACGTTTTTCGACCGTAACAAGACGCGGTATCCCAAAGGGTTCGGCGAGTTAGTGAAGGAACAGCTAGGACTGATGCCACACGTAATGATAACTTCGGAGGAGATTGCGTTCATGAAACGCAAGATGTATTACCTGCCCGAATGGTATTTTACTTTCTTGCGAGGCTATCGGTTCAACCCTCATGAGGTTTCGGTATCGCAGGATGAGGAAGGTCATCTTGATATATCGGTGCGTGGAAAGTGGTATTCGACCATCATGTGGGAAATGCCTATCCTCTCCATCGTATCGGAACTAATGCACACACTGCGCGGAGAAATAGAGCGATACGATCCGAAAAACGAGCATGAGCGGGCTGTCCGGAAGACGAAGGAGATACTCCGAAACGGCATTGTGCTGGGCGATATGGGCACACGTAGGCGCCTTTCGTTCGACCATCACGACATGGTGATACGTACCATGAAGGAGGTGTACGAGCAGGAGGGCTACGATGAAGACGGCGTACATTATCCGTGGACGGGCCGATTTACGGGCACCAGCAACGTATATTTTGCCATGAAATATGGGCTGACGCCCATCGGTACCATGAGTCATCAGCTCATTGAGTTCGAGGAGAACGTAAGCGGAGTGTTCGAATGTAATTTCAACGTGATGCGTAAGTTCAGCGATGTTTACGACGGAGATAACGGTATATACCTTTATGATTGCTTTGGCGATCGCGTTTTCTTTAATAATCTGTCTAAACGTATGGCCATGATGTTTGTAGGACTGCGCGTGGATAGCGGCATTGAAGAGGAACAAACGGAGAAGATTATCGAGAAATATAAGAGCTTGGGCATAGATCCGTCTACCAAACAAGTGGTTTTCAGCAACGGTCTTAATATAAAACGTGCCATCGAACTGCACCGGTTTGTCGACGGACGTATGCAAGACAGCTATGGTATGGGTACTTTCCTCACCTGTGATGTGGAGAACTGCGAGCCCATGAATATAGTTGTAAAGCTCACGCGAAGTCGCATTACCGAGAACAGAGAGTGGCACGATTGCGTAAAATTGTCGTGTGATAAGGGTAAAACACTCGGTAATCCGGAGAAATGTGCCTACTTGTTGAAACAAATAGGATAAAAAAATAAAAGACAAAAGTTCTTTTGATATCGGTAACATCTTGTTATATTATACCGATACGATGCGGGCAGCACGCAATATATTGCATGCCGCCCGCACATGCGAAACGTCTGTATAAAGGTTATGGAATGTTTATTTGTAGCGCCCCGTGTCCCACCATACGCGTACATTCATGCCATCCCCTTTGCCGTTGTTGAGCGTTGCAGCTTTGGCGTTAGGATTCTCTCGCAGTTCCGTATCGGTATAGCGCAACTTCTTTACGAACTCTCCGTTGGCCACGTTGATAGCCGAATTAAGGCTTACAGCTACAGGCGTAAGCGACGGATAGCCCGTGCGACGGAATTCGCTCCATGCTTCTACGCCGTCGGGATATAGTGCAAGCCACTTTTGAGTGATGATCTGTCGCAGATGTCCTTCCTGTGTAGATTGCGAACTCCATGCTACTGAGCCCGTCGTCTTGTAAGTATTATCATCGGCCGTACTATAAAGTGTGCTGGCTACATCGGCACGTTCGGCATCGAACGAGGCCTGTATGCCTTTCAAATACTCATCTTCTGCCGTGCCTGCACCTGTCCAGCCGCGCAGAGAGGCCTCTGCTTTAAGGAAGCAAACCTCGGCATATTCCATCACTTTCTGCCGTTTGGCAACGTTGAAAGAAGTAGTTTTGTCGTCTTTACTGTTCCATGCCGGCAAGGTTTGCAAGCCCCATACGTACGATTTGTCGGGATATGTAGCAATGTCTTCCGATGCCAATCCGTTAGGAATGCCTGCAAACTTAGGAGCTGCGGCGGTAGATGTTTCCGTGTGACCGAACCAAAGCGCCGTGCGTGGATCTTGCACCGAGCTCGTTTGTTTCAGCATATTTTCCATTGTTTTGCTCATACAGAACTCGCCCCAACCCGATATCTGGAACAGTGGCCAGCCGTTGGCACCTGTTCCGGAGATATAAACTCCTGCATTATCTTGGTTGCTGCTCATCAGTCCGCCGGTAGCTGCAAGCGCGGCTTCGCCCTCTTTCTTGGCCGTTTCCGGATCGATGTAAGCCAATCGCAACGCATAACGAAGGCGCAAAGAGTTGGCCAATTTGATCCATTTACCGAGGTCTCCGTCGAAAATAAGGTCTTGGTTAGCCTTGTATGTCACCATCGAAGCATTCGTAAGATTGGCATTCAAGGAGTCTACTGCTTCTGTCAGTTCCTTGAATATCGCCGTATAGATGCTCTGCTGACTATCATATTTAGCCTGACTGCTGCCCTCTGCTCCCTCCGTATAGGGAATGTCGCCGAAAATATCCGTAGTTTGAGCCGTGCAACGGGCGGTGAATATTCGCATAGTTTGCAGGATATTGCCATATTCGGGCCGTGCTTCAGTAATTTCTTTCGCCTTCTTAAACTGTTTCAGAACGCCCACATAATAAGAGTTCCAGAAACCGTCGGTCACCCAATTGCTTTTATACGAGTAGCTGTCTGACGAGAAATAAGCGGCCGAATTGGCGAAATACTGTGCATAAAGATTAGTGTGGAGATTATCTCCCACCTGATATTCCCAAGAAGCAATGCGTGCTCCCTGCTCTTGGATATAGGGCATCATGTAATCAGGATTGCCCGATGTGATACCCATAGGATCGCTGTTCATCGAGTCGAAAGAATCCGTACAGCTCACGCCGACTCCGCATACAGCAAGAGCAAGCCCCATTGTTTTAATGATATTGCATTTCATGATCGTGCTTGTTTTAGAATTTAATGTTGAGAGAAATACCATAGCTTCGCGTCGGAGGCATAGATGCCAGCTCGAATGCCTGTGCATAATCGTTGCGGGAGAATGCACCTTCGGGATTGACGGGAGCCGCCTTATAGAAATAGAACAGGTCGCGACCGACTAAAGATACCTTTACATACTTTATCGGAGTGTTGCGGAACCACGCTTGCGGAAGAATATAACCGAGAGAAAGTTCGCGCATCTTTACATACGAACCTTTATAAACAAACTCTTCCATGATACCGTCGGGACCGGCAACCTTTGTCCAATAGTTCTCTGCACTTACGCCCTTGGTGTTTTGTTGCCCGCTTTCAGTTACGCCGTCTACAACGATCTGCTGTCCGTTTTCGCGTCCGTAAAGCGTACGGGCGGCTGTTCCCTGCTGACAGGCATAATTGTCGGTGTTCGAAATAAAGTCGCCTCCCTGCCTTACATCTACCAAAGCCGAAAGCATAAAGTCTTTATATCGAAGCGTATTGCCTATAGAACCCGTCCAATTAGGGAGCATATTTCCGATGACTTGGTCGGATACACTTTGGGGTAACCCATTGTCATCTACCACAATTCGTCCTTGATCATCGCGTTTGTAAGCCTTTCCGATAATGTTTCCGTATTTGCCTCCCGACTCTACGACCACGCTCCCAGAACGAATTTCGCCGAGTGTAAAGCGCGAGATTTCACGGTCTAACGACTCGCAGCGCGTACGGTTAAGTCCCCAGTTCAGACTGATGTCCCAGTTCCAGTCCTTGGTCTTGACCGGTGTTCCCGTAAGCATCAGCTCGTATCCGTGGCTCTTAATCTTGCCGGCGTTGATCAACTTCTGCGTATAACCGGATGATCCGGGCATATCGACACTCAATATTTGGTTCTTGGTTGTGGTGGAATAGTATGTAAAATCTATGCCCAAACGGTTGTCGAAGAAACGTGCTTCCGTGCCGATTTCACCCGATACGGTGGATTCAGGCTTGAGATTTTCCAATGATTTGATCTTACCGATATACTCTTTAATGATGTTCGGGTTCACTTTATCGCCCTCAGGATCGTTCTTATCGCCCGATGTCCAAAGGTAATAGTAGGTGGCCAGCTTGTAGGGATCGGTGTCGTTGCCCACTTGCGCAAGCGATCCGCGCACCTTCCAGTAGTTCACCCCCCCGGGCAGTTTCAGCATCTGCGACAGGATAACGCTGGCACTAACCGAAGGATAGAAGTAAGAACGGTTGTTTCGGGGCAGCGTAGACGACCAGTCGTTGCGCCCCGTAACGTCGAGATATACCATGTTTTTGTAGCCCAACGTAGCACCGAAGAATACCGACTGTATTTCTTTTTTCGAATAACCTTCGCCCGTTGTCTGGGTAAGACCGTTGGCCAAGTTCTTCACGCGCGGTATGGCAAACAGGCCGGATGAACCGTACAGGCTCTCATACTTCATATTCATGACCGATGTTCCGAGGTTTGCATTTACAGAAAAATCGCCAAACGTTTTGTCGAAATACAGAATAAGGTCGGCATTGAACTCCTTGTTGGTGAGCGTGCTGTTAAGATATTGCGATGCCGTAGACGTGGGGTCGGGCAGCGCATTGTAGTTCTTAAGATGGTCGTTATACCAGTCTACGCCCGCCCGCCCCGTGAGACGAAGCCAATCTGTGAACTGATACGACGCGCTGAGCTGCCCTATAATGCGGTTGCGTTCCATTCTGCTGCCGTTTTCCTCATCCGTCAAGGCATAAGGATTGGCGTAGTTATCGCTCGGCCCCGACCAGTTTACGGCATTATTAATATAGCTTCCCGTGCCGCGCGGGTTCTTCAGATCGGCAAGACGGATACCTCTCGGCATCTTCACCAGCTGTACCATCAGCCCGTATTCGCCCTGTCCGGGGCGATTGAAAGTAAGCTCACGCATGTAATTCATCTTGGCCCCGATGGTCAGGTTCTTATTCTTGAACTCGGTGTTCAGGCTGAAATACTGGCGGTTTTGCTTATAGTTGGGCACGATGTCGTCGGCTCTGGAGTCGGTAAACGACAGGCGTCCCGACAGAAATTCGCCTCCGGCAGACGCCGTGACCGTATTGGTATAGGTTACGCCGGTTTCGTAGAAATCCTTGATATAGTCTTTCTGCGGCGTCAGCGCATACGAAGTGTAACGGCTATCGCCATACAACACCTGCCGCCAGTTGTCTATTTGCTGGCCTTCCATCTTAGGTCCCCAGCTCATTTGCGACCTTATGTCGTACGTGCCGCCCGAACCTTGGCCGTAAACATTCTGGTAATCGTAGGGCGAATAGACGCTTGAAATGCTGAGATTTCCGTTATATTCCAGCGTCAGAGGTTGCCCCTGCCGACCTTTCTTAGTGGTGATAACAATGGCACCGTTCTGTGCACGAGAGCCGTAGAGGGCTGCTGCATTGGCTCCTTTCAGCACCGATATGCTCTCGATGTCTTCCGGATTGATCTCTGATGCCGCCCCTGCATAGTCGCTGCCGCCCCACTGGTCGGCCTGTTCCATAGTGCCGTCGTTGATGGGAAGACCGTCTACCACCCACAGCGGCTGGTTGTTGCCGCTCAGAGAGTTGAGCCCTCGCATGATAATGCGTGTGGAACCACCCAAGCCGGTACCCGACTGAGCGATCTGAACGCCCGCAACTTTGCCCTGCAGCATGTTCGACACGCTCTGCGATTTGTTCTCTGTGAGCGCGCTCGTGTTTACTTCTTGCATGGCGTAGCCCAAGGCCTTCTTCTCGCGTTTGATGCCTAAAGCCGTCACGACGACTTCGTTCAATTCCGATGAAATGGGCTTCAATACCACTCTGACGGTGCTCCTCGCGCCGACAGAGACCTCTGCGGTTTCGTAGCCCAGATAAGACACGACGAGCGTTGCGCCGTCGTCTGCCTGCAGCGAGAACCGTCCGTCCAGATCGGTGACGCCCCCGCTTTTCGTCCCTTTCGCATAGACACTGGCTCCGACCACAGCCTCGCCGTTTTCATCGAGCACGATTCCCGTCACCCTCTTCTGCGCCTGCTGCTGCCGTTCGGCATTGCCGTGCAGAGAATTTACTGCTGCCAAAGGAACGCTTGTTCCGAGCAGACAGGCAAGAAGGAGCAATGCAAATCTCCTTCTGCCCAAGTTTGTTTGTCGTTTAAGGTTTTTCATTTTGGTTTAAAAGTTTAATAGATAGTAATAAATATTGTGCGGAATGCTGATTCCGGATGCTGTGGCTTCCTGCCGATGCTGTGGTTTTGACAACCGGCATCTCGCGCCTTGCGAATACGGATATGCCCTGTAAGGGCAGCAGATATATGTTCTGATCGCGTAGGACATGCCGTCTGAAGTGCTCAGACAGGCATGCTAAAAGACCAAGGCCCCACCTGCCGGCTTTCTCTGCATAAAGTGCAGGCGTGCGAAATCTGTCGACAGATTTCGTAAGAAATGACGTCATATTTTAAGAGAGCAGATATCATATTTCAAAGAAACGGATGTCATATCCCGTGAATTTAGTCTTCATATTCCACCGAAACAGCATTGCCGCCCCTTTTCAAAGGCTTATTGCAGAGGCTTACGCGTGCGCCAGTCGTCTTTCGTATAGCTGTCTGGATAGGTGGTGCGGCAGATCAGTTCGCCCGTCGTTTGTCGGATGTAAGTGTCGAACCGCCGTTGTCTTTCTTTGAGAACGATGATCCTTGCGCCGTTGGGCAGATGGTTGTACTCCGTGTTTCCGCCCGAAAAACGGCCGTAGGCAAGCAGCACGTCGTGCCGTATGACGGAGTAATCGTTGTCGTGATCATGGCCTACGAAGATGCCCATCACGTCGCCGCATTCTTTCATGGCTGCAAACATGCCGGTGTTGAGTTTGGGCGAACAGGCTGTTTCCATGCGCGTGCCGATCATGATGTCGTCTTCCGTGGCCGATGCTTGATTGTATTCGGGCAGCGGGATGTGGAAGAAGGCCAGCGAGGGCACGGGCGCGCCGCCGTTTTCGGTCGTGAACTTGCGGCTCTGCCGGCGATACCAGTCTATTTGTTCGAACGTGAGCCACGCGTAGCCGTCTATGCTTTTCAGCTGCGACATGGCGTGAGAGTCCATGCAATAGAGCAGGGCGGCGGCGGTGTTTCCCGTGGATGGTTTCACCTGCAGCACGTAGTCGGGCGAGCGGCGGCCGTTGCGGTCGGGCTGAATGTTGTTCGGTGCGCTGCGTATCTGGTCGTAGAGTGCTTCGTTGGTGGTGGCTCCTTCTGCGGCATCGTGGTTGCCGAAGAGCACGACGAATGGCACGTTTTGCGCCGACAGGCATTCGAGAACGTCGCTCATGGCCTCGCTGCCCGGGTGGGAATATATCACGTCGCCCGTTACTACGATGAGATCGGGGTGCTCGGCCCGTACCACTGCTTTGATGCAGCGCAGCGCCGAGGCGGAATTGGGGTTGCCCTTGGCGTAGTGCAGATCGGTGAATTGGGCGATTTTGAACTCGCCGTTCTCGTGGAATCTGAGCTCTTGTGCTCCGATGGTCGCCACCATGAGGCAGCCGATGCAGAAGAGTGCCGGTCGTTTCATGGCTCTATACCTTATTTAATATGTCCAGACATAGCCCGTGTGCCTTGATCATCATGCGCGGAATATGGAAGGGGCCTTTGAACAGGTTGCCTTTGGCGGGCTGCGCCACAGTGCCGTCGCGATGCAGATAGCCGTACCATTCGCCGAATTCTGCATCGGGGAAGTGGGCGTATGTCCACTCGCTGATGCGCTGATGGCGATAGAGATACTCCTCGTCGCCGGTGCCGAGATAGGCATAAAGCGATGCTATGATGGCCTCGCACTGTGGCCACCAGAACTTCATGTCTTGCGAATAGTCTTGCGGAGGCAGGTTCTTGCAGTCGCGGAAGTTGATTATTCCGCCGTATAGCTTGTCCCATCCCCAGTCCCACGACCAGTTGAAAATGGTCAATGCAGTATCCATCAGGCTCTTATCCCAGCCGCGCAGTCTTGCTTCTTCCATAATGAACCACGCCGTTTCGAGGCAATGGCCCGGGTTGATCGTACGCGCCATGTTGGTATTGATGAATTCTCCGTCGGGCCCGACAGTCTCTAAGAGCGCCTTGAATTCGGGGTGCATGAAATATCTTCGTAGTTTGTCAATAGACTCGTCGATCTGTGCGGTCAGCTTGGGATCGTCAACGACGGCACGTATGCGCGAGCCCACATTGATGAGGATCATAACGATGGAGTGGCTCTGCAGTTTCACTTCGGGTTCGAACTTGGGCGTAAGAAAGCCCGGAGTGGTAAGAAAACGCTGCGTATCGCTGAAAATCTTCATGGCTTTGTCGGCATAATTTCTGTCGCCTGTGGCCAACGCATATTCGGACATGGCTATAGCAGCGAATGTTTCAGAGAACACATAGCGACGCTTGCGTAGAGGTTTGCCATCGGCAGTGACAGAGAAATACATGTGTCCGTCGTCGTCAAAGCAGTGTTTCTCTATGAAGTCGAGCGTGCTTTTGGCGGCGCGTAGCCATTCTTCGTTCTTCTCTATGTTGTTGTAGGCAAAAGCACAGATGAAGGCAAAACGTCCTTGGAACCATACTGACTTGGTGGTGTCCATCAGCGAACCGTCGCGATCAAGACAGGTATATACTCCTCCATACTGACGGTCCAGCCCATGTTTCAGCCAAAACGGCATAATGTTTTGCGTAAGATCGTTTTTGTATGAGTTTGCCCAAAACTCAAGATATTCAGTCTTATTCATACGCTGTGTGTTTTAAAGTTATCATTGTGTCTTATTGATTCAAATACTTCTCGATACCTGTTTTGAGTGCATTCCAGTAATCATACTTGCGCACATGCACTATATCGAAAACGAAATAACCGTCGGATGCGTTGATGCAGGCATCTACGCTGTTGGTGACAGCCTGCGTTGCCTTACCTTCCGTAAAACCTGTAGCATTGCCTACATCCGGTCCGCCGGCAAACTTACAAGCGCTTCCGATCTTTGCTTTTGCTCGTTGGCAGAAGCCCTGCATCGTCCATTCCGTTGTTCCATATACTTTATCTGCCGCTGCATAGCACCCCAAGAGCATAAAGTCGAGTTTATCGGCATAACCGTATTTATGGTAATCAGCATTGGCCCACGCAGGAAAATCTTGCTGCGGATCGTAGGTATTGCTCGCCCAATTGACACCCATCGTATAATACTCGGAATACCATGCACCCACATATACTCCCACACGAATATTCTTGTTGATGGAATGTACCTTATTGACAACCTTATCGATAAAGTCGTAAATGGTTTTTGCACGGAAAGCGAGCCAATCCTTGAAATACTTCGGTGCGGTGGCAGGAGCTACAGTTTGTCCTGCAGGAAGTATGTCGGCGGGAAAATTGATATCGGTTTGACCGATGTATTCCAGAAACTTTTTCTTAGAAACATCCGAGAAGTCAGACAGCAGATTATCATACCTGCATCTGTCGAGAAATATTCCATCGATGTTGTATTTGCAGAGGTCGGTAAGCAATCCAATGATATAATTCTGCACATCATCGTTGGCCGGATTAAGAAACTTGGTACCGTAATAATCTTCATTGCTCGGATCGGTTGAATTAAGATCCATCTCATTCGTCAGTCCGCTTTTCAAGTTAAGAGTGGTAACCCACGGTCTTTTGCTTGCATCGCGGAACACGAGCCCCTGTGATCCCAAGCCGTACGGATTAAGGCAACCGCCAGTAAAGGTGTTGAATGCTGCGTTGACCTTCAAACCCAATTCGTGCCCGATGTCGATGAACGCCTGAAGATAATCCCATGTTGCCTTGCGCTCGTAGTATTTATACTGCTCGTCGTCTGTCCAGTAATCAAGTTTCGTTACTTTGTCACACAGCGTAGAGTTGAATAGAATATCTCCTTCAGCCGGGCGCACATCTACAACGATATCCGTAAAGCCGGCCCCTTTGGCTTTTGTCAGATCCTCGCGTATGTTTTCCTTACTATCGGCAAAGCGCGGAAAGTTGGCTGCTGCGTCTATCCAGATGTAGCGCGGTTTGGCATCGGTCTTTTCCTTATCCCATTTCCAGTTAGCTAATATGTCTTCGTGCTTGGTATCGTTGCATGCTGAGAATAACGATATCAGCGTTATAACAATTACTAATAGTTTGATTTTTTTTCTTTTCATAATGTACTATTTATCAATACAGTCTATTTGGAGTCCACCAAACGACAAATGGGTGTTGGATGCATAGAAAATATAGAGGAAGTAACCGTCTTCGGAAGGTGTCATGAGTACGTCGCCGAAACGGCCTCCGCTGGCAAAGCCCACCGTGCCGTACAGATCAGATACCTTATATGTATATTTAAGCGCTCCGCTGCTTGCAACATCTCCCGAGAGGGATGATGGATTAGAAGCATCGTACAGATAGATATGGCCGGGAAGCCCCCAGCTGGGCCAATACCCGATCTCAAACAGTGTGAAATACTTCGCATTGTTAAATTCACGCATATCTATCGCACCGTCGTTAAAGCCCCATGCAGAGGCCGATGTGTTGGCCATCAGGCCGGTAGGATTAGTCCATGCGTTGGCAAAATATAGCTTATTGGCGCCGCCGTTGTAATAATCGAAGAAGCAACCGTCGGGCACATTAGCAGAATGCGCCACCACCTTTGCATTATTGTCCTGTCCTCCCCATGCATTTACTCCGCTGAAGAGAATGTTCTCGGGCGAGCCCACTACGCCGTTACTCACGATCCATCGGATGCAGTTCGAAGAATTGTCTACCGTGGCTGTGATGATCGCATCCTTGGCAAGGTCGCCCTGCACGTGCAGACGTGAACCCATTCCTACACCTAATTGATTATTGTAAGATATCAATAATGTAGGCTTAGCGGTAACGGAATTGGTCTTGTAAATGTTGAGCACGGAACCGCTGCCAGCATAGTTGCAGATGAGCATGTTTCCTTTATTGTCGCTCGTAATCGCTCCGGTGGGGATGGCATCTCCTATGTCGATGGTGCCGAGCTTTGTTCCGGTGGCTTTCTTGAAATACTGTGGCGCTGAACCATCGCCCAAGTTCAATATCACATGCCGGCCGATACATGCCAGCGTGGGATGTATGGCGTTGGCGTCTGTTACGCCCAGTGTCGTCATGTCTTTCTCGAAGAGCAGCGTCTCACTACCCTTTCGGTAACCGTTTTGCAGCTTTGGTGGAATGAAGCGGTTCACCTGATAAACAGCCTTGTCGGTACCGTTGTCGGCAGTAACAGTAAACTGTATACCATTGTTCATGTTATGAGGTATAGACGGATCTGGACTGATCGTAGCATGCGCCGAAAGCGTAACTTCCGCCGTTGCCTGCGAAAGATCTTCTCCAGTCATGATAGATACAGTCTTATTATCTTCATCTATAATACCTGTAAGTTCATTAGAGGTTAGGAAGAAAGCCTTTAGTGCACATTTGTTCGATCTTGTCATCTTACCGGAAATCGTGATATCTTTCTTGTTTCCGTAAGGATCGGTATAAGTGAAGGTGTTCTTTTGGTTCAGATCGAGTACCGACAGGGCTGGGCTTATTATGCAATTGTTCTCCAAAGTGGCCACCAGTTTCATCGATTTCATATACTCGGCCGTTGTTTCGTCGCTCTCTTCTGGATAATAGTAGGGAACGGGAATCGTATAATCAGTTACGGAAGCATTGTTGGGAACAGCCCAGTCTATTGCCAATTTATCGATATTCGGTCCAGATGTAAAGTAGGCTTTCAAACTTGTTATGCCGGAACGGTCGGCCGTGGGCGCTACGTTCTCCTCGTCTGCACAGCTGCCCGTAACCACAGCCGTAAACAGAAAAGCACCTATATACGCAAAATACTTGTTCATATATTTGTAGTTTTAGTTATTTCCATTCTGCGAATTGCTCTATTTCCCTATTGTTTTCTATTTCTTTTAGCGGTATCGGGAAACGGTTCATCTTAGCAGGATAATCAAGGTTCTGGTTGTCAACCTCTACATAAGAGTAGGTAAAAGTACCATCATCGTTTTTTATTATTTTCAGTCCATGACGTCGGATGCCTGTAAGCTCGGATGTGGAAAGGCCCCAACGCCGCATATCCCAATAATAGAGTCCTTCGAAAGCCAATTCTACTTTGCGCTCGTGACGAAGGGATTGGAACAACTGTTCGCCGCTCTGCCCTTTGATTTCGGGAAGACCGACGCGGGCTCTTACCAAGTTGATATACTTCATTGCATTTGTATTATCATTCAAACGGAAACAGGCCTCGGCATAATTCAGATAGATTTCGCCCAAGCGGAAAGCTATCCAAGGCTGCGAACTGGACTGCTGTGCAGCAAAATTGTGTTTTTCGTCCACTAACTTGCGAAGATAATAACCGGTTGTGGTACGTCCCTCTGTTTGAGGATCGACCTGCCATGTACACCAGCCGTCTGCTCCGCCGATATATGGCTCTATCGTACGTTCTTTCCATATAGACTTGTTATACAAAATCGTAGCATGGAAGCGTGGTTCCAATTGGTCGTACGGAGGTTCTTGAGTCGTGCCGTCGGTCGCATGCCATGCATTCCAATCGGCTTTGCCACCGGTTTTTAATTCATACTCTTCGACCATTTCTTGCGTGGGTGTTGCGAAACCACCATACATTGTATTGCCTGCAAGTGTATGATCGCCGCCGGGAGCATAATATCCGTCGAAGTTATGAGTTACATTGCCTGATAAACTATAACTGTATTGAAAAATAGCTTCGCTATTACCGGATGTAAAAGCGTCTGCATAGTCGGTCGTCAAAGTGTATCCCATTGCGATAACCTTTTCGCAAGCCTCTTTTACAGCATTCCAATTTTGGCAGTACAACATGGCTCTCGACATCAGTGCGTAAGCTGCTCCGCTCGTTAGTCTTCCGGTAGGACTATTGCTGACCGACAGATGTTCGCCGGCGTACTTCAAATCATTATAAACAAAAGTCCAGCAATCTTCTTCCGAACTCATGGCTTTGTTCGTATTTATCTGCGAAAGATCTTCCGTATATAAGATCGCCTGATGATAACGTTTCAATAATTCAAAGTAATACATGCCACGGAAGAAGTGCAGTTCTCCTGAAAGTTGTTTCGTGGTTATGCTGTCGAGATTGCTTGCATTCAACCTCGACAAGGCTTCGTTCACACGGCGGATATACTCGTATGTGCTTTCCCATACTCCCATATACACATCCACGTAGCTGGCAGTTAGCACCATACCACCATAAGATATTTCATTGGGAATGTAGTTCTCAGCGTTGTAGTTCATATTACCGTATTTGAACTCATCGGTCAATCCTTCCGTCATTCCTGCCAGACACTGATAATTGTTATAACTGCCTAACCGCGGGATACCCTCATAGAAATTGTTTACTGCCATCCTTGCGTATTCCGCACGGCTCCATACGATTTTTTCGGTTGCCTTATCCGTAGGATCTATATCGAGGAAACCGTCGCACGAAGTCAATCCGACAAAAGCAGTTATAAATAAAACTAAATATTTCGCTTTCATAATTCAATCGGTTTATAAAATCAGAATGTAATATTGATACCGCCCATAAACGTACGCTGTTGCGGGTAGTAGCCGTTATTAACTCGGGGAGATTCCGGATCGATACCTGTAGGCAAATCGTCAAGCGTGAACAGGTTGGAACCTTCAACAAATACACGTACTCTTTGAATACCCACGAAATGTGTCCATGCTTTCGGCAATGTATATCCCAGTTGGGCTGTTTTTAAACGGACGTAATCGCCTCTCCGCATCCAAAAGGTGGAAGCTAAACCGTTATTACCTCCATGACTGGTCTGTGAAAGAGTTATACGCGGATATTTACCGTTTGGATTGTCAATGCTGTAAGAATCTCTTACAAGCCATAAAGGAGAATTGGCTCCTTCCTTGAAAGTCTGTGACCATACCGTATTATCATCATATCCATTGTAATAAGTACCCAATAAAGAGACGTCGAATTTAAATCCTCCTGTAAACTGTAAATTCAGATCGAACCCGTTCCACGAAGCCCCGATATTAAGTCCCATCATCACTTGCGGTCTGTTACTGCGACCGATAATAGCTTTATCCTGCTCATCGATCACATTATCTCCGTTCTTGTCTTTATATTTTATGTCACCTACATTGGGGCGGTTACCATACCATGCCGATTTCGTAATCTCTTCTTCCGAGCGGAACAAGCCCTCGGCTTCCCATGCATAGTAAGCATCTACACTGGTACCGACCACCTTACGCCATTCCATTGTATTAGGACTATCCGGATAGCGTAACCATTTGCTTTTAGCGTAAGTCATGTTTAAGTTGACGGAATAATCGAATGGACTACCTGCCAACGTGAAACGGTTGCGATGACTGATCGACCATTCAAAACCATAATTGCAATAGCGATTATTATTTTTCCACGTAGGGTAATAACCACCCATTGAGGGAGCCTTGTCGCCTCCCATTCTTGCCAATAGGTCGTAATTCAGATTATAGAACCAGTCGAATTCTAATCCTAAAAGGCCGTGCCACAACGTAGCATCGAACCCGATATTCTGTGAACGCGTCTTAGACCAAGTGAGCTCTAAATTAGGAATAGCGGTAGAATACAGCGAACGGTAAGCTGTTCCGTTGGAAATCCAGTTTGTTCCGAAGTCGTAGGTACTAAGGAAAGAGTAGGGCGGAACACCATCATTACCAAGTAAACCTACGGACAAACGGATTTTCAAATCATCGAGCCATGATTTAGATTGCTCCATGAATTTCTCGTTAGTGATCCTCCAACCGAGAGACAAAGATGGGAAAAAGCCCCATCGCTTATTGGATACATTACCGCTGAAGTTATAGGAGCCGTCGTATCTGCCGCTGAATTCTGCCAGATAAGTATTGGCATAATCATATTTTAAACGGAAGACATAACCGGCAGTACGGGTATGTCCGCTGTATCCGGCAATCGGATTCTTTTCAATGGCATCACCTAAAGAGAGCTCGGGAAGTTCTGCAAAAGGTACATGATAGGCATAGGCAGAAAATCCGTTTTCCTTCCAATCGCGGGCTTCCACCAAGAGCATTGCATCTATATTATGCTTTCCGAGGAGTCTGGCATACTCTATACTCAACTGTCCTACCAGCTGTTGCGATGTATATTGCCCATCGCCCACATGATTTAGGTTAGAGCTTGCGTCGCGCGGATCATCTTTTAACGAGTACACACCGAAACTATCGGATGCTGTCGACATAGTATAAGTCTGATAAGGTGTATCCAAGTTCTTATTTTGCGAGGAAAGATAATCGTAAGAACCCGCAGCTTTAAACGTAAGACCGGTTAGCCACGGTGCGGCATATTCAAGCGAGAGATTGGAATTAAGCTCGAAACTGTTGGTCTTTTTATAGCCGGATTGATAGATAGCAGCCAACGGACTGTAAACCACGGAGGCATTATTAGGTATTGTACCCGTATAGAGACCTTTGTATTGTTCCGGCAAATAAGGGCGCATCATAATAGCTTGATGCCCGATAGAGAGCCACCCTACTTCGTGGGAAACCTCGGAACCGTCGTCAGAACCGCCCGAGTTATAGCCCGGGGTACGCCGTCTTCCCACATTTCCAAGGGCACCGAAAGTAATCTTCCAATCCTTTCCGAGTTTGGAATCCAGATTGACACGCATGTTATAACGGCGGTAATCGAAGTTGTCGATATTTCCTTTCTGGTTCATAAACCCGCCGGATAGCAGATAGTGCATATCGGATGTTCCGCCCTGTAAAACCAAATTATGCTTTATATTGGTACCAGTGCCGAACACTTTATCTATATAATTCACATTATCCCATCCGTCTGTAGGATCTCCGTTGAGCATATCCTTTATGTTTTTCTCCGTAAAAATGGGCTTATAGTCTTCACGTTTCGTAATCGTACCATTGGCCAGTTTATCCATCATGTCTGCCATATTATAATAATGTGCAAACTCGGGACCATTCATAAACTCGGGGAAATTGGCATTTACAGAGATACCATATTGGCCGCTGTAACTAAGCTGCGGTTTCCCTTCACGCCCTTTTTTAGTTGTCACGATAACCACGCCGCCGGCTGCATTCAGTCCGTAAACAGCTGCCGAAGCGCCATCTTTCAGTACAGAGATACTCTCAATGTCGTTCGGATCGATATCGCTTATCGAACGAGGCATACCATCCACAATATATAATGCATTGTATTGAGAACCGCGAATTCTTAAAGATGCTTGGTCTTTACCCGGCTCTCCGGACTCCTGTACGGAAGAAAGGCCGGGTAACTTTCCACCGAGTAAACTCGACACATTGGTAGAAGGGCCTTTGAGCAACTCATCGCCTTTAATGGCAGATACGGCTCCTGTGAGCGATTGTTTCTTGGCTGTACCGTATCCAACTACCACAACATCGTTCAATGTTGAGGCATCGTCTTCCATTATCACATCTACAGTACGCCTGTTACCAACCCTGATTTCTTGACTCTTCATACCAACATAAGAGAATAGAAGTACATCGTGAGCATCGGCACGAATACTGTAATTTCCATTGATATTCGTAATCGTACCATTTCCGGCGCTTCCCTTCACCAAGACGCTTACACCGACAAGAGCCTCGCCGGCAGCATCTTTCACAACTCCCTGAATAATGTTCTGTGCATTACTCGGATAAGCAGCAACGAACAAAAGCATCCAAAGCAGCAAAGCAAACCTGTGTTGTGAAAGGAACTTTTGAAATAAAGTAACAAAGAACATAAAAGTAATTTTTAGTTAAAGCATGATATTGATAGAAAATTCTGTGCAAATATAGGCTTAATTATACTAACTTCCAAAATTTTTTCAAGAAATCTTTGGCTAATACTTAATATTTTTGTAAATTGCACCCGAATTTAATTCAAAGATTAAATAATTAAACCTTAATTAATAAAATGGTAAGCAGAAGGAAATTTATTGAGAAAACAATGCTTGCAGGCCTGTCGGCCGTGGTAGCTCCACAGTTGCTGAACGCCAAAGAGAGGCTGTTGCCGCAGCAACAACCGGTACTGCCTAAAGAGAACGGAGATACCTTTCGCTATCTTGTAAAGAAGGACAACGGCCTGCGAATAACAGGAACTTTCTTAGACGAAATATCGCATGACATCCCTCATCAGAACTGGGGAGAGAAGGAATGGGAGCAGGATTTCCGTTACATGAAGGCCATCGGCATCGACACGGTGATCGTTATTCGCGCGGGATACCGCAAATTCATTACTTATCCTTCACCTTATTTATTAAAGAAAGGATGTTACATGCCTTCGGTAGATCTGATCGACATGTTCCTCAGGTTGGCAGACAAATACGGAATGAAGTTCTATTTCGGTCTTTACGATTCGGGGCATTACTGGGACACGGGCGATATGTCGCAGGAATTGGAAGACAACAAATATGTCATCGAAGAGGCATGGAAGCTCTATGGAAAGCACAAAAGTTTCAAAGGTTGGTATATAAGTACGGAGATAAGTCGGCAGACAAAAGGTGCCATCAATACGTTCCACACGATGGGCAAGCAATGTAAAGACGTATCGGGAGGCCTGCCTGTTTTCATTTCTCCGTGGATAGACGGTAAAAAAGCCGTAATGGGTACAGGCAAAATGACGAACGACCAAGCCGTTTCCGTGCAGCAACATGAGAAGGAATGGAATGAGATTTTCGACGGCATACACGATGTGGTAGACGCTTGCGCATTCCAAGACGGGCACATAGACTATGATGAATTGGATGCTTTCTTTACCGTAAATAAGAAGTTGGCAGACAAATACGGCATGCAATGTTGGACAAATGCCGAGACTTTCGACCGCGACATGCCGATACATTTCTTGCCGATAAAGTTCGATAAGCTGCGAATGAAGCTGGAAGCAGCGCACAGATGTCGATACGACAAGGGCATTACGTTCGAGTTTTCTCACTTCATGAGCCCGCAATCGGCCTATATCCAAGCCCATCATCTTTACGACAGATATAAGGAATATTTCAATATAACGTGAACCGAAATATAAACTTGGCGACGACACGTTTGTTATACGTCCGGATTAGATATTCCATCTGCCGTCCTTACATTTCCCATCTAAGCGGCTTATATATGCCATGTGGCAATGCTATGAATAGCAGTTTGTTAGAACAGAGAAACGAATTATGCCGGAACATAGGACAAAACGTTTGGCCAAAAAACTTCAGAAATCATTGAATCTACTATAATATAAAATAACAACAATGAACACATCCGTAAGATTGGGGTATATAGCTTTTCTCTCAATCGTTGCCGCTGTAGGCGGCCTGCTGTTCGGATACGACACTGCAGTGATATCCGGAACGATAGAACAAGTTACCTCTCAATTCTCTCTCAACACCCTGCAGCAAGGCTGGTACGTGGGTTGTGCACTGATAGGCTCCATTTTGGGCGTTGCTTCTGCAGGAATTATGAGCGACAGATTGGGCAGGCGTCCCACAATGTTTATCTCTGCATTCCTTTTCACCTTGTCGGCTATTGGCTGTGCCGGCAGTTCCAGTTTCTCATGGTTGGTATTTTATCGTCTCATAGGGGGTGTGGGCATCGGTATCGTATCTATCGTTGCGCCGATGTATATTTCCGAGATTGCCGTCACTACCTATCGGGGCAGGCTGGTTTCGCTTTACCAATTAGCCATCACCGTGGGCTTTCTTGCAGCCTATTTCGTTAACTATCTCTTGCTCGACATATCGGAGTCTTCTACATTCTCGGCAGGATGGATGCAGCTTATCTTTGCAGACGAGGTCTGGAGAGGCATGCTTGGTATGGAGACTTTGCCGGCTGCAGCGTTCTTTTTAATTCTGTTTTTCATTCCCGAAAGTCCCAGATGGTTCATCGTAAAAGCAAAGGAAAACAAGGCAAGGCATATCTTTTCGAGGATTTACCGGAACAACGACGACGTGGAAAAGCAGATCGCGGACACGGCGTCTATGCTGTCTTCCGAGGCAAAGTCGGAGTGGCGCGAGCTGCTTCGCCCGGGTATATTGAAAGCGGTTATAATAGGTGTTTGCATCGCCATATTGGGACAGTTCATGGGAGTGAACGCTGTACTCTACTATGGTCCGTCTATTTTCAAGGAAGCAGGCATGAACGATCCGCTGTTCTGTCAGGTTCTGGTGGGCGTTGTCAATATGCTTACAACGGTTATCGCCATGCTTATTATAGATAAGGTGGGGCGCCATAAGCTGATTTATTACGGTGTGTCGGGCATGATCGCATCTCTTGTTCTCATTGCCGCATACTTCATGTTCCCCAATATGTTCTCGGTTTACTTCATGCTTACCTTTTTTCTTTTCTATGTCTTTTGCTGTGCCATCTCCATCAGTGCCGTTGTATGGGTTCTACTCTCGGAGATGTATCCCAACAGTGTACGTGGATTAGCCATGTCGATAGCCGGTTTTGCCCTTTGGATAGGTACATATCTTATCGGACAACTTACGCCTTGGATGCTCGAGAACCTGTCTCCGGCAGGAACGTTTGTGTTGTTTGCCGTGATGTGTATTCCCTATATGCTCATCATGTGGAAACTTGTTCCCGAGACGGCGGGCATGTCTTTAGAGGATATCGAACGCTATTGGACGAAAGAAAAGAACGAAAAACAATCATAAGAATATGAAAAGACTGCTTGCTATCGCCTTGGTTATGGCGCTTGCCACACAACTGTATGCAGGAAAACGGGCGCTGATGTGGTTCGACGGAGAGGCTAATTTCCGCCGTTTCAGCAATACCGACAGCATAGATTATTACCTGAATAAAGTGCACGACATAGGCTTTACGGACGTTGTAATAGACGTGAGACCGATCACGGGTGAAGTTCTGTTCGATTCGAAGTATGCTCCTCGGATGCGCGAATGGAACGGCTATCAACGGAAAGACTTCGATTATCTGGGACATTTCCTGACTTCTGCTCACCGTTTGGGCATGAAAGTGCATGCGTCTCTGAACGTATTCGTTGCCGGACACAACTATTTCGACCGCGGTCAGATATATACTTCTCACCCCGATTGGGCGTCTGTTGTCTATACGCCCCACGGTCTTATGCCCATTACTCGGCAGAAACAGAAGTATTCGGCTATGGTTAATCCGTTGAATAAAGAGTTCCGTTCGCACATCTTACACGTGCTGTGCGAGCTGGTAGAGAAGTACCCTATGCTCGACGGACTTATCTTAGACCGCGTGCGTTACGATGGTATCGAGGCGGATTTCTCCGCATTATCCAAGTCTGCATTCGAGAAATATACGGGAAAGAAGATCGGCAAATGGCCGCAAGACGTATTTAAATGGAAAGACGGCAAGGTGGTGCGTGGCAAATATTTTAAAGAATGGATAGAATGGCGGGCACGAGTTATCCGCGACTTCATGGCCGAAATGCGGGAAAAAGTTAAGGAGGCGAACCCGGAAATCAGCTTCGGAACCTATACGGGAGCATGGTATCCTTCGTATTACGAGGTGGGTGTAAACTTTGCAAGCAATACTTATGATCCCAGCAAAGATTATAACTGGGCGACAAAAGACTATAGGAAAACGGGCTACATGGAACTGCTCGACTTATATACCACGGGAAACTATTATACGGACATTACGCTGGCGGATGCGCAGAAGAACCGTTCCGGCGTGAAAAACGAGACCGATTCGGAAACCCAATACGGCTCTTGGTTTTCTGTAGAGGGTTCTTGCGAGCATTTGAGATCTATTCTGGGCGGGCATCCTTTCTATGGAGGTATGCTGATAGATCAGCTCTACGGAGAGCCCGAGAAGATACATGAAGCTGTAGAGATGAACCTGAAAAAGTCGGATGGTCTGATGGTTTTCGACATTTGTCATTTGATAGCCCGCCCCGAACTCTGGGCTGAAATAGAAAAAGGCATGCGGTTGGGAGGAATGATTCGATGAAACAAGAAAGAGCACATGCCCTCGACGCGCTGCGCGGTTATGCCATCATGACCATGATACTATCGGCAACCGAGGCCTTCAGAGTGTTGCCGGCGTGGATGTATCACGCCCAAGTGCCGCCACCCGACCATGTTTTTAATCCTTCCATCTACGGCATCACGTGGGTAGACCTTATCTTTCCGTTCTTCCTGTTCTCTATGGGAGCTGCCATTCCCTTGTCTTTGGGGCGACAATACACAGCAGGAGCATCGTTGGGAAAACTTTGTCGGAAGAGTGTAATCCGATGGTTGAAGCTCGCGTTCTTCGCTATTTTCATCTATCATACATTCCCCTTTATGCTGGGTTATCGGCAAGAGTGGCTTCGATATGCGGTGCCGTTGGCAGGCTTTGCCTTGATGTTCGTGTTGTATGTACCGAACCCGTTTCGTCTTCCGGAGCTATGGCGAAGAATTGTAAACGGTGCGGCATACGTTGTTGCCGGAGCGATATTGGTGCTACAGCCCTATGCTGACGGCAAACCGTTTTCGCCGAACGATTACGATACGATCATATTGATACTCTCCAATGTAGCCGTAGTGGGCTCGATTATCTATTTGTTTACGATGAAAAAACCTTATGTTCGGTTTGTCGTTATGGTATTCATCGTTGCCTTGTTTCTCTCTTCCGAGACCGATGGCTCGTGGCAGCAGGCTGTTTGCAGCTTCACTCCGGTTGCATGGCTCTACCAACCTGCTTTCTTAAAGTATCTGCTTATCATTCTTCCGGGTACGTTTGCGGGAAATATGTTGTACCGTTGGCAAAGCGAATACGGTGCAACAGACGCCGATAAAGTTACGGAACGCCATGTAGCGCCGTTGGCTCTTGCGGTGGTTTTAGCGGTTATTATCGTCAACGTGATTTTGCTTTATTGCCGAATGATGGCGGTTAATCTTGCGGTTACAGTTCTTTTGTTCGCCGTTCTGCATTGGGTTCTGAAGGGCGATGGGGCAGAAACAAAGCTGTGGCGAACGCTTTTTCACCACGGTGCGCTTTACCTGTTGCTGGGCTTGTGCATGGAGGCGTTTCAAGGAGGTATACGGAAAGACGATGTAACTTTTAGCTATCTTTTCACGACCACCGGTCTTGCATTCCTCGCATTGCTGGCTTTTTCCGTCATAAGCGACCATTATCGGTGTAGCTTTATTTCTAAACCGCTCGAACTTACCGGCAAAAATCCCATGATTGCGTATGTGGCTTCTTCGATGGTTGTTATACCTGTTCTTACGCTCTTAGGTATCTATCGCTATATTGATATGCTGTCGGTAACGGCTTGGACAGGATTTCTGAAAGGTATAATACTGACAGCTTTGAGCATGGGCGTGGCCGTTTGTTTCACAAAAAGGAAATGTTTCTGGAAAACTTAAATATTAAATATATGAGACGAATAATAGGAATTATCATGCTGTTGCTGTTGCCTACGGCGGGCGCTCTGGCCAAAATCGACTACGAAAAGAAGATATTTGGTACAGACAGTAACATTTCTTACACCGGACGTACGGAAAGAACGGCCGACGGAACCGTAAGATACGATTGGGTGGGAACTTACTTCCAAACCGATTTCACCGGCGGTTCCGTCGCCGTAAGTATCTCTGATACGGGTACGAGTTTCCACAATCTGTTTATCGATGGAAAGCTGATTAAGAAGATTAAAGTTAATGGGAAGGAGCCACGTAACGTGGTGTTGGCCGACGGACTCGGCAAAGGTATTCACCGACTTTGCTTGCAGAAATGCACTGAAGGAGAATACGGATGTACGACTATCTACGGTTTCAGCCTTGCAAAAGGCGGCACCTTGAAAGCCGTTGCCCCCAAAGAGAGGATGATAGAAGTGATCGGCGACTCTTATACTTGCGGCTTCGGTACGGAGAGTAACAATGCAAATGACAGGTTCCAACTGGAAACCGAGAATTGTAATAAGGCATACGGATGTATTATTGCACGCTATTTTAATGCCGATTATGCACTGATAGCCCACTCCGGACAGGGGTTGATCAAGGATTGGGGCGACACGGTACAGGTGTCGGCACAAAACATGAGCACCCGTTACATGCAGGTGTACGACAATTATAACCGTAAAACTTACGACTTCAAGGCGTATCGTCCGCAGCTTGTCATTATCAACCTCGGTACCAATGACTTCGCCTCGGGGGCCATACCTACCGCCGAACAGTATGTCGGAGCTTATCTGAAACTCATAGACACCGTTAAACTGCACTACGGAGATATCCCTGTCTTTTGCATAATACCCCATTCGGCAGGGCTCTATCTCACGGCATGTCTTCGTCAATTGAAAGAGAAAACCGCCGCGCATAATCATATCTATGTGGCTTCTCCGATGCCGGATATCATCACGCAAGACTATGATCTGGGTGCTGCATGGCACCCGAATTACCAAGGGCAGCGCAAGATTGCCATGACGCTTATTCCGCAAATATCGGCCATCATGAGGTGGCAGCTAAATTCGTACGACCTATGATTAATATGTTTCAAAATGACAAAGACTCGAAGAACAGCATCATTAAGAGCAAAATCATCGAGTATTTCATCCTTAACGGTAACTCCACGAACACAGATCTCTCGAAGGAACTGAATTTAAGCGTGCCGACCGTGTCAAAAATCATCAATGAAATGTGTGAAGATAGTTTCGTGATAGAATATGGAAAGTTGGAAACTACAGAAGGCAGAAAGCCCAACCTCTACGGATTGAACCCCGATTCCGGCTATTTCATCGGTGTGGATATCAAACAAAACACGGTGAATATAGGTCAGATGAACTTTAGGGGAGACCTCGTAGAGCTATCGATGGACGAGCCTTACCGGTTCCAAAACACGCCCGAAGCGCTCGATGAACTATGCGTACACATTCAACACTTCATCGATAACCTGAACATAGCTCGCGAGAAAATACTCGATATAAACATCAATATCTCGGGACGTGTCAATCCTGACACGGGCTACAGCTACAGTTTGTTCAACTTCTCAGAAGTGCCGCTTACCAAGTTGTTGTCCGATAAAATAGGTTGTCAAGTAACGATAGACAACGATACGAGAGCCATGACTTTCGGCGAATATATGAAAGGTTGCGTAAAAGGTGAGAAGGATATATTGTTTGTAAATCTCAGCTGGGGGCTCGGATTAGGCATCGTTATCGATGGAAATCTCTATAAAGGTAAGTCGGGATTTTCGGGAGAGTTTGGGCACATGCCGGCTTTCGATAACGAGATTATCTGCCATTGCGGCAAGAAAGGATGTCTCGAAACCGAAGCATCAGGCAAGGCTTTCATACGCATTGTCAGCGAAAGAATTAAAAATGGAGAAACTTCAATATTGCCCGACAGCGGCAATGAGGAATATTCACTGGAAGAACTTATCGACGCTACCAATCGCGAAGATCCGCTCTGTCTCGATGTTCTTGAAGGTATCGGACAGAAACTCGGTAAGGCCATCGCCACATTAATAAATATCTTCAACCCCGAGTTGGTTGTTATCGGTGGAACGATGTCGCAAACAGGAAACTTTCTTATGCACTCCATCAATACTTCTATCCTGAAGTATTCGCTGAATCTTGTCAATAAAGACACCAAGATTTGCATTTCGAAGCTAAAAGACCGTGCAGGTGTCATCGGTGCTTGCATGCTGGCGCGCAAATCAGTACTGGATGCATGACCGATATACAATGCCGACAACTTTACCGTTACTTGCTGTAATCATAGATAAACAACAAAAAACTCCTGAATTCAAAATATAAATTCAGGAGTTACATTTTCTGTACGTGGTGCCACAAGGAATCGTAATCTACACCCAAGTAGCTGTATATCTTCACCTTTCGGAATCACCAAACCAGCAATCTCCTCCTATTGCCCCACCGTTAAATTGCGCCATTCTGCGCATCATGGAAGCGGATGATTTCTTAGGGCGAAGGTAGTGAATTAGTTTGGATTATTATCGTTCTTGTCCTTTAATCTTTTGATTTCTCTATCAAAATCGCTTTCAAGCAGTTCCATTTCTCGTTTTCGGTAGATTTCAAACTCCTTTTCAGCCTTCTCTATCGATTGTTTGTGCGAGATATTACCCTTGCCAATCAACACCTTCCGCTTGTGAGCAATAATCTGATTGTCCAGTGCTTCTATCCAATCTTTCATTGTCATGGGATTCATCTCCAATGCTTGAAACTCGGCAAAGTCCAAGAAACCGGAAACAAGCAGATTCAGACGTTGGAGTTCTATCTCAGACAAATAGTTTTTGGCAATCTTCATATCATCCTTGGTCACATAGTTGCCCTTGAAGTTGGTCATAACTACAAACGGCTTTTCGTTATCCACACGATTATAGATAATCTCTGCTGCCGTATTCTCGTGGACTGCATAATGTAACTTGTTTTGCACGGTGGTGAAAAACATCTTTGTCATTTCATCACGCGGGTCATAGTCTGTGGCTGTGGCGTAAATGTCTGTAACTTGTTGGTAGAAGTTGCGCTCACTGCTACGAATATCCCTAATACGTTGCAATAACTCACGGAAGTAGCGGTTGCCGCCTTGCTTCAACCGCTCATCATCCATCGTAAATCCCTTTTGAATGTACTCATGAAGACGCTGTGTTGCCCAGCGGCGGAAACGAGTAGCCAGTTGCGACTGAACACGATAGCCAAGGGCAATTATCATATCAAGATTATAGTGGTCAATGTTACGTTTTACCTGACGATTTCCCTCTTGTCGAACTAACAAGAATTTCTTGTTAGTTGCTTCTATGGCAAGTTCTCCGTCCTTATATATATTGTCCACATGTTGGCTAATGTTTTGTTGCGTAGTGCAATAAATTTCCGCCAATTGATTCTGTGTAAGCCACAGATCTTTATCAGCGAAACGTACCGATACACGAGTTATCTCGTTATCGTCCTGGTAGAGTATTATCTTATTCTCATTGCTCATAATTAATGATTATCTTTTTTCTTTGAATTTGATCGGTAAAGGCTATCGGTGATTACTCCTCTAAATATATCTTCATTAAGAAATTCCAAGACGCGATTCAAATCTGCAACATTATTAGTTGGTAATACTAATTCATTGTTTTCGTTGATTTGTGCGTTTACTCCATATTTCCTTAAAAGACTAGTTCTTGTTTGAGATGCCTTTCTCATAAAAGTTGCAATATTATCTGTATTGGATAATAATTTTATAAGTCGGCGAGTCTTTATATTCGCAATATGTTTTATGTTTTCTGTACTTACATTGATGCCTTCTATCTCTCCAAAGGATTCAATTTCAGTATTTGTGGCTTCGGTAATGAAATCTATTAATGAAAATATCTGATTTGCAATTGTATAATTTTGGAAATATAACTTCCCATCCTCGTATATAGCATGAACTTTATCCTCAACAATAAAAGCTGTGTTATTCATTTTAGTAAATACGTTCCCATGCTCAAACTGTAAGACCATTTTACGTTGTAACATGTTCTTCTTGTTAAAAACCTAAAAATAAAATTTCCCTGCATCGTAATAAAATATACTTTTAGGTATGTCCTCATTTATATTATATTCGGACATGTCAGCTTGATTATCTGGTATACGAATAAAATCTTCCGGTAAGTTATAATTGATATACGTAATATTTTCCCCATTTCGGCTTACGATATTACCATCAAATACATCCTCTTCTATACCTTCAGGTTTTAATATAGCACCTCCGTTTATAAAAAGGTTTCTAACATCGGTTACAATCTCTTCTTTTAGAGATATATACTTTACAGTATTGTCGTGCATCAATGCGTAAAATTGGCTCATAATTATTTATCATTAATGATTAGACCCATATAATCTGTCACCTCAACAAATATTTTGATTTCATTCTTATTTCTAATACATTTTTTAGAAATAAGAATATATGTGTTTTCTTCCGTTTTTACCTCATAATAACGATATCCCCATATTGAACACAGTAAATTATAGTTATTGTTATTATAACTTGCAATTGCAATAAAACAACATTGAAGTATTATACACACAAATAATACTATAAAATCAAGTCTTTCAGCAAATATAGTCAGCCAAGGAATTATTGATGATATTACCTGCTCAGCACTGTTTTGAGACAGATTTGAATAAGACTGTACCTTAATCGTTTTTCCTTTCCCACATTTACAAGATTTTTTGCGAAGGAATATCTTAATGTCAATAAGGCATATTAGCATAAATGCAAAACTTATATTTATGCTCCACCATTCAAAACTATTAGGGATTATGTTATTTTCTAACAGATTATTCCAAGATTGAAAATAATTCTTACTATCCTTTATGATGCCAATTAATCCAAGTGACAAGAATACTGGTGCCGTTACCGTAGCTGTAAACAAAAATTTAGGAACAAAACTTACCATGTTGTATCACCAGTTATTTAAAAGATGAAAATAATTTGTTTATCTCCTCTTCTGTTTCAAATATGGGTGTTGCTCCATACTCACCATTGAGGTAACTATTTTGGAGCATCTTATCAAAACGCACATTATACAAACCATCCATCCTTCCAAATGAACTAATTCCTTTGTTATCTTTTTTCATCAACCATATTTCATCCCTTCTGAATATTTTTTGACTCATTAAAGAACTCTCATGAGTGGTAAAAATGAGTTGACTGAACACATCTTTTGAATACTTATAAAACAATATAATTATTTGCTGAATAAGTGAGGGATGTAAACTACGTTCCATTTCATCAACAACAAAAACTTTTCCACCTTGAATCAAATCCAAGATAAGTGGAATATAATCAAATAAACGTTTTGTACCATCACTCTCATCGCCAAGAGAGAAGAATTCTACATCTGTATCATCGATTTTTTTATGAACGGTCATTAACTTTTTGGCTTTAATTTCGCCATTAATCAAATTGATTAAATACAAATTATCATCAAAACGTAATGTTCCAAAAGCCTCATCGGTATTGGATTTTGACAAATCTATTTTTATTGTACGTTGTAAATCCTGAGGAATTCCAAGTTTTTCAAATTGTACTTCAATTAATTTTACGCCATCAACTCCTGTATTGAAGTACCTTAAAAGTGCTCCAAAACCGCGTTTGAGGTCGTCATCATCCGCTGCTTTAAGTAGCACACCCTGCTTGTACGGTGTGTCAGGAAATATAATTTTTAGGGAGTTTACAAACCAGTTAATAACAATATCCAAATCTTCAATATTTGATACATTCTCATGAATGTTACGACTCATAACCTCATGAAGAAACAATTGCCTTTGTGGCGTTGCCTTTGCTAGAAAAGACAAGAACTGTGATTCTTCTTCTTTGGGATTGAGTTTAAGAAGATATGAAATTTCGAATTTCGATTTTTTCGTTTCCCTTTGAAAAATAACGCTGTCGCTGTTTTTGTTTATTTGTTTTAGCCATTCTGTACTTATCTGTTCTGCATTGTAGCTAAACCCGTATTCATACTTTTTGTTACCACAGAGCATACGATAAATAATAGTTGTATCCTTTTTTTTATTTTTGGAACTCAATCGAAAAGGGTAGAAGTCTATTAAGTCATCTGTTCTTGTCCCTCTTAAAATAAGTTTTTTCCCTAATTCAATTGCTTTGACGAAATTACTTTTTCCGCCAGCATTTGCTCCAAACATTGCAGCAGACTTTAATACCCACTGTCCTTTAATGGGTTCTGTCTTATGCTCTTTTTTCAAAGTACCCTTGCTGGGTTGAAGAGAAAAGATTTCCCTGTTTTTAAATGAGAGGAAATTCTCAACTATAAATTGCTGTAACATATACTATTTCATTGATTATACAATAAACTTGTGCAAATATAGAGATAATTTCTCAACAATGAAAAGTATTTCGATATAATTCGGCTTTTTGTACTATAAAAATGAGATTTTTTCACATTTATTCTTGTTTAGAGAGAAAAAGTTCATATCTTTGCTGCGTCAATTCGAAATTAAGACTCTGGATAATGGACCAGAGAGTTGACAATCTTTATTATGAGTGACTTTTACTATGTAAACAAAATTGCCCAACCTACGGGTGAACATGAAGTTCATGCATCAAGTTGTAGGTATTTGCCATCGGTAGAAAACCAAATTCCTTTGGGTTTCTTTGCAAATGGCAAGGATGCTGTAAGAGAGGCAAAGAAACACTACAGCAATGTTGACGGATGTTTCTTTTGCTGCCCTGAGGCACATACAAGGTAAACACTTGATGAAATGAACGGTGAATGGTATGCAACACCTAAGTGTACCGTAGCGGAAACGGAAGATCACCGCATAGTATTAACTAAAAAAATAAAAGATGGCAAAGACTGTAGAAAAAGGAAGAAGTGCTAAAACGGGGCAATTTGTACCTATCGAATATGCACAAAAGCACCCGAGCACAACTGTAGTAGAAAAGGTCAAAGTTGGCCCGACAAAGCACAGAAGGTAATTTTGAAGCTTTAGGATGTGCCTAGACGATGTGAATCGTCTAGGCTTTATTTCCTCAATTCAAACATTAAATTAATTGTCAATCTTTTTTAAAGATAGTACATCCTTTATGTGTTGCTGATTCTTATCGTCTATACTGAAGAGCATGTAAGGTTGGCCATTCACATCACCGTTATAATCAATAATACCATTGGCATCGGAATAGTCCATTAAATCAGGAACTTTCTTTGCCAACGATGTCAGGGATTCGTCTGTAAGCAAAAAGGCGAAACGAATTATCTCGCTTGTGGCATATTTGAAGAAGTTTTTGGCTTCTTGTTCTGTGACGAATGTTTTCAATGCCACACGAGAACGGCCAAATGCACTATGATTGTCCATAATGGTTATTTGATTGCTACGTTTTTGTCCTCCGGCATTAGCACTTGAAACAATTACTTTCCATCTGTTCAAGTGGTCAAGCCCAGTTGTGATAACATCTTTGTTAGCGATGTACCATTTTGCTCTGCCGCTTTTTCTTGCTTTGTCATTCGTGAAGAGTTTAATTTCTGATTCGGAGTCAAAATAATCCCCCTCGTGGTATTCTCTTACAAGTGTAGGATTTCGTTCTACGAAGCCACTCTCTATAGAAAATAACTTCTGAGATAAAACTGATTCATGCAAATAACTGTATTTGGATATAATAGTATCTAAACATGATACGATTTCATTATCAAGAGGATTTAATAGGAACAAGTCTTCCTTTGGATTATTAGCATTCACCGCTATTTCTTTTCCGTGTTTAGGATAGACATACTTAAACCCATCAGTTTCTTTGCGTGTGTCTTTCATCACAATAGACAATCCATCAGCAATACTGACTTCCTTGAACACATCTGTTGAATCAGGAAAGAATTTCAAAAAACATAAATGTGGGTCATTGATTTGTGAGAGTCCGAACAGTTCAAGTCCTTTCCGCGAGCGATGAATCCATCTTGCTCCGGGATAGATGAGTGAAGTATATCTACTCAATCGGTCACTAATAATTTGAAAATGTTGGAATATGCTAGAACTCCTTTTTTAGCACCTAAAACGGGGGGCGTTCCGTTAGTAATCCACGTTTTCAGCTTATTTTCTTCCATTTTATTCTCCTGATTACTAAAAAGTTTTGGGCTTCCGGAAAAGTCAAGGGCGTGGTTATCTCCTTGGTAACAGTCCCTTCGCCTGATGCAGCAAATATTTGTGCGTCGCTGTTGCCATTGGTTGCTTTGTTGAAATTGGCGCAAAGCCCGTTGTGACCGGCATCAGCATAAACTAGTTTGCCCGGGTATATTATGGAAAAGAGCATCATTATTGCCGTAGAAATAGCATACATATAAAAGTGTTCGGGCAAATTGAACAGCATTTTTTCCGGCCGCTTGTCTTGCTCTTTGGGCTGTTCGCTTGATGTTTCCGACTGCGTTGGTTGTGCTTTAAGTTGAGAACTGCAATAAGACAAAACTTATTTTCTTCGTGCACCTCGGCTTCGCATTGGGGACAATGTATCATTATTTAGTTGTTTAGAGTTATATAATATAGAACTTAGTTGTAAACGTGGGTGCAGGAATGTCGAACATTATGTATGCAAAAATAGGCGTAATGGACATTTGGTAGGCTGAAAAAGCTCCAGATGTTAGTAATGGACAAATGGTAGGCTGGGTTATTCCAACCTACTTTGTTATATTCAAGAATCCGTCAATAAACTTCTTTTTGTTGGCTTTATTTAGCCCGTTATGATTCTGCAAGGCTCTTTTAAGTTGTGAGTTGAATCCTTCCAACATATTGGTTGTATTTGGTATGTCTAATTCTTTATATTCTTCATATGTAAAGAGCTATTTGAGATGTGTTTTTATAGACCTCTTTGCGCTTCTAAGTCTTCGATGTGTATAAGTTGTACTTCCCGATATAAGAGTGGTTCTTCCATCCAAAAAATCCTTCCAATGGTCACACCATTTGTCAAATTCAATTAAGAACTGTTCCTCTCCATACGGAGACCGCCTTGAAACTGCTTCTTGCAATCACCACAAAAGTACATTTATAGACCTCGACGATGACCGTTCTTTTTAACATTTGACCCACCACAGAATATACATGTTTTTTATTCATAGGTATTCAAATGGCACAAAGGTAATAAATAAAGAACATTTGGATCTTTTCAGCCTACCAAATGTCCATTACGCCCAAAAATATTAAAAAGGCTGTGATATTTGTAGAAAATCGAAAGTTTAACACAACTCTTTTGGGGCATTTGAGTTTACGATACCAAATAATTGTTCTACCCATTTTTGCAGATTTAATTAAGCCAAATATATCATGGAAATTTACCTATAGTTAATTAGAAATGACATACAATTATGGGGAAATAGGGAAATTATTTCAGTGAAAATACATTGTTTTTCATCAGAAAGTGCTATCTTCGCGACATTAAATTAAATGTTCTTTAAAGCATTGTAGAATAAAGAAAGGGTAAGAAACTCGCTCGTTTCCGACTCGTAACCCTTTTATCCTTTATTCATTCTTATTTTATTGATTATCTGAAAGATACAAATTTCTTGAATATTTTGCGGACATAGTCAGTAGTTAAATATTAAGGGAAATAGAGGGAAGTGCAAGGAGTGTAACTGTCTGAAATAGTGTTGTTTAGCATTTTATTGCTATTGGAAAAGCCACTCAACTTTGACCCTTTTGGGCAAACAGGATTTGCCAACTTTGGCCTCAATACGGTTGCCCCTTTTGGCTCAAATAATATTGACCACTTAATACTAGTATTGTCAGCGTTTTTTGTGTAGATTTGCATACCCGAGTCCTGGTGTAGCGGGTAACAATAAAATCTATACAAATGAACAAAAGAATCAAAAGCATTTTAAGGTGTTATGCGGCCGGGATGGGAATCAAGGAAACGGCAGCCACGTTTCACGCTTCCCGTAGCACAATCCGCAAGTATGTCCACTTGTTTCTTTCAAGCGGCAAGAGTATTGACCGGCTTCTGTCCCTCTCCGAGGAGCAGTTGCACGGGCTGTTTGGCTGTGGGGATTCCCGTCGTCGGGAGCCGTCCCCAAGAAGGGCTGAGCTGGAGGCCCTGC
>NZ_LT160621.1:0-243903 GCF_900065875.1 Prevotella phocaeensis | reverse complement strand
CGGAGAAACTTGTTCCTGCAACGGCTGTTGTAATCGCTGACCATCTTCATTTCCTCGTAAATCTCCTTTGGCGTAGTGCCGCAGAGATTGTAAAAGAGAAGCGTTTTACCGAGTTTTCCCTCTCTAAAAATATATTCCAGTGCATTGTTACCATGCGCGATAGCTTTACATTTTCCTATCATTCTCCATCAGATTTAAGAGTTTAATTGCCCTTTCCTCAATACGGTATTTGGGATTAAAGAAACGCTTAAATGCTTCCCTTGCCAAATAGGAAAGGCTTTGAGTAATCAGTACCCACGCATCATCCTTTACCTTGATAAGGTTGGAAACATGTGTAAAGAAGTAGGCCGTTCGTCTCAACACCTCTATGGCTTCCTTTTCATTGTCCGTCATCTTAGGAATGGCAATTACCTCACCATTAAGGAGTATCTCACGGCAGTAATCTGAGAACTTCCGGCCTGTGCTTTCTGCCTTTGATTTAATTCGCTGCTTTTCCTCTAAGGTGCATCTTACCTTGATGAACTCCGTTTTGTTCATCCGCTGTTCTTTCTTCTCCTGCTGCTGCCATCGGGCAGTCTTGCTATTGTATCTGTTCATATAAAAGTCCTCTTTTCGTTATTTCTTAATTCCTGATGGCTGACCGATGAGAACGGAGTGATTACGGTCTAACCTCCCCGATAGTCTGACAAGGGGAGCAAGCGCAGTTTGTGGGTACAAACTGACGTCTTGCAATGTCAGTGATAAGACCATTTACGCACGAGGCGTTTTGCAGCCGAAAAGTGAATGCCGTGCATTCTGTGTTTAACTGTGTTCGTGGTGTTCTCATCATTCAGATGTCTGCTTGCTAAAAATATGATGTCATATTTGCCCAAATATGACGTCTCATTTACGAGAATATGACATCATATTTTAATGCGATAGTAGGATTAGAGCGGGAAATAAATCTTTTGAAATTCCTTCCTCGTCCCTTTTCCTGCGGTTTACAGCTTTCTCCATTTCTCTATGTCCTCACCGTATTCCTCCAAATGCGTGCACACGAGGTTCTCCACAAAACTTGAAAGGTTGCTGCCCCTGTCGCCCTGCTCAGATAAACCGCCTTTCGGTCGTTCAACTTTGTAGGAACAAGGAAAGTCTGTTTATAGGCTTCGAGCGTTCCCCGTCTCATCTTGGCACTGATACGCCGTTGAACGGTTGCATTCTCTGTGTGCAGTGTAGGTTCGGATGGCTCGGAAACTATTACTTCTCGGCAATCTGTTTCCTTTGATGGAGCTTTTGCCTGTGGTTGTTCTTCCACCTCGTCTTCTGTATCTCCCAAGTAGTATGTAAGACTTCTCCTTTCTGTCCTTTCATTACTTTCCTGTCTGTTCATGTTGAACGCGTCTTTTATGGATTGGTCTATCTCCTCTCTGCTTGCTTTTATCTTTTTCATTGCTCTATCGTATTTTTAGTTTGACTTGTTTGGGTTTATTGTTTGTTTTTGGAGCTTTCTCCAGCTTTTTCTGTTGCTCACGAACACGGCTGACATGATACTCGTTGAGGTCTTTAAAGTTCTTGTAATATCGGGACATATCCTCGACATTAAAGCCTGCCTTTATCAGCTCTTGTATTGCTCTCCGCCCCGCGTCGTCGTTATCAAGGAAAGCCTGAATATGAGTTAGATTGTGGGCGTTTAGATAGTGAACTGTCCTTGCCACATTGCTTACGGAGTTCATCACAAGGCAGTAGTTATTTACTTCTTCTTTCATTGAAAGGAAAGAGAGAAAGTCCATAAATCCCTCAAACAGACAGACGGGCTGCGCTTTGTTCTCAAATATCGGAGTGATGTTCTTTGGGGCAATCGTTCCTTTGAACGTCTTGTCGTCCCGAAGTTCATAGCCGCCCGAGAGGTTGGCAAAGCCTATGGCTTCGTATCTTCTTCCCCTTACCTCATAGCTGATACATTTGAGAAAGGGCAATGCCTTTTCCAAATTGATGCAGCGCTCATTTGTAAGATACTCCTGCAAAGGTGGCGGCAAAGTGTCTGATACATCTATTAATCTCCTTACCCCGTTTACCATTTTCTCTTTTGGCAGTCTGATACTGCCATTGCTGCTGTATGCCTTTTCCTTTGAGGGTTCGACATTGTTGCACGTTGTATCAAAGGAAGTGGTCTGCCCCAAACGGCAGATGGCTTCCGACAGCGTGCAGCCCTCCAATCGCATACAGAGGTCGATGATGCTTCCACCCCTGCCTTCGGCATAGTCTATCCAAAGATTCTTCTGCGTGTCCACCTTGAAACTCGGATGTGTTTCTTCACGAAGTGGTGAACGGTACAGGGCATAGGCAGGTGTCCTGCGTACTGGCTTGATGCCTTTCCTTTCAAGATACGCCACAATGGGATATCGCTTGATGAGTGATAAATCTTCTTCTGTCATTGTCATAAACTTTAAATGGTTGGATAATTCTTATTTGAATAATAATGGTTGGTTTGAATGATATTTGAATGTTGTTTGAATAAAATTCTCTTTTCCGAAGTTTTCCCCTCCAAACTTTTTTACCTTTCTTCTTACTACATACTATTTTAATATAAGTAATTGATAATCAGCAATAGTTAGTAGTATGTGGAGATACTACACATACTACTACATTTGGCTACTATAATTATAGGTGAACCGCCTCTCTGCGATTGTGATTTCGCCTGTCGTTTATATTGCCTGCATCTGCTTCTCTTTTCATTATTTCCTTGAATTGGTTTCCAAGAGTGAAGTTAGGGTGAGAATGCGTAACTTCCAAGCATTCAGAGGCTTCTTGCATAATGTTGCGTCCGTCTGCGGCGAAATTCTTAGGGAAGCAAGCAGAAAAGAAGAGCATTTATGCCTCATTAAGCAAAAATCGGGAGGTAAGAAGAAAAGGTTGGCTGAAATATCAATGTCGTTGTTTGCTTTCAGATGCAGTCTTTTGCTCCAACTATCTACAAACTATTGATTGGAGCATATTTTATATCGGATTACTGTGCCAACCTATTCCACTATGACGCCACAAGCTGCCACATGAATGAAATGTGATGGAATAAGAAATGCCCGATATTAATTTTGCATAAGACAAGCTGCGCTCGGCAAAGGATAAGTGAACTTTCCTCTGCACTCGCTTGCATTGTCTTTGCAACAAAAGAAGAAGATGGGGCAGGAAAACGCAAATGCAAACCGATGGAACGGATTGCCTTTTTCCTTATTGTTCCCGACACTTCCCTACTGTCCCCTGCTGCTTTGAGAGGCCTACATACGCCATTATCTTTGCAGGTGGAAACAGGAAAAGCCTGAAGTAATAAACAATAACAAGATAAGATTATGAACTATTACGTCATTACAGAAAGCAATTGGGCAAAGCTGCGAGATGAAATCTTGAGCCTTGCAGAATGTTGCCACAAGGCATTCGGAGAAAAGAGCAAACACACCGATTGGCTGCACAACGGAGATGTGTGCAGGCTGTTGAACATCAGCAAGCGCACCTTGCAGCATTACCGCGATACAGGCGTGCTGCCGTTTACGCAAATCGGGCACAAGTGCTATTACAAGCGCGAGGATGTGGAAACATTGCTTCTTACGAAGTCTAACAAACCTAAAAACAGACAGATATAATGGAAACAGCAAGAGACTTGAACATGGAGACGGACGAGATGCAGCTGGTTGTCTCGGCATTGAGAGGTGTAGGCAAACGGATTGTGGAAGTGTCGGATACACACAAACCACTCTTTGCAGGAGAACTTTTCCTCACGGGTAAGGAAGTGTGCGAACGGCTGTATATCAGTCCCCGTACCTTGCAGGACTACCGAGACAGGAAGATTATCCCCTACACACAGTTTGCAGGAAAGATACTCTACAAGGCTTCGGACTTGGAGAAGATGCTACAGGAGAATTACAAGAGCAGTAGAACAGGATAAAGGCAATAAGCGTATATTGCTGAACGGACAACGGTACTCGGATAGAGATGCATCTACTCCAAGTACCGTTTTATTTATGTCTCAATATAAGAATTTTCGTTCTTCTTGGGTTCATTTTATAATATTTATTGTATCTTTGTCATCGTGAATAGTAATAATTGTTTGACACATAGCAATAAAGGCGTGATGCTGTTACAGAGAAATACACATTTCCTTGCATCGCGCTTATACCTTTATATAATGTTACCGGCAGTTTCACTCTTGCTAATTCCTGATTGAATGTTATTTACATTTACAATTCACGCTGCAAAGATAAGTAAAAGTTTTGAAACAGACAAAATCTAATCTATTTTATTGGTTTGAAATAGAGCGTATTGGAAAACAGGAATGACCAAATATCGAGCTTATCCGCATGAAGCAACGCGTTTGGCCCTACGGAAAGCACAAAAATCATCAGCAATACCGACATACTTAGATTTATTTCACTCAGCCGTTTAACACCCATGTTTACACCAGCCACCGCCGACGCTATGGCCACAGAACTAACTAGTATGATAATTACGCATTGAAAAAAGAGACTTGATTGATTAAGGACTCCCAAGTGAACTAAACCAGCATTTAACTGAACTACACCAAAGCCCAAAGATGTTGCTATACCAAAAAAGTGCTCACCAAGGCAAAAACGTCAACAACATCGCCAATGCGCCCTTTTATACGTTCACCTAATAGGGGATAAAAACCACTCCTGATAGCCAAAGGTAGCTTATAACGGAAAGAGAAATACGCAAGGATAAGCCCCATAAGTGCAAATATACTCCATGCGTGCAAACCCCAATGAAAGAATGTAGCCAGCTGGGACTCCTTGGCCGGATTAGCTATATTAGGAAGTGCCGGGTTCACATAGTGAGACATCGGTTCGGCCACACCGAAATACATCAGACCGATACCCATTCCTGCGGCAAAAAGCATCGCTATCCACGAGAAGAAACTGTATTGCGGCGAAGAATTATCTGTACCCAAACGAATGTTGCCTAACTTGCTGAACGCCATTACTACGAGGAAAATAAAGAAAAACGACACCAAAAGGATATAAGACCAACTAAGGCTTCTGTAAATACCAGACTGGACCGAGCTTAGCATTGCATTCGTCCACTTTGGGAAAAAAGCACAAACCAATGATAAGCCTATCAGGACAAACAGCCCGGGATAAGCAACGTTACGTGTAAAAGTTGATTTCTTAAAATTCATCTCTCAATAATTAAAAATAATGATTCCGCCTACAATATATAAACATATCACAGGTGAGGAATTATCTATCTTAAATTAGATTAGATAGCACTGCCGGAAAGGTTGAAAACCGACACAAACAATTATTGTGTGGTAATGAGCCGCAAACTGTCTGCTTTCGACCGCGCTTTCAACCACCGTTGAAGCTGCAGGCGTTCAGCGACGGACAAAGGATTGCTACAGCCGGCAACGGCAATTGTGTAGCGGAGTGTTGTCGAAGTATCGGTGCGGGCTTCAGACACTTGCGAAAGACTTATTCTTTTCACCTTCGGGCAGACAGCTTTCACTTCTTGGGAAATCTCTTTCCCCAGATTCTCATAAGCGGTATATTCTTGTAGCTGTTTGCTCACTGTGTTCAGTTGCGCTGTTTGTTCTATTAGCTGCTGCTGGGTTGCTTTTGATGCCTGTGCCATCGTTTGTCCTTCAAGCAACAGGAGGCTGTCGGATTGGTATCCCTGAATAACATTCAGACGATACCCTGAAAGATGATAGTTCTCCAGCTTAAGGTTTGCCTTGTCAATGGCATTTTTCTCAATGGATTTTCCTATAGCCACGACTCTTATGGTCTTCTTGTCGTCGTTGCGACAATGGGAGAGTATCTGCGTGCCTTTAAAGGTGAGTTCATTCTTAATGAATTGCTGCGTATTGCTATCTCGCACACTCGTTCGAATAATCTGTATCGTCATATAGGTGGCCGGCAACATGGTTATGATGGTTATGGCAATAATATACTTCTTTACCTTTTCCAACTGTTGGGTATTAACAAACGTCTTCCGCTTGAACCGTAACATTCTCACCCCGACAAAAGTAGAAAGGGCTATGAAAACGGTGTTGATGAAAAAAAGGTAGAACGCTCCGAAAAAGAATGAAAATTCGCCGACAGCCAAACCATATCCGGCCGTGCATAGTGGGGGCATTAATGCCGTGGCGATGGCTACCCCCGGTATTACGTTTCCCTTGCCCTTGGTGGCTATGGCAAGAATGCCGGCAGCACCACCGAATATAGCCACGAGCACATCGTATAACGAAGGTGAAGTGCGCGCTAACAACTCGGACTGTGCCTCATTAAGTGGCGTGATGACAAAGTAGATGGTTGCCGTTATCACACTGATGACGGTAGCAACCAAATAGTTTTTGATAGACCGCTTGAGCAATTCAAAATCATTGATCCCTACAGACAGCCCCATGCCGATAATCGGACCCATGAGCGGAGAAATAAGCATGGCACCGATGATTACTGCGGTGGAATTGAGGTTCAATCCCAATGAGGCAATAAAGATGGCAAAGATTAATACCCAAAGGTTGGAACCGTGAAACCTGACCCCACTACTGATCTGGCTGATTGTCTCCGCCTCGCTTTCCTTATCGGGAAGAGCATTAAAGTATCCCTTTACGACCTGCCAGAGTGTTCTTTCGTCTTGCGTCATTGTCTTTTGTATTTTTGTTACAAACAATACAAAAAAGAAATAACAATAAGGCCGAAAAATACCGAAAATGCAATGACAACCACTGCTATCATAACACAAAATTTAACAAAGAAGTGGTAGTATGTAGTCAGACGGTAGTAATAGCGATTTCTACTTTCTGACTACACGCTACTCCCTTTTCCTTTCACCGTATTTCCTCTCTTTGTAGTTATGTAGTAAGATAATATCGGTGAAAGAAAAAGGAAGTATAATCATCAGCAATCCGTCTTGCCGATTAAGAATATCGGTGTTATGATGTTTGCCGGGCGGTGTATTTCCCTACAAATGTACTTTATGAACAGATAGGCTTCCGTGCTGTCCAACTGAAAGGACAGGGCAATGATGGTTGAGAGCGGATAAAGCGGCGCATAGCCTCTTGGTCGTCCGTTCACAAAAACTTCTTCCTCACCAGCATCCCTTTCGTCAGGGTGCAGATGAGATGTTTTCAGAAGCAGTTGCAGGCGATAATTGAGCTTCCTCCACGTTACACCGAAGAAATCTACGAGTTCGCCTTCCGTCATGGCGATTTTGCCATTCCCCTTGCAAATGATTTGCATTTTATCGCCCCATTCAAAATAACTGCGGTCTCTTTTTGCTTGATTATGATTGACGTTCATATCGCTTCCTCCTTTGCTTTCTCCTTTTGATATTTTCTTATCAGTCTGTCCATATCCTCCGAAATCTTATTATCGGTTACCTGCGCATAGATTTGTGTGCTTGCAATAGAAGCGTGTCCCATCATCTTGGCAATGCTCTCTATGGGAACACCTGCACTCATACTCATCGTACCGAACGTATGCCTTGCCATGTGGTAGGACAGCCGCTCTCTGATGCCGCAAGCTCTTCCTACGATGCTTAGCTTGGCTGCCATCACACTTCGACTGCAATCACGAGGAAAGACAAAGCTGTCTGTCCTTGTTTCAGTTTCACCTTTTTCTTTCACCGATTGCATTCCTCCATTTCTTTCCTGTTCAGCCTTGCAATGTTCGATGATGACTTCGGCTATCGGATGCAAAGGCACGACAAACTCCACCTTTGTCTTCTGCCGTTCCTTGCGGATGTACTTTTGTCCGTCCGCTGCCGTTTGGATATGTTCATATTGCAGATGCTCCATGTCGGCAACAGCCAAGCCGGTAAAGCAAGCGAAGACAAACATCAGCCTTGCCTGTTCAGCCTCCTTGTCGTTTACTTTCAAAGCCATGAGTTTGGCCACATCGTTCTTTTGCAGAAAGCGTATCTTCTGTTCCGTTTTCTCGTACTTGGTATTCTCAAAGGGATTGCAACGAATGAGCCTTTGGCTGACCGCACGATACATCAACCTGCTTAGCCAGCAAAGATAGCGGTTGATGGTTGCAGCTGCCAATCCTTGCTTTTTAAGATAAAAGCGGTATTCTTCAAACAAATCTTCCGTAATGGTGATTACAGGTATATCCTTTACACCTTTATCCTTGACAAACTCGCATAACAGTTTGTCGGAATAGCAAAGGTTCTGGTACGTACTTTCTGCTTTTGACTTTCCCACACACTCTTTGATAGATTGCAGTTCCGCCTTGCTCATGGCAAGCAATGTTGTCGGATGGGTGGCAATGCCCTGCAAGCGGTTCTTGATTAGCTCCACGCTTACCACTCCGTCCCTCGTCAGTAAATCCCGATAAGTCTTTTCTACAAGTTCTTTGAACTCTGCAAGCCTTTTGTTTATTCTTTTGTCGGTAGTCTGTCCTTGTTTGGCGTTCCACTCTGTCGGCAGGCATTCCTCTCCTGTGGTTATGGCGGAACTCTTCCCATCTATGGTAATACGGCAGAGAATAGCAGTTCTTCCGTCTGCCTTTGTCTTCTGCCTGTTGATATAGAACAGTATCTTGAATGTACTTCTCATAATGGCTGTCTTTATATGGTTAAACGTAAATCTTCGGTGAAAGAAAGGAAACGGTCAAATTCCTCAAAGAGTTTTTGCGGTGTTACCTTTGCATAGCGTTCGGTCATACATACGTTCGTATGTCCGAGCATCTTGCTCACCGTTTCAATCGGTACGCCCTGTTCCAAGGTAATAAGGGTGGCAAAAGTATGCCTTGCGGTATGCGTGGTAAAAGGAAAAGAAATACCAGTCCGCAGTCGTAAGGCTTTCAGGCAAGATTGATAGGTAGGATATTTGATGAAAGGGAGCAATGTTTCCCTTTCATCGGTGTGCATTTTCTCGATTAGCTGGATGGCCTCGGGCAATAATTTGATGCGACAAAGCACACCCGTTTTCTGCCGATTGAACTTCAACCACAAACTACCTGCATCATCATGGACAAGATGCTTCTTGCTTAGTTCCATCAAATCACAATAGGCTGCACCGGTATAACAGGCAAAGAGAAAAATATCCCTTGCCGTTTCCATTTCCTCCTCCAAATCACCAAATTGCAACGCTTTCAAACCATCCAACGACTCCTTGTCAAGTGCCTTTGGAACTTTCTTGTCTCCCCTTTCTATGTGGGCTTTGTCAAACAGCAGCGTATCGGCTATCCCCTCACGATATGCCAACTTACAGACTGTTTTCAAATGTGATGCCACTGCGAAGAAAGAACTTTCTTGGAAGCCACATACCCCCAAGTAGTATTGGCGGAACTCATATATGAAGTTCTCGGTCAATTGGGAGAACGCCATGTCTGAAACATTATACTTCTTCAGAATAAACTCCTGTAATCGTTTTCGAGTGGAATAATAGGTGGACATAGACTCTTTCTTGATGTCTATACCGATATGACATTCTTTCTCCTTGATGAGCATATCCAATCTTTCGATGAGCATACACCGTGCATGAATGCTTCCTTGGAACTGCTCTTTCACATCGGTTGCGTCAAATGGACAACCTTTGGTAATCAATGATTGGTAAGCCAATTGAATGGAAAGTAACAAATTCTCCAACTTCCCATTAATCTCCACCGCCTCACGGCTCTTGCCGTCTATCCTGCTCTCACGTGGATTCCATAAATCGGGATTACAAGATAGCTTACAACTAAACTGGGCAATGGAACGCCCAATCGTTATTCGTCCCATAATCGGAGCCTTGCCCGACTTGTCCAAACCATTCTTTTTAAGGTAGAGCAACACCTTCATCTTTTCTGTTTTCATACGCTTTAATATTTGTGGGTAAAGTTACCCGAATTAAAGCGTTCCTCACTTACGCAGAAAACTGCCGACCAAAGCAACAACCACACGAGTGGAAATAATTCAGTTACCGAATACTGCACCATCGTTACCTACATCAAAACAAGGTAATGCTCTGGTAACTGAACTTCTGCCTAAATCTGCACTTTCCTGCCTTTTATAAATAGAGACATATCATGCAAATCAGAGCATTTCCTACTCATTATCAGTTAGTTCACTTCAACATCGATATTTCTTCATTTTCAGTGATTAGTTACGTCGTAATGCTATGTTTATTGCACTTGAATATACATTATTTCTTGTGTAAACATAGTATTTAGTATTTTCTTTTTGTATTTTTTATCTTCTGATTATCAGCGCATAATCTTTCAAAAGTGTTACTTTTATATAAATCTGTAACCACCCATCATCCGCAATTTGTAAAAAAATGGTCGGATTATCACAACATGCAATCACACCAACTAATAATTTTGCAACTGTTAGGCTGCTTAACCTCGTTGACATTATTTCACTTAATTAAATTAGAAACATGAGAACATTCAAGGAAATCCTAGACACGTACACCAAAAGTTGGGAAGATATTGCTTTCACTATCCGAAAAGAAACACCCAATGGAACTGTTGAAGAGGAAGTACATGTCGCTCCACCTTATGTAATGAATACAGAGAGGTACATAGACAAAAAACAAAGGCGTGGTAAACTTTGGAGAGGCTTCGTAGAGCTTCTCACGCATCTGCAAAAGGAAATGCCCGGTGATGACTACATGGATTTTACCGGATCCATTTACGGCAAAGGAAGGCCCGAAATCATTAAGGCCTTTCTTAATCAAGCGGGCAGTCAATTACAAGGAAAAGACGATCATACTGTACGCGATGCACTCATTAGGTATGGCATCGGAATCGACTGCTCGGGCTTCGTTACAAGAGCCATCGGTAAGATCATGCAGGAATACAATGTTCCTCTCGATATACGAAAAGAAACATTGGGTACAACTAAGCCTAATTCCTCCTATCTCAGATCTAATGCCACCATATTGAGAGATTCCGGATCTGACAGACTGAAAAATATCATGGATCTACAGCCCGGTGACATTCAAATGTATATAGATGGAAATCATTTTCACATTCTGATCGTTATCGACATTGTGGAAAGAAATGCAAATGCAGTCCGGTTCATAACGGCAGAAGCATCATCTGTATCAGACTATCTATGTGTAAGGCGGTCGCTGTGGCAATATCAGGCTACAAACGAACTGTTACGCTACTATGAGAAAAAAGGAGAATGGAAAAAGGCTGATGGTTGGAATAAAGATCCAATGAAAAGGAAATATACATTTGCACGGCCTAAAGCATTTTGTATATGTCTTTCTGTGTAATAAAAATAATACTATCATTATTTATTAACCTTTTAAATTTACAAAATTATGGTAGACAAAAGTAATTCGGTAATGGGTACCGATGATTTAATGAACGGCATATTGGGAAAATTATATGCAGTATTAGCAAGTGGCGACGATGTTGCACCTGCAAGTGAAGATAACTTCTTCGCCTGGGTAACTCCCGGACAACCCGTACTTGCCGAAGATTTCAATTTTGCTTTTCAAGGAACGTCAGGTACAATTCTTGATAAGGAAGAATTGAAACGGAGAGTAATAGAAGAAATCAACAACTACAAGGAGGCTAAAGCAGCAAGCGGACAGGAAAAAGTAGAAATCGATACAGAGAAGATTATTGCAGATATTAGAGAACAAATGAAATCAGAGAATTCGGACAAGCTGCATAGCATGGCCGCCAGTTTTTCTCAAAATGTAGACTTCATACCCGATGTGAGCGGAACGAACGAATCCGGTGGAAACACTAATTTGAGAACCATGCAAAACGAAGGCTCTTTATCAGATGTTTACAAACATGTTCTCCAGATGAGTCAGGTGAAAGTTGCAAAACTGGATGAGGAAACCGAAAAAAAGATAAAAAAATTCCATAAGTTGCTTGCACCGGTAACAAAAACAACAACCGATATCACGGGAGAAACGAAAACAGAGATTCTGCCAAGTCCAATCGTTAAGGCATACAACGAATATATGGTAAAATACGGGCAAGCATGTAATGATTATAATCAGAAAAGGATCGATGGCATGACTGGGAGCTTGAGAGATAAGCAGATGTGGGCCTATGGAGCAGCGACTTACCGCAACATGGTGAAAGCTGCCAGAGACGAATGGGAAACTTCTGGCTATAAAACTGAGTATGAAAAGATTTCATCTTATATCGCACAAGTAGAAGGCCGCAGTATGCTACTCCTACTACGAAGCTATAAAGATTTGATTGATGAATATACATTACATACAACAAATGGTGGTGCATCGTATCTTTACACGACACTCTCACCTTCCAACTTCGCACACTCTACGGGCTGGACGGAATTCCGCTTTTCAAGTAACGAGATGTCTACTTACAGTGATTCAGAGTACCATAGTAAGAGCAAAACTTTCAAAACCAGTTCCCGCAGTTTCTGGCACAGACATAGTACAACGAATGAAAAAAGTGAGAGTACGTATTCCTTTGGAAAGGGTATGAACTTCAAGAATTTTTGGTGCAGCTTCGAAATGTGTCAGGTAAATATCGTACGCCCATGGTTCAAGCAATCATTCTTAACCAGCCGATACTGGAGATTTGACAAAAACTGGGACAAAGGAGAGTATCTAAGTGATGGCAATATGCCGCCCAAAGGCATTATGCCAGCTTTCCCTACTTCTATCATCTTCATCAGGAACCTTGTACTCCATTTCGGAAAAGGCTCCAGTGTAGATAACTATATGTCTGAATATGAAAGCCAGTCAGGATCTTACTCGGGCGGTGCATATTTCGGCATTTTCAATCTTGGAATAGGAGGAGGAAGCTTAGGAGCTGGCTATAGCCATAGTTCTACAAACAGCGAATCTCACTCTGATTCACATTACGAGTACGACAGCCAATCCATCAGAGTTCCTGGCATGCAGATTATCGGATATAACTGCCACATCATGCCCAAGTGTCCAAATCCTAATCCCGACATCAAGGAAGACGAATGGGGGGCATAATATCTATCACACCAATGGCGGCTGGCATTTCAGCCGCCATTGGTTCTACTTTATTATAATCGCCGTCACCTTTAAATATCAACCCAATGGATGCACGAATAATGGCCGCCATTTATGCCAAAATCAAAAACACCTACGAGAACGAGAAAGAAAGAAAATTTCTATGTTTCCCAACAGGATTCCAATTCCGCTTCTCCACAGCCGACCTCCCAGCTTTAACTAATATGAGACTGGAAGGGGAACAATTCGACACATCAATCAATACAATGTACGAGTTTTCCAGAATTGTGAACAGTCCTGTAAGAGGTATCACGAGTTCGGGAGTTGAGACCGATGAGCTGCTTTGGGACCTGTATAGCGAAATCCTATCTACAGCGGAAATAGCTGAAATATCAGAGAACACCTCTTCCTTCAATCGCTACAACGAGGCGGTAAACTTCCTATATACGTTCAATGATGACTCTCGTGCAGCCAACGACACACTATTAACATACAATAAATACCGCGACCAATACTTCAAGCAGTGGGAAGAATACAACAATGTGAAACTTGCGCAAACAAAAATAACAACTGAGCAAGGGGCTCTGCAAGCTGCAAGAGCTGTCAAAGTATCCAAGGAAAAACTCGATGACATCGAGCACGAATGGATTGTCGTAGGCAATAAAACGAAAGTAGAAGAGTGCCTCAACACCATTACTGAACTCTCAAAGGCCCACCCTACCATCTTGTGGAACGAAATGAAACAGGGTTTCGATGAACAAAGTGACTTCCTCACCTGCAATACGAAAGGAGTCTTTGCACCCTCCTATATCTTTCCATCAACATTCATGGATGAAAAGTGGGATACCATCACATTCGATGCCGACGACTTGAAAACCTATTTCGACAGGGCTCCCACAGCACTCAAACAACTTACATTAGGACGCCGACAAGAAAAGATTAAACGCATATCGCTCGAATATAGGTCTGTGCGCGTGGAGCGCCCGTGGTTCAACGGAGCTGTATTTAAATCAGACCTGTGGCGTTTCCCTAACACTATGAAGAAAGAGCCGATAGCCTATTCGGACGAGCCCTCACTCGGTCGCTACCCTGCCTACATCACTGCCCTGTTGCTTTATCGTAACCTGCAAATTGTCTACAAATCGGGAATGCAGGCTGTCGAGTCTTCCGAAGGCAAAGACACAACGGCTGTATTGGCGTATATCTGCAAACGACTAACCGACTGTCCTTCTCCTAACCCCAATGCAAAATGGCACAACGGCTGTACCGACGGAAGACTGCAACTACGCCAAGCACACGGCGGAAAACTTATCGCACGCGCTTTCGGCAGACAAATAGGCAGTTGTTACCTGCCTCTCGGGACAGAGGTAGAATGCGTGGCAGAACCCGACACGGCGAATGACTACGTTATTAACTGCTGGAAAATAAACGCCACCGATACCAGTTGCAACAATTATCACTACCGTTTCAAGATATCGTCGCCCATGGAAGAAGTCGAAATAGTATGGAAGAAGGGCGCCAAGATTCCTCCCTCCTCATACGAGTTGAGTCCCGACAGGAAAACACTGTTTAAATGGAAGGGTAGTGAAGCCTACATCGATATGGATACCATCAGCGAGCTGCTGACCGTGACGACTATCTCTGCCGAAGCATTCTGTGACAATAAGTGTCTCCAACATATCCGAATCGGGCAAAACGTATCGGTTATCGAGCGTGGTGCTTTTATGGACTGTGAGGCTCTTGATATGGTGGAGATACCTGCAACGGCAACTTCCATTGATCGCACAGCATTCGGAAAGCGCTCCACCATGACCGTTCCACACTTTACCGTTGATGCCGATAATCCTGTATATGTAGCCAATGAGGGTAACCTCATGGAACGCAAACACACCTGTAACGCTTTCGTCTTGCGATGCATGTACTGCGGTTTTCCCATATTCTTCACTAAGCAACCCGACGTGACGGTATGCCCATACTGCCACAAACAGATGGATGCGAGGAAGACGGAAGAGCAGACAGTTATCCAGCCAGACTTCCATGTACCTCTGAAAATTAGGGAAGCTGAACTCAAGTCTACCCTCAAACGTCATTTCAAACACAAGTTCTTCGTCCTAAAAGACTACAAGCAGATGGTACTTGACAGTGCCGAGTTTTGCTCCATTTACATTCCGCAATGGTTTTTCAGTACCGTCACCTCCTCCGAATATATAGGGCTGAAAGGTGTAGAGCTGCAACAGACACAACCATCAGCAGAATCACAAGGAAAAGCCGATAAGGAAATCAAATACAATGAGTGTTCCGGCACCCACGGAATGATGTTCAAAGACATCGTTATCCCAGCATCTAAGTTTAATGTCAAGATCGATACCAATGTTACGAAGATTCCTTTTGGCGCCGAACTGTACTCCTCTCCCTCTCTGTTTGAACTGTATGGGTGCAATCACGTAGAAGGAGCAAAGGCACTGAAAAATCAAATCGATACAGAAATAAAAGATGCCATAAAGAACGAAATAGGCGGAATAGAGCCAAAAGTAAAAACGATAAAAACAGCATATACCAATATCGATAGCTCTTTGGTGTTATATCCGATATGGAATAGTCTGTTCGCCTACAACGGTAAAGATTATCGCATCGTGGTCGACGGATACACGGGCAAGGTGAGTATGCAAAGTCCCAAGGACAAGGTTAGGATATACGTAACGATTGCCATCACCCTTGCAACTATCTCTGCGATAGTCTTATGCTACATCTTGTAAACCCGTCAGCGGAGAAACATCAATACAGTCATCCTATTGTAACACATTGATAAATAGTTATTTGTAACATATATTCTCCTATCCTACAGGCTGTGTGCTATAACAACAGGTTTCAAAGATAAAGAATATACGGTATATATTGCCTCGTATCGTAGCTAAAGCGTGCAAATAATGTGCATATGTTATGTATCTATCGCCGCCAGATGCATAGCATATTACAATTAAACTGCACCTTCGTACCCTCTTTAAACTTATTCTTTATTTCCTTTTGTAGGGATAATTGGCAGACAAATACCCTCATTATAATACCTACAGCTCCAATTCGAGGATTAAATGCACCTGTTTTTTAAAAGTAAAAAAGTATTTAAATGAGCGGTAATATTTAAAAGAAAAAGATAAACGAACAAATTTCGTCGGAAAAATTTACGAGACCAATGCCTTCATGTGGCATTGGGTTCCATTGACAGCAAAGAAAGACAATATTACATAACGACGCGAATAACCCGACAAGCAGAAAGTGAAACGAGATGCATTTTTCAAAGCTATTTTTTGTAAAATATTGCCGTTTAAATCCGACACCTGTATTTTAACAAGCGGAAGCGTGGCTTGTATGTGCACAATCCCGCCCGTTTCAAACTCTGTTTGTACAGCAACAGGTGTAACGCTCCAAGGTGTTTGCATTATTGTCTGCGATATACTGGTAGATTGATTTAGCAATTCACTCGCTTTATCTGCAAAACGTTTACCCATTTCTATATATCCGTCACGTGTGAAATGCAATTTATTATTGGGATTGTAAGGTAAATCACGACATTTAATTTTATAGCAATTGGGAATATATTTTGGACTATTTTCATCTACTACATCGTCAAAACAATGAGAGATTGAATGTGCGCCAGTAGGCTCACCGATAATCAATGGAACTTCAGTAGACTTCAAATGAAGATCGTGAAGCATATCTTTATACACTTTCTTCACCTCGCTTGCCCAGTACGAATACCACTCATCTTCTTCCCCCTGATGCATAAGAATACCCTTAATAGTACCATATTGCTGCGCAATCTTCGCCATCTCTATCATGCGTTGATAAGGATTGCCTTCATAAGCATAAACAGATTTCTTAATAACACCTTCGTTTGGTAAAGGCGCCCCCAACGACTTATTCAGATAAGCATCATATTTATCTTTGTCAAATAAACGTATGCTCGCACTCGCTACTGCCACATGAACGAAACCGAACTTCTTTCTCGGGTTCTTTGCCAACATGGTTTCACCGAAAGACTTGACCATGCTACACGCTGTTTTAAACCTGTTAGACTTTCTGCAATTGGGTTCTGAAACCGGTTCCCATTGGCCTACACGCGAATGGTCGTAACCAGTTTTATCCTCATTCTCATAATCATTGTAAGATATTAAATTCAGAATATCAGGATTTGGCACCTTATCTGTGGCTGTCGGATATGCGGCATAGCCTTCAGCATTAGACTGTCCGAAAACAATATAGATATAAAAATTGTCTTTATCTATATCTTTTATAGGATTCCAAGAATTAAGTTCTCTTAGCGTTTCTGCCGTTTCCGTCTTCTTTTCTGAGAGAGTCTGTGCCTGTACATCAGGCAAAATTGCACCAACGACAATAGCTATCCACATAGCAGACACACGTTTTAAATACTTTTTTTCCATATATTTTGCTTAAATGTTCTCCAATCTTACCGTACGCGACAGTAATTCCTCGCTATTCGTACCAACCATAATCTCGAACTCTCCGGGCTCTACTACGTATTTCATTTCATTGGTCCAAAACCCCAATTCATGGGCATCAACATTCAATTCTACACGCACTGTCTGCCCTTTAGGGATAAACACCTTCTTAAAACCTTTAAGTTCTTTAACAGGACGCACCATCGTTGCCACTTTATCCGCTACATACAATTGCACAATCTCTGCTCCATCGCGAGAACCGATATTAGTAACATCCACTGTAACCTTGAGCCTTCCGTCTGTTTCGAATCTATCGTTACACTGTAAATTAGCATACGCAAACTGTGTATAGCTCAATCCAAAGCCGAAAGGATAAAGGTTCTTATTCTTCAAATCGATATACCGCACAGTGGAACTATACTCCATATCACCGGGACGCCCCGAACGTTTATAGTTATAAAAATTAGGTATTTGTCCCTCGGCATAAGGAAACGAAGTTGTCAGCTTTGCCGAAGGGTTCACATCTCCAAAAAGAATATCGGCCACAGCATTACCGCATTGTGTGCCGGGAAACCATGCTTCGAGCAGAGCATCTACATTATTGTCAACATGAGACAATGTCATTGGACGCCCATTCATTAGTACTGCCACGATAGGTTTACCCACAGTACGCAAAGTATCGATTAATTCTTCCTGCACACCGGGCAACGAAAGAAAAGCTCGACTACGCGACTCTCCACTCATCAATGCTTTTTCACCAACCACAGTAATAATGACATCGCTCTCTGAAGCGGCTTCCCATGCCTCGGAAAACTCATTTTTCCGCTTATCTAGAAAGTCGCATCCGCGCACATAGCGAATTATTACGCCATTGCCCAGCTTGTTTTTAAGTCCCTGAAACACCGTTACAACATCGTCATCCTCGCCACGTGCCTTCCACGAACCTAACACCTCGCTCCGGTTATCAGCCAATGGACCGATTAAAGCAATGCTATGAATTTGTTTAGACAACGGTAAAATACCGTGTTCATTCTTTAACAATACCATTGAATTGCTTGCTGCTTTACGTGCCAAGTTCATCAGTTTCGGCGAACACACCTCACGTTTCTCACGCTTAGTATCAAGAAAACGGTACGGATCATCGAACAGTCCTAAACGATATTTGATACGTAAAATACGTTCAACTGAAGCATCTATCGTAGACATTGCCACTAATCCTTCGTTCACAGCATCAGGAATGTACGCATTATATAACCCATCTGTCATATCCATATCTACTCCCGCATTAAGTGCCAATATGCTTGCACCTTTGTCATCTTCTACAACTCCTTGTGTTTTCAACTGCATAACCGCATTCCAATCGCTTACTATAAAACCATTAAAACTCCATTGTCGGCGTAATAGATCGCTCATCAGCCAGCGATTGCCTGTTGCAGGAATACCGTTGATATCATTAAATGCCGACATAAATGTCTGTACTCCCGCATTTACACAGGCTTTGTAAGGTGGAAGATAAACTTCTGCAAGCGTGGCAGGCGACATATCTACGGGTGCATAATCGCGACCAGCTTGCGGAGCACCATAAGCAGCAAAGTGCTTGGCACACGCTAATACAGAATTAGGTTGCCACAAATTCCACTGAAAACCTTTCACACGTGCCTCGGCAATCTTACAACCTAAGTATGTATCTTCGCCAGCTCCCTCAACAATACGCCCCCAACGCGGATCTCTGGCAATATCAACCATGGGCGCAAACGTCCAATGTATACCCGAAGCAGAAGCTTCTATCGCCGCCGCTTTAGCAGTCTGTGTTATCATATCCAAATCCCACGAGCACGATTCTGCCAACGGTACAGGAAAGATTGTTTTATAACCATGGATGACATCAAAGGCAAAGAGGACAGGTATCTTCAACCTCGAGAGCCTCATATTCTTCTCTTGCAGCTTACGGAGATTATCCACACCGCCCACATTCAATATTGAACCCACCATACCATGTGCCAAAAGCGAGTCGGATAATATCCCACTATCCGGGCCGGTAAGCAAACCGCGGCCTACATATTGCGACAACTGTCCGACCTTTTCTTGTAAAGTCATCTTTCCGAGCAGGTCTTTAATAAACACATCTTCTTTTGACTTGTCGCTAAAAGTAGCACCGGTCGATGGCCTTATCTGCTTGTTTACATGGGCATACTGTGCACGGAGCGCTGCACAATAACCCATAAATAAACCGACAATTACAATGATATGCCACCATATGTTGATTGTTGCTTTCATTATATCTATATGAAATATCTGTTTTAAATGATAGTTATTGGGCATTTAGATATATGGTTTGAGGCGTTAATCCGATACTTTTTGCAGTGAGCTGTATTATAGATGGAACTTTTTCAGCTTGCAATACAACAAGACACTTGCCCCCAAAGGCCTTGCGATGATTATCTTTAAACCGTTCGAGAGAGAATGGACAACCGTTGTCTACACCAGCTATTTTCGCATTACCCGACACGGAGAAAAGAATATCATTATCTGCCCACGGACACAGATTTCCGTCTTTATCAACTACTTCTACGGTAATAAACGCCAAACTTCGGCCATTTGCCGACAATACATGCTTATCGCTTGTAAGTCGGAGATGGTGCGGAGCACCAGCAGTATGAATGATTTGCATTGCAACGACATCACCATTACTACGCGACACCGCACGAATTTCGCCGGGCTGATATACTACTCGCCACATTACATGATACTGGTGGATATCTTCCTTACACCGAACACCTTGCGATTTGCCGTTCACAAAGAGTTCTACTTCATCCGCGTTGTTATAATAACACCACAAATCGACGGTCTGACCTTCTATCCAATTCCAGTGTGGAAACAAATGAAGTACTGTTTTATCAGTCCATTCACTTTGGTACATATAATATGAATCTTTCGGAAAACCGGCTAAATCGATAATACCGAAATAACTGCTACGGGCAGGAAAATTAAATGGTGTGGGTTCACCGATATAATCCCATCCAGCCCAAATAAATTGCCCGGAGCAGTATGGAGTATGTTTTACCACATCCCAAGTTGCTTCATGCGTAGATCCCCACGACGTATACGAGTTATCGTAAGCCGAACATATGAATGTTGGATCAATATAAGGACGGCGTTTGCCGGGCATTATAAAAACAGAATCACTCGGCATTTTATAACATCCACGTGTCTGTAACGCCGACACACTCTCTGTCATAATGAATGGTTTGTGGGAAAATCTCTTAAATATATCTTTCACCTGTTTATAATGATAATTGAAACCAATGACATCCAATGCCCCGCTTTTAAACAGATGATTGTCGGGCGACACCTCATTGCATCCTGCTGTAATAGGTCGCGAACGATCATATTTTCGCACAATACTGGCAAGAACCTGCGTCAAACGCGAATTTGCACTCAGTTGTTCATCGTTTGCCAATAATAATGCATCTCGATTATTGTTTAATAAGATATTAATTTCTTCCAACGAGATACTATCGGTATTGGCCTTAGACCATTGTTCCAACACCTCATTACCAATGCTCCAAAGAATAATGCTCGGGTGATTGCGATCGCGAAGCACCATGTCTGCAAGGTCACGTTCAAACCATTTGTCGAAATACAAGGCATAATCGTATTTAGTCTTGCCATTATGCCATTCGTCGAAAGCCTCATCCAACACTAGCAATCCCATAGAATCACACATATTCAACAGCTCAGGAGCGGGTGGATTATGCGAACAGCGAATAGCATTCGCTCCCATATCTTTCAACATTTTCAGTTGTCGGTAGAGAGCATCCTCATAAATAGCAGTACCAAGACATCCCAAATCACCATGCATACATACGCCGTTAATTTTCATTCGCTCGCCATTGAGTGAGAAACCATATAGGCTATCGAATGTGATGGTTCTAATACCTGTCGTTGTCGTATCAATATCTATCACGCGACCGTTTGTCAACAATTCCGTTTTTAGCCTATATAAATAAGGCGAACGAACCGACCATAAATGAGGGCGAGTTACATGTAACTGTTGCGACAATACAAAATCGCTATCACGTACAAAACAGTTATTTGATGTACACGCAACAACTTTACCTGTCGTATCAAGTAAGGTATGACGTACAACAAGTTTTTGAGGCGTATTACTTTCGTTCACAATTTGCGTTGTAATATCGACATGTGCTTTATTCCCATATACTTTGGACAAAATTTGTATTCCCCAATGCGCTACATGTATATCGGACGAACGTACCAAGTATACATGCCGATAAATTCCGCAACCACTATACCAACGACAATTGGGTTGCCTGCTGTTATCTACCCGGACGGCAATTACGTTATCGCCATGCTTGTTCAAGTAAGGTGTTAAATCGTAACGGAAGCTGATAAATCCGTAAGGGCGAACACCAAGAAGGTGCCCATTAATGTATACCGATGAGTTCATAAATACCCCGTCGAAGTCTATCTGATAGCGAGAGGTATCATCCTGATCATTCAAAACCAAATGTTTTCGGTACCATCCCACGCCTCCGGGTAACGCGCCACCAACAGCCCCCGATGGATTACTCACATAAAAATCACCTTCTATAGCCCAGTCATGAGGCAAATCAAGTATTCGCCATCGCCTATCATCATAATTATTCTGTGCCATCTGCGGTAAGTCTGCCAACGTAAATCGCCAGTCTTTATCCCACGGAGAACGATCAACAGCACGCCCTATAATACAAAAGAACACAAGCAGCCATATCAACATGGTCTGCCGATAACATGGGATATAGGAATGCAGAAGTTTCATTATCATTTTTAATGCTATACACATTCGTTTCTTACTTGACACATATTTTACGACCGCCCACTATATATATTCCAGAACGGAGTTTAGACTTCTGATAACTATCAGCTATCTTTTTGCCGTCTAAAGTATAAACTGCGCCATCTTTTTGTAATTTATTAGATATTTCTTTGATTGCTGTTATTCCTTTCTTCAAAATCTTCAGCTGCTTTAGGTAATAGCCCTTACCCGTAATTGCCAATCCGAATTCACATAATTCCTTGACTGCTGCAACATTTAAATCAAATGTATATACCCGTTCATCACTCCCTTTTTCAATTTTAATAATATTTCCATAATGTTCCATATCAGAAGACAAAGCCGGACGATCGCTTTGCCCTTCAATTTTAGTATTTTGTCTTAAAAAGCAACGGGCGCCATCTTCAGCATCACATACAGTTATTTCTAATTTATCTCCTGCTTGTACCGCCACACCGTTTTGTTTCCCGTTAAACTCGGCGGCACTAATAAGTACTTCTCCCCAATTAATTTTCTTAAATCCATTCCAAGCCACATCACCGTGCTTATCTAAGCAGATAATGAACATTTTTACTCCTGATCCATAGATTGAACACCCCTCACTTTTTAATTTATTCAGCATGTCTTGAGTATCTATACGAAATGTTACCTGCGCATCGCCATTCGTAACATCGGGCTTCAATGTACAGAGCGTTTGCCCTGAAGCATTACATAAATCAAGATAAGGATATTTCGTAATACCGGTCGTAGTAATGTCGATAACAATTCTATCACCAACCTCCACATTTTCAAAACGTTTGGCAGGCAACACAATATGGCCTCCATCCTGCAGATTACCACTGACATAAACCGCTTCACCGAACCAAAGTGGCGTATTCACTCGTTTGAATGTACGTAACCAGTCTAAATCCATAATAAAATTATGGGGTGTTTTCGACTTATCATTATTAAAATCAGGATTATCTTCCGGATACCCTACACCGAGTTTATCCAACGCTCCAATTTGTCCGGTAACAGCTATATCCCAAGTTTTGTCGAGCGTTCCGTTTGTTATATCCGAATCTAAGAGTCGTGTATATTTGTCTCCATAATCTATAGAACGCCAAACAGAACGTACCCGTCCATCCAATAAAAAGCTTACTACAAAATGCTTATTCGGTTCGTCGATATCCTTATCGATTTGCGTACCATATACATGATAATCTGCTGAAGGATCAAAAGACATATCTTGTATACGATCTTGTTCACTATTCAAGTTATATTTTACGCTGTTCGTAGCTCGGTTATGACCATGTATCGATTGATTGATGACAAAAATATTATTTTTATATTTGTCCCAATTATATTTCACAAAGAACTCCTCCAAATCTATTTCAAACATAGATGCCCCCTTATAATGGCGCAACCATAGTGCCATCCACGTTCCATAGGTATAGGGAATTTTTGCTTTCATTTCGATACGAGAATAAAACGGATAAAATTTCTGAGGATTTTTATATCCTTCTTCGTTAACATATAAATTGGCATCTCGACTTGACAAAGCTCCTGACCACCAGCCCATTTTGTTTGTTGCTTTAGTAGGAGTTGGCGGATTTCCATCGCGCGTTGCAGTGATGCGAGCCACACGCCTGTCACCATCAGCCACAATCCTTACCTGACCAGCACGGTAAGTTTGCGCCATTTGTTGGTTTATATTATTATTGCCGTACAAATTATTTATCGTTTTTTCATCATACAGCCCCCAATATTTATTATCGATTTTATTACCATTAAACTCATCGCCGTCGTAATATTGCCACCCTGCAGGTACTTCAGCCTTAGAAATTGGAACATTTTGTCCTTGCATACACAGTGGAACAATAAATAACATTATACCGACTATTGTTATATTTTTCATATACATTTTTTTCATTCTTCAATTATTCTTTTGTTTTGTTTTCTAAAAATTTCTACCCTTTATGTCACATTTTTATACACGTAAAAGTTCTTAAATTTTCGTAATATAAATAATTATATTTCATTCGTCAAAAACTTTGATCACAAAAATAATCAGGATATACTACCAACTTCATGGCTTTACAATAATGCCTTTTTTATGTAGGAAGTCTAACGTTATCTTAGTACCGGCTGCCCAAACGTAGTCTTTGTTTGGTTCAGGAGAACCGGGTTTGCGAAATGCCAATACTCCCATTGCCGGATCTACATAAATTTCACGTTTCCAGTCGCCGAACTTATTTACTTTACTAAATACTGCTATCTTCGGATACATTCGCACGCGTCCCGTCGATGGGATAGTTGCAGTCATGGTTTTTCCATCGGCATCTACTTGAAAGTCGAACCTGTCGGAACCGCAATAGCCATATAGTTTCACTTTCTCTATGCTAACCATCCTCAATAGAAGGTCTATGTAAACCATATAAATGCCATCTGTAGGGATCACAGCTCTATCTTCTTGCACCGTAAATCCATCGTTTACTTTAAGCGAAACAAATTCGCCATTACCAAAACATTTATCGGTAGAAAACCGCAAACCGCTACCTGCTTTAAAATAATTGATGTAGAACCAACGGTAATCCTCAGAATAAGAACGATCGAATTCCTGCACCTCGGGCGATGCCCAGTTCATATTTCCGAAATCATCGCCTACCATATAGATACAAGTCGCAGAGCCCGGTACATCCTTTTCCTGTGTCAATGGACCGAAATTGGCGGTATTGTCTGCCATATTGAGTTCAATAGGAGTCGATGCAGCTACAGGTACTGGGCTCATTTCACTTGTATCAATACCACGATATATAATCTTTCCGTTATAAATATTGAACTCCATAGAGTTCCAATCACGATCATTATATTTAGAAACAGCAAACATCTTTAGGTTTCCTTTAGTAGATGTTTTTGCCGTAAATTTATTTCCAGTAAGTGCAAATTGATATTCATTACCGCCAAAACAGTCACCTATTCCGTAAACTTCAGGTGTCTCAAACGAAATTAGCTTACGGTTCATGTCTACGAATATCAAGTAATAACCAGACTTCTGTACCGTAGCCCTGCCCTGTGCATCTATTTCAACACCCTGATTTGATTTGAGCGAAGAGAAGCTGTCAGCACCGTTCGTACTTGTCGACCACTGCACAAATTTGCCTTCCTTAAGATACTTTATACTCCAAAACACACCATTTCCAGCCACTCCAACAGGTGTCATTTTCACTATATCCGACGTATTCCATGCACCGAAGTTATTGCCTGCCATATAAAGAGTTTCAGGAAATCCCGTAGCTTCTGGCTCGATGATGCTCTCTCCCCCTATGCGTGCAGAGAATTTCTCGGTAAGCACATTGTATTGTACGCATACAGAATAACGGCCTTTCTGCTTCAATTTCAGATTGACAGAAGAATTATCGGTCAATTCTGAATAAGTATTCGTTAGCATATTGGTACGAACGCTTTTGCCCATACCAGTGAACGTGGTATTGATAGTATCTTTCTCTGTCTTGGAAACCTTGATATAAGTAGGCGAGCCATCAGTATAAGTAAATATGTATTCTGCCGGTAAAATAACTTGTTGGCTGTCGGTATTACACCAAGTAACGATATGGTTTATACGATCGTAAGATACTTTATCGAGCACTATGGTTTTATCACCAGCATCGGTCAATTCCATTATACTCAACATTTTAAATTGTATAGGAATCACATTCATCTCATTCAATTGTTTGTTTACAACAATTTTATAAAGACCTTCTCGATTAACCATAAAACCTTCAGCACCTTGCTTCAACATGTATGTTTTCACGTTCTGACCAACAGATTCTACTTCTCCACCATTACCATAAACAACGGGGTGACCATCTGTTCCAACAAATGAAACCACAAAATTACCACTATTTTTTAACCAAGCATTAAGACTCACAATATTCGAATCTGTTCCCTGTGTTAAAGAGCCCTTGGCAATGGTGCGAGAGAACTCGGTAGCAAAGCCCGACAGATAAACACCTTCCGGTACATTGATCTGTGGATTGAATGAGATATCGTTATCCACACAACCATAAATCAATAGTGCCATTACCATTAATTGAAAGATTTTTTTCATGATGTTTTTCTCCTTAAATAAACAAACAGACCACTACCAGCCGGAATTCTGTTTCCAAGATTTTAATTTCAATAATTCACTCTCGGGTATTGGATACCAATACATTTTAGATAGAAATACCCGTGGTTCTACAGTATAGGGTTCATAATTATAAGTATTGGCAGCTCCTGCAGAAGTGTTTTTAGTAATTCTCACGCCTCTGAGTGGTATGCCCAATGTTGATGAAGCTATTTTCCAACGGCGTACATCCCATGCACGATGCTCCTCAAAAGCCAACTCAACACGGCGTTCACGACGGATACGTTCACGCATATCTGCCTGCGTAAGTCCTGTGGGAAGATCGGGCAAATCTGCTCGTTGCCTAAGTTCATTTATGTAATGGGCAATATCCGGATTACCCGGATCGCTTTCATTTAATGCTTCGGCATAATTCAAATAAATTTCTGCCAGACGAAAAATGGGCCATGTATGTCCTAAAGCTCCGCCACCGGTCTGCACATTAACTTCCCCATTGAGAAATTTACGCAAATAATAACCGGTTTTTGTTGCATTTGTTTTGTACAAACCATCATTTCCACCTATCCATGTTTCTACACTTCTTTGTTGTAAAGCGGAACCATTAAAGATAACTGTTGCAGAAAAACGGGCATCTCTGTTTTTATAAGGAGTTGCTGCCTGTGTGACATTATTCCAAGAAAAATCAGAACCATCACGCATTTCATAAGCATCTACAAGATTTTGTGACGGATTAGTTCCTCCCTTTCCACCAAAGCTAATGGGAAAATTGATACTTTCAAACGTAGAGCTCACACCATAACGCCGCATAAAAATATACTCAGAATTCTTAAAATCATTTTTAAACAAATCGCCATAATCTGAAGCCAAATCGTATATTCCGAGGTCTATCACTGCTTTTGCAGCCTTTGCAGCCTTTATCCATTTCGCATTATCCGATGGAATTTGATGCTCATCAATATTCTCGTAATCCATATACAGCGGACTGGCAGCATATAAAAGCAGCCGACTCTTTAACGCTAACGCAGCTCCTTTGGTAGCATGTCCCAATGCAGTTTCGTCTCTCCATGGTTTCAATTCCAGAGAATCTGCTGCAATGTCACATTCTTTGGCAATGAAATCTACACACTCTTCCATTGTAGGACGAAGAGTATTTCCATAGTCGCCATTAACAGACAACGAAGATGCAATAATAGGAATTGGACCGAAACGTTTTAATAACTCGAAATGGAAATATGCCCTCAAAAAACGTGCCTCCGCCTTCCATATACGGATATCCTTTTGCCTATTCTGGTATTCAATTTGATTTTTCGGATCCAAACGATAAGCATCTAAATTCACTCTATCGGCATTTTCTATAAACTCACAAGCCATACGGATACCAGCATAATAACGATTCCATAAATTATCAGGATTCTCAACCGCATTCCATGATCCTGTATTGAACTTTTGTACATCTGAAGTTTCTACGGCAAATTCGGCATCATCTGTAGCATCATCGAACATAGCTCCATTACTCAAACGGTTCAAACCTTCGGGAAGGAGGCTGTAGATACTCACCAAACATTGGCTGGTGTGTTCATACGATGAATACGTCATATGCTTATCAATATAAGAATCGGTTTCACGATCTAGAAAATCACTACACCCCGTTAGTGTTAAACTAACACTAATATACAAACAAAATATAATATGATTGAAAAAGTTATTTCGCATATTCCTTAATAATATTATTAGATTTCAATATTAAAATACAATCTTCAATCCAAGACTATACGATTTCATTAACGGATAATTGGTAAGCGTTCCCATTTCCGCATCCCCTAATTTACCCAAATGATCGAAAGTCAGAACATTTGTTGCATTAACATAAATATATACATTACTCAATTTCAGAATATTGCTAACAGATTGTGGCAATGCATATCCCAATTGTACATTACGCAATCGTAAAAAACTACCATTGCGCTTCCAGAACGTGGAGGTTCGATAGTTATTATCGAAATCTACAGTAGATAACCGTGGATAACTGGCTGTCGGGTTCTCCTTTGTCCAACTATCAAGTGCTAACGGGGAGGCAGAACCATTATCCTTGAAAGAATAAACACTTGATCCACTAATGTAAATATCACGATTAGCGACTCCTTGAAAAAACAAACTTAAATCAAATCCATTCCATTTACAACCTAAACTCAATACATAGTTCCATTCCGGTACTGTAGTGTGCCCAACAGGATAAGCGTCATTAGAATCGATGATATGATCATTATTCTGATCTACATATTTTATATCACCGGGAGCAACATGCCCAAATTGTGGTACGGGCAAACCAGCTTTCAAGTTTCCATTTGCATCGAAATCAGATTCTTGATACAATCCATCAGCCACTAACATAATAGGTTGCCAAACGGGATGACCTTTCTGATAAAGATAATTATACAATTTCATTTCTTCTCCCTGCTCTTTCACCTTACTTTTGGAATACCATGCACCAGCTTCGACAAAGTAAGAGAAGACATTCTTGATAGTACCATCGTAACGAGTTTTGAACTCGAAGCCATTATTGTTTACACGTCCTACATTCATCAAAGGAAGGATATTACCATAAGAAGCACCAATGAAACCTAGCACATTAGAATATGCCCGTGTAAGGATACCTGACTGGACTTCGTTGAAAAAATCAAAAGTAACTGTTAAATTCTTTAACACCTTAGCATCTAATCCGACATTGAAAATCTTTTTTCGCTCCCAACTTACATCAGCATTGGCAAGTGTAACTTCCCGAAATCCCCCAGAAGAGTTGGCATTAACACCAAACAAATAACTTCCATTATAGTCATAGCTGGCATCAAAAATATAACGAGCGGAAGTCTGATCATTACCGACAAGTCCATAAGAAGTTCTGAGTTTTAGATGGTTTATCCATGAAAGACGTTTCATCAAAGGCTCGTTACTAACGACCCATGCTATGGAACCTGCAGAGAAGAGGCCAAAACGATGATTGGGAGGAAAATTATCCGTTCCCATATAAGATGCGGAAAACTCTGCAATATAAGTTTTCCCATAATTATAAGTCAAACGGCTCGCATAATTCAAATAACGGGCATCATCACGTACACCATACACTTTATATAAATCAGATACAAACAGGAACATTGCATCAATACCATGCTTGCCAAAAGTATTATTGTAATCTACTTGGACTTTCATGTTCATACGGCTGAAATCCGTACGAAAACTTTCTGTTGATTGCAATGGAGCATTGGCACCATACTGCGTATAATTATAAATAGGATTATTTTCAGCATCAATACCAATTTGGGCAATAGAATAACGAGCATAATCGCGCGTCTTCGAAGAAGATTCTGCCACATAGTTATTATAGCCAACACCTATCATTGCGCTCAAACCTTTCACCAAATTGTTAAAATTATATTTCAGATTAAAAATTACTTGCAACGCACGAGAATTCTCTTTGTATAACCCACGATTAAGTATATTAGCTACTGGATTTGTATAAATATTAGTTCCACCAAAGCTTCCATTTGGATTATAAACTGGAAATGCATTGGGAGGCGTTGTCCACATGGAGTTTATTAACTTTGCAGCACTGGAACCACTAGGAGCAGACTGTTCGCCAATACTTGTACTGGTATATAATGATGCAAGCAACGCATTAGTTACACTAATATCCAAATTTGCACGAAAGTTGTAGCGTGCATAATAAGCGTTGGAGTTCTCTTTGCGCTTTTTATCCGTTCCTACATACAAACCATTATTCTGTAATAAACCTGCCATCACATAATAACGAATGACATTACGTCCTCCTCGAAATGTCATTTCTGCTAATGTAAGGGGTGTACTATTTTTTAGCATCTCTTTCTTCCAATTTACATTCGGATATAAGTACGGATTACTACCATTTTGATAAGCAGTTAACTCATCAGTATTGTAACGAGCCACTTGCCCATCATTCGTCAATGCTTGATTATACAGGCGAGCATAATCATATGCCCCTAATGGACTATTCATCACGGTTGGCATTTGCAAACCAGTCTGTACTCTGAAACCGATCTTTGAAGAAGAAAGTTCACCTTTTTTTGTGGTAACAAGTAATACGCCATTGGCTCCACGAGCACCATAGAGTGACAATGCAGCTGCATCTTTTAATAAAGACACAGATTCTATCTCCTCTGTTGAAATATAATCAAGTGGAGCCTCAAAACCATCAACAAAGACAAGCATCTTCTGTCCGCCAACAAAGGAACTAACACCACGTGAATACATATTTTGCATATAGAAATCATAACCAGGTTCACCACCTTGTTGCATTACAGTGAGTCCAAGCAGTTGACCTTTCAAACTATTTCCCACAGAGGGAGAAGTAACCTTCATTAAATTATCGCCACTAACAGTTGATATTGCTGAAGGCATTTTCCATGTTTCCTGCTTACCATAAGCTATTTCCACTTCTGCTGTATCAATCTGCGCATTGCTCAATATACAAATAAACAACAGAATGCAGCCAATCATTAATCTTTTATGTTTTATTGCCATATACATTCAAATTTAAGGTTCATCTCCTATTTACCAACCAGGATTCTGAATCAGATATCCCTTGTCTACTTCATTCTGCATGATTCCATGCAAATAAGAGCGTCTGCTCCATGAGCGGCTCTCAAACACATAAGGTTCATAGTGTATTTTTGACTTACTTCCATCGACAGAAGATATTTTCAAGCCATACATTTTGCCACGCATTACTCCTTCTTGCTCTGCAATAAGCCATCTGCGAATGTCCCAAAAACGATGATCTTCAAAAGCTAATTCTACACCACGTTCGTTACGTAACTTCTCACGGAACTCTTCTTTTGTTAACGAGGTGGGAAAGCCGGGCATACCCGATCTCTCACGTACTTTTTCCACAGTATCAAATGCTTCTTGTGGAGGTACATCATAATATTCATTAAGTGCCTCAGCATAATTTAAATAGAGCTCTGCAACCCTAAACACAATCCAATCTACATTAGTTGTATTCAACGGCGGAGTTACTTTCATTGTACGTGGCACCCACTTTCTGACGAGATGGCGTGTTTTATCAGTAGCAGAACTTTGTGCTCCATTTGGTAAGAAATCAATAAAAGGAATCTCATTATTCCATGAGGCTCCATGATAAGCTACAGTCTGACTAAAACGAGGATCTAATGTTTTATAAATATCCATCAGATTATCGCCGCCGGTATCTGACCAATCAGCTTGGGTACCATCACGTTTCTCATAAAACTTTACAAAATTAAAGGTTACATAAAGTCCTCCATCCCCCCAAGCCTTATTCATTGCCCATACGGGGAGGTCTGCTACCATCGGACGAGAACTCACTTTAAAGTTCCTATATTTCTTGTTTGCCAAGATAATTTCCTTATTATCTGGAACCGTCCATACATGTTCGTAATTAGTTTCAGGTGTGCCATCAGCATAAAGCCCATAATGTCCTGATCCGATAGCTGCGTCTAATGCCTCTTTTGCAGCATCAGCAGCTTTCTTCCAACGTTCTTTATCATAGTTTCCATAACAAATCAAATTCTCGTGTCCATTAAATGGCAAATAAGGAGTATCGGTATTAAACAACGGACTGGCAGCATACAGCAATACACGCGACTTCAATGCCAGAGCAGCTATTCGAGTTGCACGTCCGACCTTTGTCGCATCCGTGTAATAATCCGGTAAAAGACTAGCTGCTCTGTCACAATCTACCAAAACAGAATCTACACAATCTGAAAATGTATTTCGAGGATAAGTGGAGAAATCGTTAGGAGAGAGCCTGAAATGAATAATGGGCAAGCCACCATAGCGATAAACTCCTTCCCACAACAACATAGCTCTCATGAAATATGCCTCCCCAGCCGTGCGTCTATTGAAATCCGGATCACCGACATCATAAGGAACTTCATTAATTCGCTCAAGAATAATATTACACTTCCGTAACGTTTCCCAACGCAAATAATGTCGACAGTCTTCATCCCATTCGGCACTATTGTTATTATGATTGTCTACATTCCATGATGAATTACCTTTTGCCCAATCTGCAACATCTTCTGCCTCATCACAGGCTGAGCCTAAGGTAGAAGAAGAACATAACCTACGATCTGTATTAGAACTACTCATACAAAAACCTAAAGGCATTCCTTCTGCATATACACCAGTAAGGTATCTTTCTGTTAAACTTCTATCTGCAAATACCTTATTCTCATCAAGATCAACCGAAGGAGGCGTCTCTAAGTAATCCGTACATGAGCAAAGAAACATGGAACTCATGATTATTTTTAAGAAATGATATTTTTTCATAATACTTTAGAAATTAATGTTAAGACCTATATTATATATCTTCTGCAATGGATAGGTATTGATTTCTACATTACCGGAACGTGAAGGAGCTTCCGGATCAAGGTCAATAACATCCGACCATGTTATAAGATTCGTACCACTGACATATAGTCGAATACTTTCTACACCCAAAGGCTTTACGAGTTCTTTACCAAAAGTATAACCAACTTCAATGTTTTTTAAACGCAAATAGCTTGCATCCCTAATCCAAAGATTAGAGTCTTTATAGTTATTATCAGTGTCTTTATTTGGACTCAGCGATAAACGCGGAAAACTTATAGGCTCTCCATTCTCATAACGTTCTTGAGTCCAACGCTCCAAAATTAAACTCTTTGCGCTCTCATGTCCATTGATAAATGGCCATAACGATCGTCCAAAGTATTTAATAGAAACATTACTTGCACCCTGAAATAGAGCAGACATATCAAACCCTTTCCAATTAAAACCAAGCGAAAAACCATAAATAATTTCCGGTATGGGAGAATAACCGACAGGTACCCTATCATAATCATCAATTTTTCCATCCTGATTTACATCAATATATTTCACATCACCAGGTTGCAACTTATTGCTACTCCATGCACTGACAGGTCTATCCAAAGCATTAATTTCTTCCCATGAGTTATAATAACCGTCGAAAAGCAACCCGTAGAATTGATTTACGCGTCTGCCCGTTTCCATCTGATAAGCATATTTTTTAGGAACTTCATCTTTAAACAATACTTTGTTGCGTGCAAAAGAATAATTAAAACGGGCCCAATATCTAAAGTCGCGTATATTGCTACGATAGTTCACATCCAGTTCCCATCCTTTGTTTTCCATCTCTCCCATATTATAAGCAGGAAGATTTGCTCCGATAATCATCGGTTGAGTATTACGGTTGGCAAGGATATTATTACGACGCTCCTTAAAAATGTCCAACGACATCGTCAAATGATTTTTAAAGAAATTCATCTCTACACCAAAGTTGAACTTTTTTGCTTTTTCCCAAGTTAGATATGGATTACCAATCTTATTTTCAATAATCATTCGAGAGTTATTCGGTGAAGAAGCGTTTCCGAAATTATATTGGTAAAGGGTATTATTGGAAGCCTCGCCGTATGAAGATGGAAGATAAAGAAAACGATCTCCGCCAATCTTATCGTTACCAACCTCACCGTATGTAGCTCTCAGCTTTAAGAACACAAGGTAATCATTCTTCGGGAAAAAAGGTTCTTCGCTGATAACCCATCCTGCAGAAACTGCAGGGAAGAAACCGAAACGACGGCCTTTGGCAAAGTTCTCCGTTCCATTATAACCCATATTGAACTCCGCTAAATAACGAGAAGCGTAATCATACGTTACGCGACCTACAATACCTTGGTAAGCATTGGGTACCAAATATTGCAAAGAGGGAGAATAATATTTACTTTGATTATACAACAACAAAGCTGTTGTGTGGTGCTGTCCAAAGCTGTGACCATAGTGAATACCCAGCTCCATATATACTTTCCTGTTCTTTCCATAGCCTGGTTTAGCAAACCAAACGGTTTCTTCTTCTTTTGGAAGATAAAGTATATTATCAAGATTAGCAGGATCGCGTTGTGCGACATAATACTGAATGCTTTTACGGAAGCTCTTTCTACTATAATAATAGCTGTCATACGACATACTACCATGTACTGATAAACCTTTCAACAAAATACGGGAAAGATCATAATCCAAACGCAATGTCGTATTGACATTGTTTTTACTGTCATAATCATAACCATTACCCAGCAGGATCATCCATGGATTCTGTTCCCCTAAAACATCTTGCAGACGCACGACTTTCCCATCGATCAGACCGGGCGAACTCAATGGATTAGACCAAGAAATCTCACGCCATATTGTACTATTACCAGCTCCCGGAGTACGTACATTCTCTATCTGTGCTGCCAATTGTAATGATGCGCTGAAATCTTGCGTGATCTTAAAGTCCAGATTCGAGCGAAAATTATAACGAGCATCATGGGCATTCACATCATGATCCTTATCTATCTTCGTATGATTGTACATACCTTGCTGAGCATAAAATCCTGCAGAAACAAAATACTTTACTCGATCTGTACCGCCAGACAAATTAAAATTATGCTGTGTTCGCAGCGTTGTTTTACGCAAAAAATCACCGGTCCAATCCATATTCGGATGAAAAATAGGATCCGTTCCATCGCGATACAACCTAATATCTTCATCAGAGAAGCGCGGTGTATAAGTTGCACCAGAGGTGTAGGCATCATTCTTTAATGCCTCATTATAAAGAGTTGCATAGTCTGCACTATTCAAATAACTTGGAATTGCCGTTGGTTTTTGGATGGCAACATTACCAGAATAACTCAAACGTGGTTTTCCCAATTTTCCCTTACGCGTGGTAATTAAGATAACACCATTGGCACCGCGAACACCATAAATTGCCGTTGCAGAAGCATCTTTCAAAATACTGATAGATTCTATTTCATTAGGATCGATGCCATTATAATTAGGCCTTTCCACACCATCAATCATCACAAGGGGCGCAGTATTCTCTGTAAATGTGCTTACACCACGGATCAACAGCGTGGAACCATCCTCACCCGGAGCCCCACTACGTTGCATCGCTATCAATCCTGGCATCTTTCCAACCAGCATATTGCTGATATTAGCTTGCGGAGTCTGTACAAGATCTTTGGTTGTTACTGATGATATAGCACCCGTAACACTTGCTTTTTTCTGTGTACCGTAGCCTACCACTACCACCTCATTCAACTTTTGGGCGGCATCTTCATCCATAATGATTTTAATATTGTTACGTCCTTTCACAGGTACGTCTTTAGTAACATAACCGATATAAGATACCGTTAGTATTGCCTCATTAGGCACATCTAAACTAAACTCACCTTTTACATTCGTAACAGAACCATCTGATGTTCCTTTTACAAAAATACTTGCACCTACAATAGGTTCTCCGGTATCATCCTTAACGATACCGGCAACCTTGTGTTTTTCAGATATATTCATACTACTACCCTGTGGAATAAAAACGGTTTTCGTGTTATCTTCTTGCCGTACCAATACAATCGTATTGCTATTAAACGAGTATTTAATACTCAATGGCACAAACACCTGAGAGAGCACTTGATCTATCGGAAGATTTTTACATACGATAGAAACTTTGGTCTTCGGGTCTAATACACTGTTTCTATACACAAAGGTATAGCGAGTCTGTCGCTCGATTTGCCGAATAAATGTACGCACCTCTCTATTCTTGATGCTCAATGTCATCCTCTCATTCTGTGCAAACATGCCCATTGGGAATAAGAATAGGAACAGTATAAAGAAAGCTGTGAGCGAACCGTTCTGTTTGCATTTTCCGTTTTTACTCATATTGATTAGGTCTTTAGATCTTTAGTCAACAATTATTGTTTTATTTTACTATAATTTCATTTTTCTGTATTTGAAATTTAAATCCATACTGCATACTAAGGGAACGCAGTACACATTCTAAAGATTCTTGATGAAAAGAACCGGTTAAAAGGTCGTTAGCAAGGCGCTCGTCCATAAGATGTATCGTTACGCCATACCAGTTTTCGATCAGTTTAAGTACTTCCTTCAGCGGCAAAGAGTTGAAAACAAGATAACCATCTTTCCACCCTGCATCCTGATACACATCGTTTTGTACTATCGACATACTGTGGTTATTCTGCCGATAAATAGATTTCTCACCGGGAACTAACATATATTTCTGGACAAGCCTATTACTACTCAGCCGCACAGAACCCGAGAACAATGAGGTTTCCACACGGCCATAACCAGCTTTAACATTGAATCGGGTACCTAAAACCTCTACTTTTATGTCGCCTACCGATACATGGAACGGACAATTAGCATCTTTCTTTACTTCGAAATAGGCCTCTCCATAACTTAATTTTACTTCACGATGCTCACCCGGCACCACATCATAGCGTAATTCCGTACCGCTGTTCAGTGCTACTTTCGTGCCATCGGGCAGCACTATTGTAGCTTTATTACCCGAAGCAACATTAACAATTGCAGGTAGCAGCTGTTCATTTGTCGCCGGTTTCAGCCATAGATACACTCCCGAAAACGATACAAGAAATACAAAAACTGCCGCCACATACCTCGATATCTTATATATACGTTTCCGTTTCAGCTTCTTTTCAATAAGGTATAAAATTTCGTCTTTCACCATTGGAGGCATTTCTACCGCACATGAGGTTGAGGAAAAATCTTCATACATCATCTGCCATAGTTCATCGTCGGATGCTTTCTCTACTTCCTGCTGGAATACATTGAAGTCTTCTTCCGAAAGCTTACCCTTCAAGTATCGATCGTATAAGTTGTTTATTTGTTTAGACATAAATAGTTTTTCTATAAGTTATACGCCAAAGCACTTCATAAGTACCAGACATATAACATTCATTAAGGATTGGGAACGGGTATTTACAAGAACAAAAAAACGAAAACAAACCACACAAAGCGCCCCCTTAGCAACTCATTTCGAAATATTTTTAAAGTCGAAGTAAGGTAATTCTTCACAGTTTGTGGCGACAAGTTAAGCGATTCGGCAATCTGTTTTATGGGCATTCTTTGTTCTCTGCTCATCTCGTAAATTTCGCATGCACGGCGTGAGAGACGTGCTTTGGTTTTCTGTAAACGTACGGTAAGCTCATTGTAATACAATTCCTCTTCGGGTGAAGGTGCTACAGACAACTGATCGCATAAATCAAGATATTCTTCGAAATTTACCGTTGCTACTTGTCGCCTGAAGCCATCGATGATAAGGTGTCGTGCAATAGTAAAAAGTAAAGACTGTATATTGCCGCAACAATCCAGTTGTGTGTGTTTGTCCCAAAGTTTCAAAAAGGTCTCTTGTACAATATCTTCCGACAGTGTTTGATTTTTCGTCTGAACCAAGGCAAAGCTATAAATCCGATCGGCATATTGGTCGTAGATTGCCGCGAAAGCCTCATAAGAGCCTTCTTTCAATGCTGTAATATATGTAATTTCATCGTTTTTCATTCACGGCATGTAATATAATAATAAGGTGACAAAACACTACTTACAGACTATCAAACGGTTTGTTTGCAAATATAAGCGAAAAAGATAATATCACCAAAATCACAATATTTATTTTATCTTTCTGCACCATTCAGCTACTTTTCATCATCGGCAATACTCCCTACTTTAACGGGAATGTAAAGTGTTTTTTATCTTTTCCATTAAGCCCCACGTAGTTTACTTCCATCTTTCCTTTTGAAATATGGCACAACAAATAAGTGTTGTTACTATTGACCAAATTGGGAAAGTTGATTACCTCATTGGGTTCTTGGTATCCATAGTGATGCAAGTGTCCGGAAAGCATTACAGATACGTTCATTTTATTTAGTTCGGGAACGACTGTCTCCAATAAATGATAAGGACCATGCCAGTTCTCTAAAGTTGGTGGCATGTGCGAGAATACTACCAAAGGATACTTGCCAATCTTCTCTGTTTGCTGTAATTCGTGCAACCATTGTGCCTGTTCTTCACGATATTTGTCGTATTCGGTAATACCTCCGTACTCGATATCGCTATCAGGCTTATCCTCTCCCGAGTCTATAAAAAGGAAATCCACACCGCAGATATGTTTCAAACGATAGTATTTGCCCGTTGTTGACGGGAAAAAGCGATACAGGTTGTCGGCAAAAGGGCCGCGAAGTTCGTGGTTACCTCTATTGAACATAATAGGAACCGACTTGGCAAACATACTCACACATGTATCTATATACGCCTGAAAAATATGCTCCTGACTATTGATACGGCTCGACATATCTCCGTTAAGCAATACAAAATCGACATGCTTAAAGTCGATATGCTTACATAAATCTTTCATGAAAGCGGCCCTTTCGTGAATATCATTTAGTACTAAAAAAGTAATATCGCGGGCATGATCAGAAAATGTTTTGAATTCATGCGGTTTTCCTTTCCATACATCGGTAGCCGTTATATTGCCGTAAGTAACCCAGTCATCGTACTTCCATCCCGCAACTTCTTCTGTAAAGATACGGTAACGATAACGCGTATCGGGCTTTAAACCCACCACACGCACATGGTGTACACTGTCTGTCAGTACCCTCCGTCCGTGCAAAGTGGCGTAATATCGCTGTCGTTCCTTACCATAGAAATGGTCTTTTCCATCTTCTGCCACTTCTACCCAAGCCCTTCCGGGCTTATCAGTCACCCACATAATAGTTACTCCGGTACTGTCCATATCGCAAATATAAGGTCCGTGTGTTACCTTAATGGCACTTACAGACAACGATACCAGCAACGTTGCACACAAAAGTAATCGTTTCATTCGTTTATTAGATTGTGATGTTTAGAATTTACAGTGTCTTTATAGATACTACGTAAAACATAGATAATGGTACTAATAAAAATATATATATTTGAAAAGTAAACATTTTATTGCCCACATCCTTTCATTGTGGTAAAGCTAAAGCGTGCAAATAATGCGCATATGTTATGTATCTATCGCCGCCAGATGCATAATATATCACAATTAAACCATACACCTGTCACACATAGGGTGTACACCATCCCACCACAGGAAATGATTAGAAATGCGGGATGAATATTTTATAATTCCACATTAATAGATTGCCTTTTCATGAAAAAAAATCTCCTAAAAGCAGTTTACTTTAAAATAAATACGTATATTTGCAGCTGTAAAGAAACTTACAAAGCTGTTCTGTGGAACGTAGAAGCATCGGGGCTGTTTGGATTTGACAGCGGGATGAAATGGTATGTAAGCACGCGGAGACTCGTCGGCTATCTCCTTAATCAGAGCAGGCAAACAATTAATTGGCGAAAACAATTACGCTCTCGCTGCCTAATCGAAGCATAGTAGATTACTGGCTTTATCCTGTTATCAGATGACAGGACGAGACATCGCTCAAGAGATGTTGTTCCGAATCTTCTTGGTAAAGCGGTGCAGGTAAATCGGAAATAGCATGCGTATGCCTCCCTGCGTATGTAAAACTTTAAGAGGATAAGGCTATGGTTGGTGGTTCAGGTCTTGCCATGGCACGAAAACAAAGGCTGAAATAAGCGTGTAGAAAGCATATGGTTTCCCTGTTTGGACGCGGGTTCGACTCCCGCCAGCTCCACTTCAAGTACTCTGAACAGGAACTAAGAAGAAAAAGATTAAAAAATATAATCGTCGTAGCTCATTGATGTTACGGCGATTATTTGTCTTTATCCAATCTTGTTTTAGATAACATTCGAAGGTTACCGATACGATCAAAATACTCCCAACAGGCTACAATTTAGCTACAGGAAAAATCCGTTTTGGAAAATTGTAGCAATTGATACCACACAAAGTACGATAGATACAGCATAGTGCATATTTCATTATATTTTGTGAAAAAGTAAATGTTTTCTTTGTTTTTATTATAAGTAATACAAAATAATGTTTATATTTGCAACACTAAGATATGCAAAATACAAATAACAATTTATTTTTGCGAACTGCTTTGACGACTTAAATTTATTAACCGACCTAAATTGACACATTGTTATGCCTGCACCATGAATTTATCTTCTGCCAGTATAAGTATGCCCTCGGGTGTTCTGCGGCTATATCGCCCAGAGCAAGATAATCTGAATAATCTTTTTAGCCGAACCGGTTATGACGGTTCTTTTCTCTCTGCCCGTTTTTAAGAAACGACAAACCGCAAAAAATCTTAATCGATACAAAAGACATGAATGAAAATTTGTTTAAATGGAGCGATATTATCGCCCGACGCTTAAAGAAGGGATGTTTTAAAAACTCCCGACGATTTTGTGCATTGTTTGTGATCTGCATTCCGCTTGCCGTAGCGGCAACGATACCGGGCAGTGCTGATCCGTCTGTAATAGATATGCTGCAACAACAACGCAAGACGATAAGAGGCATTGTAACAGATGCCAACAACGAACCGCTCGTGGGCGTGAGCATTACCGAAAAGGGAACGTCGAATGCTTATATTACGAATGCCGAAGGGCGTTTCGAAATGCAACTGAACAATGCCAACGCCTCGCTGGTAGTATCGTATGTGGGGTTTGTAACTCAAACCGTAAGAGCACAATCGAACATGCGCATTGTGATGAAAGAAGATAGTAAGGCACTTAATGAAGTGGTTGTTGTGGGCTACGGCTCGCAGAAAAAGGCAAATCTGACAGGTGCCGTAACGAGTGTAGATGTAGAGAAATCGCTTTCGAGCCGCCCGATCGCCGATATAGGCCGCGGACTGCAAGGCGTCGTACCGGGCATGAATATTCGCGTGCCGACTGGAGAAGTGGGCTCCGATCCGCTGATAAAAATCCGCGGACAGATTGGCTCTATTGAAGGAAGCAGTGCTCCACTGATCTTACTCGATAATGTAGAAATTCCCAGCATTCAGATGGTGAACCCTAACGACGTGCAGTCGATCTCCGTACTCAAAGATGCCGCTTCCTCTTCTATTTACGGTTCGAAGGCGGCGTTCGGCGTTGTACTGATAACAACGAAGAGCGGTGCCAACAGTAATAAGTTCGAGGTAACTTACTCTAATAACTTCTCGTGGCAGAGTACTGCAAAGAAACTCGAGATGGGCGGTGTGGACGGACTTCAATACACGCTCGACGCACAGATCAACCGAGGCGCCCCGATGCCGGCTGGTGGTTTCTGGCGTATTACACCCGAGAGCATGGTAAAGATACGCGAATGGCAGGCTCGCTACGGCGGAACGGTGAAATGGAACGATCCCGTGCTTTACGGACGCGACTGGACATATGACGGTGTCAACAAATACGGCTATCGTATCTACGATGGCATCAAGGCAATGGTGCGCGACTGGGCGCCTATGATGACACACAATCTTTCTGTGAACGGCAAAGCGGGCAACACCTCTTACAATGTGGGGCTGGGCTATCTCAACCAAACTGGAATGATGCGCACGGCAAAACATGATGACTTCCGGCGCTACAATGCATCTATCAACATCATCTCTGAAATCAACAAGTATGTATCAATAAGGGCAAGTTCTATCTATTCCGACCGCAATAAACGTTATCCCGGTGTGGGAACTACATCGGCAGACCCGTGGCTGTATCTCTATCGATGGAGCCCGTTGTTCCCCATCGGAGTAACCAGCAACGGTAATCAGTTGCGCGAACCTTCTTACGAACTTGGAGCAGCTAACACAGATAATCTTCAAGACAAATACTTCAATGTAAGTCTTGGTTTTACGCTGAACTTCACTAAAGACTGGGATATGAAGGTGGACTACACCTACGACCGCCAAACACGCGAAAGAAACTCTTCGGCAATACAGTTCAGAGCTGGTCAGATATGGTACGAGCCCATCGAGTGGAAAGAAAACGGCTTCCCCGTGTATGTCAATGAAGATGGGCAAGTAACCGATACGGGTGGAATTCCTGCATGGCGTTTTCCAGTAGCAGACTATTACTCTAATGTTACCACTAACTACGTGCGGAATTTAAGCCGCGGTGCTGACAACAATACTTTCAACGCCTATACCACATACCGTCTGTGGCTCGGAAGCGAAAAAGAACATGCGTTCAAATTCATGTTAGGTATGAATGAGGTGACTAACAACTGGAGCTACCACATCGGACGAAAGACAGGACTCATAGACCAAAGTAATCCGCAGTTCCCCCTTGCATCGGGCGAACAGTTTATCGAAGGAGACCGTAACTGGGAGGCGCAGTTAGGATTCTTCGGACGTATCAACTATGCCTTTGCCGACAGATATCTGCTTGAAGGCAACTTACGTAGAGATGGTTCGTCAAAATTCCCCAAACATCTGCGGTGGAAATGGTTCCCATCATTTTCTGCAGGATGGGTGTTTACCAACGAACCGATAGCTAAACCGCTAACCGGTGTGTTGAGTTTTGGTAAAGTAAGAGCATCATGGGGCAGCATCGGAGACCAGACTGTACCCAACACGCTATATCGGTCTGTATTGGAAGACGGAACGTCTAACTGGCTCGACGGAACAAACAAGAAACCTACCATCTTCGGAACGCCCTCAATTATAGATAATAATATCAGTTGGCAGAGGATTGAGACGCTAGATTTCGGTGCTGACCTGCGTTTTTGGAATAACCAGATAGGAGTAACTTTCGACTGGTTCAAACGCGATACTAAAGACATGATTATTCCGGGAGAAAGTCTTCCCGTAACATTAGGAACCAGTGCCCCGAAAGGAAACTACGGTAATCTGCAGACCAAAGGATGGGAATTGGCACTCGATTTCAACCATCGTTTTACCAACGGACTTGGGGTAAGCGTTAATGTTTCAGTATCGGATGCAACGACTTTTATAACAAAGGGTGCCGATTATCTTACTCCATGGGAAAACCGAAGTCTAAACAATGGATATTCTACTGGAAGAAGGTATGGAGATATTTACGGCTTTGTAACTGATCGACTGTTTCAAAAAGAAGACTTCGTATACGATGCGAATGGTAAAATCGTTACAACCAACGTAATCTATAAGGGTACACTACGTAGAACCAATCTACAGACAGCCCCCTATCCTGTTTATCAAGTGCATTACGAGGACGGAGACAAATTGATATTCTCTCCCGGCGATGTGAAGTTTGTAGATATCGATGGCGACGGATATATCACTCCCGGTTCGGGAACAAACGGTGATCCGGGCGACCAAACGGTGATAGGAAATTCTACACCACGATACGAATATAGCTTCCGCATCGGTCTCGACTACAAGGGATTTGATCTCTCCGTATATTGTCAAGGCATCGGCAAGCGCAAGATATGGGGAGCAGGACAACTGGCCATCGCCGGCTTCTCAGCTAAAGAAGGCGCTATTCCCAAAACTTTTGCTACAGATTATTGGCGTGAAGACCGCACGGATGCATTCTATCCTCGTGCATGGGACCTTGGAGGCAGTAACACCGGATTCAGCATGCAATGCCAAAGCAAATATCTGCTCAACATGGCTTACTTGAGAATAAAGAACATCAATGTGGGCTATTCGTTCCCTCAAAACTGGCTTTCAAGAGTTGGACTTACCAAAGCAAGAGTGTATCTGTCGTTGGAAAACTTCTTTACTTTCGACCATCTGCGCGGACTTCCCATCGATCCGGAAGCTATTTCTGGTTACTCGATGTTCAGCGAGTCTTATAATCTATCACGTACCGGAACGGGAACGCCTATATTCAAATCGCTCTCTTGCGGTGTTCAGTTATCTTTTTAAAACGATATAATTATGAAACTAAAGATATTTTCTTTTTTAGTTATCTGCACACTTGCTTGTACAAGTTGTAACGATGTGCTCGACCGCCCTTCAAAAACTACGGCGGAAGATGAGAATTATTGGACCGGAGAAGAAAAGGTAAGACTGTATGCTAACAGTTTCTATACTTACTTCTTTGTCGGTTATGGTCTCGGATATGGAGAAACTGCCTATACACCCAACAATAACTTCTCATTCAATGATGATGTAGTAATAAAGTCTACACAACCGCAATTCCAGCGTTCTGTCCCAAACTCCAAGGGAAGCACGTCGTTGGGCTTACAATGGGAAAACCAGTTCGCAGGTCCGTCGTGGAACTTCGCTTGGATAAGAAAGGCCAACGTTATGATAGACCGAATCAGCCAGAGAATGCCGGGTGTTCTTACATCCGAGCAGTATAACCACTGGATGGGTATTGGTCGATTTTTCAGGGCATTGGAGTATGCCCGTTTGGTCAATGTATTCGGAAATGTGCCTTACTATAACAGAGAGATAAAAAATACAGATAAGGATGAATTGTACAAAGACCGTACCCCCCGAAACGAAGTGATGGATTCCGTGTACAACGACTTCAAATATGCCATGCAAAACGTAAGACTCGACGATGGAGCACAGAACGTAAACCGATATGTCGTGGCTTCGTTCGTATCGCGCTGGGCTTTGTACGAAGCAAGTTGGCAGAAATACTACTATAAAAACGACGAACGAGCACGAAAGTTTTTCCAGCTGGCGATAGAAGCAGCAGAGTTCGTAATAAATAGCGGGAGATACGATATTGTTACCGACTTCCGTACATTATTCGGTTCAACCGACCTTACTGCTTCGAAAGATTGTATTCTCTACCGTAAATATGATGCCGGACAAGGTGTAACACATTGCGTTGCTTCGAATTGTAGTATGAGTTCGCCTACCGATATAGGACCGAATCTCGATCTTATAAAGGCTTTCATTTGCACAGACGGTAAAGATTGGAAAACTTCTTCGCTTACAACGGCAACCGATTTTACACTGTCGAACTTGATAAAAACAAGAGATCCGCGTTTTGAAGCGAGTTTCTACGATACTCCGACGGCAAAGGGCAAGAGTTGCTATCTGTATGTAACGAAATTCATCCCACGCAATGCGTTGGAATATCTGAAGACAGGTGGCTCACCGGCTCCAGAATTTCAGGGCGACAAGAATGTTACGGGCTATCCTGTAATGCGTTATGCCGAGGTGTTGCTCAACTGGATTGAGGCAAAGGCAGAGTATGCAACGCTCGGTGGTCCTGCAGTGACGCAGGCCGATATTGATAAATCGGTGAATAAAATACGTAAGCGACCACTTGATAAGGAAGCAATAGACAAGGGCGTAAAACAAACTGCACCGATGGAACTTACCAATTTGAACCAAGATCCAAACAGAGATACAGACGTTCCGGTACTCATTTGGGAGATCCGGCGTGAGCGCAGAATGGAATTTGCTTTCGAGTTTGCACGCATTATCGATCTGAGACGCTGGAAAAAACTGGAATATATGGATACTGATGCCAATACCGACCTGCTCGTTGGTACATGGGTAAACTTCCAATCTGAAGCAAGTGAAGAGCTAACCGCGGCAAACAAGGGCAAAATCCGTGTAATGGATCAGACAGGAAAACTTATTGTTTACGATGGAACAAACGGCGCACAAATGAACGGGTTCTTCTATCCGCTCGAAAACTTAGGACGCTTTAAGTTCCTTGATATTCCTAACGTAAATCCTTATCTCTCGCCTATCGGAATCAACCAGATGACCGATTATAAAAACAAGGGCTACCATCTAACACAGACAGAAGGATGGCCTGAGACGAATAATTGACCAATAATTAAACAACAAAGCTATTATGTATAAATTCAAATATATTGCTATGGTTGTCGCCGTGCTGGGATGTTGTGCAGCATCCTGCGGCGACAATTATCCCGAAAGCCAAGACGAACCATACGCCACAGACCTGCTTTCGATTAAAATCGTGAACGCCGGAGCCGCCGGCAATGAAACGGTGGAAGGGAAAATAGACGAGGAAAACAAAATGATAGATTTTCCACGTCTGGATATTGCGACCAACTTCTCGGCACTCAAGATAGAGGCTAAGGTTTCTGAAGGAGCTTCTTTGCAACAGACGGAGTACAACTTCTCAATGGATGAAGAGGATACTTACAAGACACTCTTGCTGAGAGTAACCAATCATAATCGCTACAAAGACTACTTCATCAAAGTGAGGAAAAGAATACCCGTTTATGGCGCAGACTTCAAAAATGTTACTGTTTATAACTTCTCAGGCGATAATCTCTATCCCGATTATACAGCACTCAGTACCCGCTGTGCCGACTTCGACGGCAACTACGTGTTGGTGGTAACGCGCAGTGCAACGAAGCCTCACCTGTTGAAAGTGTCCGATCTGAAAGAAGGAAAGAGTCTCCCCATATCGCTCGATCTCACCGGTGTGAGCGGCGGAACGTTCCCTTATAACATGGGAGCACTTGCCAACGGACATGTCTACATGGCATCCCTGTCGGGCAGTAAGGCATCGCCACTGAAGATTTATTATTGGGAAACACCCGAATCGCAACCCGAAACCATTGCCAATATCAATATAGCAACCATAGATGGAGCAGGGGCAAGACATGGCGATAATATGTCGCTGAATATCGACAAGAACGGAAACGGCTATATCTTCTTCGGCGATAATGCCTCGGCAGAAATACTGCGGCTCACCGTAACTGCCCATAAGACCGTCAGCGATCCCATAGCCCTGCCCTCGGTTTCGGGTGCAACTGCCTGCATGGGTATCTATCGCATAGAGGAAACATCACAATATGTTTTCAGTGGTGTGCGCACTCCTGTGATGCTGACAGATGAGTCTGCGAGTGTGAAATATACGATGGGCAAAGATCATACGGCTGCAGAAGGTATCTCGCCACGCATCTTCACTTTCAACAAATCGCGCTATCTCATTGTGTGCACTGCCGGACTGGGAAGTGCCAGCAAGGCGACACCCGCCCTTTACATCTACGATATATCCAAGGGCAATACGGTAGAGGAGGCGCTTGCCAAATTCGACGAGGCGGGTAATTACAATCCTATTTACTCGTTCATTCTCGGCGGAGCGGGCAACGGCGCACCGATGGCACAGACCAACTACTACGTTGAACGCGATGCCGACGGCAACGATGTGAAACTTTACGTCTTCGCTTCACGTGCCAATTCCGGATTTGTGATTTGCGAATTTCCCATTGCAAAAGAAGAAGATTAACCTTTAAAACAACAAGACAAATATGAAAACATGGAAGAAAATCGTCATGATGCTGTTTGCTACGCTCGTTGTAGCCTGCCATAACAGCAACGATAATGACGAACCGGCCATCGAAACACATCCGCTGTTGCCCAAGAAAGAGCTGCGCGGAGTATGGATGGCAACCGTTTGGGGACTCGACTGGCCCCGCGGAGACTATAATGCCGAATCGCAGAAAGCGAAATACATCGAATATATGGACCTCTTTGCACGCAACAATATCAATGCTGTATTCGTGCAAGTACGCGGAATGGCCGATGCTTTCTATGACTCGCAATACGAGCCTTGGAGCAAATACATCACCGGTGTTGCAGGGCAGCAACCCAGCTACGACGTACTGCGGTTCATGATAGACGAGGCTCACAAGCGCGGTATCAGCTTTCATGCGTGGCTCAACCCTTACCGTGTTGCTACGAGGGCGAGCGCATCGGCGGCATTTCCCGACCTCGACAACAAAATACCTGCAGTCCTTACACGCGACTATAATAAAATCCGCGTCTACAATCCTGCGTTACCCGAGGTCCGCACCCGCATCATCGATATCGTGAAAGACCTTATCACAAAATATGATGTCGACGGAATACACCTCGACGACTATTTCTATCCGGCCTTAGAGAGCGGAGAGAACCTCAACGACAGTGCTGAGTACAAAAAGTATTGCGAGAAAGACGAAGAAGGAAACTACAAACTCTCGATCGCCGATTTCCGTCGTCATAATGTAGATCTCGCGGTAAAAGGCATACACGACGCCATACAGTCGGTACGCCCCGAAGTGGTGTTTTCCATCAGTCCGGCGGCTAACAACGACAACAATTATAACCGACTTTATGCTGATGTACTGAAATGGTCGCGCGAAAGCTGGACAGAGGCAATCATCCCACAGCTCTATTTCGCGTCGGGCATGAGCACCACGAGTTTCAACCAGCGATTACATTGGTGGTCGCAGTATACCTATAACAACGCTTTAATGGTGGGTTACGGACTCTATAAGTTCGGCGACTCCTCGCAGGGCGAAGCCTACCAAACATCGGAAGACCTCGCTAAGCAATTTGCTTTTTCCGCCACCATGCGCAAAGTACAGGGCAGCGTGCTCTACAGTGCTCTGAGCATGCTCGAGAACAAAACGGATATCATGTCGGTCATTGCTCAAGTCTACAAGGAACCCGCTCTATTACCCTATCTGGGCAAACAACCGGCTGTACAACCCGTGGCTCCTGCTGGACTGCGCTTAAATGGCAATGAATTGCAGTGGACCACCTCAGACAATGTTTACTACGCCGTATATCTCAGTAACGGAGGCGGCAAAACTGCCACATTAATTGCCATCACCCGTGAGACAAAACTGGAACTGCCACAAAAAGGAACCTACTTCGTAACAGCGGTAAACAAGAAAGACAATGCCGAAAGCAATCCGTCTGAAACCATAGAGTTTCAATAATCATTCTACGGTCGACCTCTGTTCACGAGAGTCTACGCTGACTTATTTTTAACCGAATCCTATTATAAAGCCTCCGCCGCCTTCATTGGCGGGGAGGCTTTTTAACCCCTTATAATAGAAAGTCGCTTGCCGGCATCTAAAATCAATTTTACGTCCAAGAAAGTCACTTGCCGGCATCCAAAATCAATTTTACGTCCAAGAAAGTCGCTTGCCGGCATCTAAAATCAATTTTACGTCCAAGAAAGTCGCTTGCCGGCATCTAAAATCAATTTTACAACCAAGAAAGTCGCTTGCCGGCATCCAAAATCAATTTTACAACCAAGAAAGTCGCTTGCCGGCATCTAAAATCAATTTTACAACCAAGAAAGTCGCTTGCCGGTAATGTCATTCATAGAGAGATAGGAGAACACTTTGGAAGGACGCGCTAACGTCTGAACGCCGATATCCAAGGATGTGAGACTCGTACCGAACTCAAGGGGCACAGATTCGGGACGGGCGGGCCTGCCGAAGACAAGGGAAGTACCGTCGTAATAGAGCCACTCGTTGTACTGGCGGGGAAGGCGGAGAAGGAAAGTGAAGTCCGACTCGTTATACTGGCATTCGTAATCAACGGGCTTAGTGTGTTCGGGATGAATTACGGCACGGACCTTTGCGGCTTCGGTCAACTCAGTAACGATATAACCAAGAGTACGCTCATTCCATGAATGGAAGTTCACACCACTCTCCAGCAGATAGGTCGTAGAATAACCAGAAACCAGAATATAACCGTAGTCGTCGTTATTGCGGTGAAGGCTCACATTGGTAACCACGCCAAGGAAAAATACATCGCCAGAAAGACCGAGATGGACACCGAAGGACTTGCCAAGCCAGCCGGCACCGTCTTTCAGGTTGGGTGCATGGCGGTTCCCGCCAACCTCGAGGTCGATACACAGATCGAAACGGTGATGGGAGTTTATCTTCTGGACAAGCTTCAGAGACTTGAAGCTGTGCAGGTAGTGACCGTCGATACTTACACGGAGATTATTGTTTGGTAATGACATGGAAGATATATATATAATCAAGTTTACATACTCAATAAAACAAAACGGGCTCTACCGCACCGGCTATCCGAAGGCAGGAGAGCCCGTTGGCTGTCAACTCACAGACAACTAAACCTTAGGCCAACGGTTGTCAAGCTCGGCATTGCCAACAGTGATGGTCTCAGCAGAGAAAGTCATCGAGATAGTCATCGGAGTCTCGTTTGTCGCATCAAGAGTTTCCTTGTAATGAACGATATAAGCGTTCTTGAAGTCGATCTCCTTCATCTTGGCATCCTCGTCGGTCTTCTTGTAGACGATCTTGCCGTCAACGGGCTTGAACTGGCTGTTAAGCATCGCCTCGATGGCTGTCGTGTCGTCGGTTGACTCTACTGTTACGCTCACACGACCGCCAGAAATGCTCGAAGAAGGCTTGCCCTTGCTGTCTGTACTGCGGCTGAACTCGTAATTTGAATAAAGAACGTCGTATTCCTTGCCACCTAACTCAAGTGTTGCTCTGAATGAACCCATAAGTAAAATAATTTAAATTGTTAATAAATAATTAAAAGAGGCCTCGCTGTTCCAAAAACCGAATGACGGAAATAAAAAAGAGAAAACCCCGAACAACGTCTTGAAGTCTCCTCTGTACGGATTAAAACAGCCTTGCTCTAAAAAGAAGAGGAAGATATGCAATCTGTTGTCTACAATGGCAAAGATAGAACTTCAGTACAGAAATACAAAGGAAAAAGAGAAAAAATAATATGATAATAACAATATTTAATTATAGAGATGCAGCGAAAGAAACTGTATTACGTTTTGAATGTATTAAACCATTTTTCTCGAAAAATGATTTACAAAAGATAAAAGATAATCCATTAAGCGCTTCTGAGATTTCTCCACAAAACGTCATTCAAAAAGCGTGTCAGACAATAAACAACATATCTCGTTTATTGTCTGACACTGTTTTAGCACTTTCGGGTGGGTGGTGGGGCTCGAACCCACGACATTCAGAACCACAATCTGACGCTCTAACCAACTGAACTACACCCACCATGTAATTGTTTTCATGCTCGAAAGCGGGTGCAAAGGTACGGGATTTATTTGTTACCTCCAAATAAATCCCGATGTTTTTGTTATTTTCCTTTTATTTTGCAGGTGCTTCTGGTGTTTTAGGTGCGGTATTCTGTGTACCATTGTTTGTGGGCGGTGTTGTATTCTGCGTGCCTGCTGCAGGAGCTGCTTTCTGTTGGGAAGCACCAAATCCCGGTGTAGTATTCGGGTTTGTTGTCTGTGTCTCGGTGGCAGATTGCTCAAGTACGCTGCTATCTGTAGCGGCATTAGGTACTACATGAGCACAGGCTATGCTGAGTACCACCATCGCAATGGCAAGTCCCCATGTTGCTTTTTCTACTACGTCTGTAGTCTTGCGCACTCCCATAATAGCATTCGATGAAGAAAAGTTGGACGAGAGACCACCTCCTTTAGACTCTTGTATGAGTACTATACCTATCATTAAGAGCGATGCAAGAACGATAAGAATTACGAAAAGAGTGTAAATCATTTTGTTATTTATTTGTTTTTATTATTTAAAATCAATTTTTCTAAAAATCTCATTTGGTCTGCAAAGTAAGCATTTTTTTTTGGATAATTCAAATTTAATTGCTGAATTATTTCCAGTGCTTTAGAATATCTACCTTGTTTAATGTATATTTTAGCTAAAGTTTCGGTAAAATATTCTTCGTCGTTATCCTTAATTTTATCGGGCAATTCTTCTGCCGTGGGCTCGGTTTCCGGATTATCTTTCAGGGTTATCTTTCCTCCTTCTTTGAATATGAAGTCGTCTATGAGGCTTTGCCCCTTTAGTTGTGGTGCCAATTCTATGGCTTTTCTTTCTTCTTCGCTCTCTGTTTCAAGCAAGTATGATACATAATCGAGTGCCGCATCGGCTGGGGTAGGTTTCCGATTTCCGGCTTTATTGCTGTTTTCAGTCGGTATACTATCCAAGAAATCATCAATCAGAGAAATTGTACGGTTGCCATGAATATCTTTTTTCTCATCTTCTTTCTTCTCCTTTTTTATTCTATAGTGAGCGGCTTCTACTAAATTGAAAATTACTTTACGGTCGGTAAGGTATATCGCTGCACGGCGCAACTCTTCGTCGAAACTGGTGTCATGAAGAATATAAAGGTTTTGCAATAGCAGCAATCGAGCCGTCTGATAATACGGATACAATGCGAGCAGGCTACGCAAATCGTATAGCGTTTCGTGATCCATCAAATCGGGATGTAAAATCAATTTCGTGATATCCATATCTTTTCTGTTTAAGGATATTACCAATTGGCAACCGTTGCGTTAAAAATCTGATCGGTGAGTTCTTTTACCATTTGGGTTACAAGTTCTTCTTGTACCGCATTCAGACTTAGAGTGGTTTCGTATGACTTTGTGGCTGTGAATTGTTGTTCGAAATCCTCCTTATGGTTGGTATTGTTGGTAAATCTTACGTTGACAGTCATCGATAATTCTGTTTGTGCAGAATAGCCTTCGCTTGATATGGCTTTATTTCTTTGTGTATATTGGGTAATTTCTCCCTCGATCTTCAGATCACCATTGCGTTTGACTTGTATCAGTCTGGTATGGTTTGCAAATACATCTTTCAGTTGATTATTGAAGATCGGCCCCATCGGTCCCCACACATAACTGCTTCGGATAGGAAAATCTGCTATCTGAATGGTTTTCGTTTTACTGTAATCGATACTGGCGCCATTGAATTTGTAGGATACGGAGCATGCCGAGAGCGCAATCACGGCGATTACAGCGCAAAATGTATACAGACTATTGCCGGTAAAACATTTTTTTATAGATAGTTTCATTCCCATACGATCAATTTTTCTCTAATCCATATTGCTTGATCCTACGGTACAGTGTACGATCTGAAATACCGAGTTCCTGTGCTGCTTTCTTTCTGTTACCGCCATTCCTTTCGAGCGCTTTCTCAACCATCTGACGTCCGAGATCACTTAGGTTGAGGCTTTCCATATCGTTTATTTCCTCAGCTTCTACTTCTTCTGCAGTAGGGTAACGGGAGTTGATAGCATGATGATCTTGCACGATGGATGCCGGTGAGTCTAATCGGTTGCCGCTAACGTTTACGAAACCTTGTGCACCATTGAGGCTACGCGCCTCATCCAATTGCTTTCGAAGGCCGTTCATGTCGCGCCGCAAATCACTCACATTCCCACGCAACTCATACAATATCTTATACAATATCTCTCGCTCGCTTTCGTAAGAGTGAGCGCCTCCGCCTGATATTGGGGCGAGCTGCATGCTTTCCTTGTCTTGCGGAATGAAAAGTTTCAATGTGTCTGTATCAATCAAACGGTCTTTGCTCAACACAGATATCTGCTCGGTAATATTCTTTAACTGTCTTACATTGCCCGGCCACTTGTAGTTCCGTAAGATATCTTTGGCTTCATCAGTCAGTGTAATTTTCGGTAATCTGTATTTCTCTGCTATCTGCATGGCAAACAAACGGAACAACAAAATAATATCTTCGCCACGTTCACGGAGCGGAGGAATCATGATCGGAATCGTATTCAGCCTATAATAAAGGTCTTCGCGAAATCTTCCTTCACTGATAGCCTTTTGCATATTTACGTTCGTAGCGGCAACAATGCGTACATCAGTCTTCATGATTTTCTGTCCGCCCACGCGGATATATTCGCCTGTCTCGAGCACTCGGAGCAGCCGTGCCTGTGTGGCGAGGGGCAATTCTCCCACCTCGTCGAGGAATATCGTACCTTTATTAGCGATACCGAAATAACCTTCGCTTTCGCCGATCGCACCGGTAAACGAGCCTTTCTCGTGGCCGAAAAGTTCACTGTCGATCGTTCCTTCGGGAATAGAACCGCAGTTTACCGCAAAATATTTCTCCCTCCGTCGTGGAGAATTATCGTGAATAACTCTCGGTATTATCTCTTTACCGACGCCACTTTCTCCGACAATCAGTACCGAAAGATCAGTCGGTGCCACTTGTAAAGCGATGTCGAGCGCACGATTCAATCCATCGCAATTGCCTACGATGTTGTATCGTTGTTTTATTTTCTGCAGTTCTGAAGTGTTCATTTGGTGACAAAATTACGTAATTTATTCGATATAGCTGTAATTTTGGCAGTATTTTAATATATAAAAGGTATATTTATTTGTGTATAAAATAAAAAAGAGGATGCATCTAACAACAGATACATCCTCTTGATATAAAACGGATTATTCTATCAGTTTATTTAACAACGAACTTTTTACCTTTGAAAATGTAGACACCCTTCTTTAGGTTGTTGAGGTTCTTTACGCCCTTTGCAACAATTCTACCATCTATGCTGTAAACATTTCCGGTGGTATCCTCGGCCGTTGTTCGGTCGACAATGGCGTTATCAATAGCCGTTGTGGTCTTCTTGGCAACTACCGGTGCCCAAAACATACCTACAACCGGACGAGCTTGGAACTCGTAACCTCCGGCGGTCTTCGGGTTGTAATAGTCGCGTAGAGCGAAGTGATTAGGCGTTTCGTTTACATAATTCCAGCACGGATCAACCAATTTAGCAAAGTCAGCATCATTATTGGTTAGCGTTGCTGCTATTACATTCTCGTCGAGTTTTGCACGATAACCGTATTCGGGTACGCTTCCGTCGTAACGTGCATCCATCGGCATGCCGTATTTAAAGTTAGGTATAAGAGTCAGATAGTAAGCAACTTCCGTGTTGATAACATCTGTGAAGAGACCGCTGCCTAACATTCTATCGTAAGCCAAATCGTATTTCTGGCCCCATTTGATGGCATTTCCGTCATTGAAATATCCCTGAATGTAGTGATCGTCCGTATCGGCCAAATAGTTTGCTTTCCAGTTAGCGGCAAGGTCTTTAGCCTTCTGTAGGTAGGGCGCAGCTTCGTCCTCATGCCCTGCAGCTTTGGCAATTTCACCGAATGCAGCAACGGCAAGGATGGCTTTAGCCGACAGATGTGAGTTGTTGACAATACGACTGTTGAAACTGTCGGCTGTACCTTCGAGTTTGAACACGTCTTCCTTGGCCGGAGTAACTATTTCTGCGAGATAGTCGGTAAATGATTTAAAGCGATCGTAGTTATCAGAGAAGAAAGTCTTGTCAGTAGCCCCGAGCTTTGCTGCCATACCGGCTTCGAGCACGAAGTTGGCAGTGCATTCAGTTTGGTTTGGATAGCCAATCATAGTGCCGGTAGCTTCATCTATATTCGGGAAGTTGTCAACAATAGGATAGCCTACACCGAGATCGTTAGGAACATCTGTTCTCGTCCATCCTCTTTCGTTCATCCATTTGAAGTAAGGTTTCAGTGTAGCGACAGCCAAATCGGGATTGTAGGCGAGGAACAACGGTGCCTCGGGGAATACTGCGTCGATTGTTTGAATGTCGTTTCCACTGGTGATGGCCGTTGTGTAGTTCAGTGCCTTGCCATCGGTGTTAAGGACGAGCTTGTTGCCTGCTACGACCTGACGGTATGCCAGCGCACAGAGTTCGGCATATTTGGTACCGCCGGCTGTCTTAGCATCAGTATAAACGGTGTTATCCATCGTACGTGCAGCGTTGATATTTGCATCATAATTGGCTGCATAGTCTGCCATTGCTACTGTAAGAGAGTTATATTTCGTAGACCAGAAGCCCGGCAGAATTTCGGTCTTTTCTGCAACCGGATTGCCTTCATTATCGGTTGTAGCCTTGGCTGCAACGTTCTTAACTGCTTTGCCCTCGTCATCGAAGCCGAGCATGGTGAAGCCCGAAGCCTCTGTAGACGAACCGAGGTCTTGCTTGAACAGTATCATTGGCATCTCGTCTGTGCCGCCTTCCGATTGGTAGGTCGTACCGTCTGCAACGGTAGGAACATTGCCCGTTGCCATCATGTTGTTGGAAGACAACTTATAATTGCCGAAACCGATTGTCTGGTTCTTTGCCGGATCGGCAGCTATATATAGGTAACCCCAATTTTGGCGGTCGGCTCTGTGAATTTGCTGTGCGGTGGTTCCCGTTTTTACAAAGGTAAGACCGTTTGCCGTTACAAGGTTTGTAATGTTCTTATTTGCATCGTTTCCGACAGCTATCTGCGGGGTTGCCTCGAGATAAACCTGCACGCTGTGTGCATTACCGTCGTTTGCCTTGGCGCGATAAGATACGTAATTAATAGGCGTAGATAATGCTATTTGGTCGGTAATAACCTGCGGTGATGTAAATACAACGTCGAGGTCTACCGGTCCGGCGGTAAAGTTAAAGTACGATTGCGTTGCCGTTATGTTTACAGAGTTTTGTGTTGCAACGTCTGTGGGATGGTTGTAAACATCGAGTTCGTAGATACCGAAGTCGGCATTGGAGCCCCATCTGTTGTTATGAGCATAGGCAGTCAGCACGTTATCGCCTTGGTGAAGCAGCGCAACTTGCTCGGCTGTCAGCACACGTGTAATATATTGTGTGCCGTCTGTCCATGTGTTACCAGTGTAAGGAACTATGGCATGAATGTCTGCCGGCATACCGTCCATCCATTCCTTATTACAATCGGTTCCGCCGGAATTATTTCCACGGCGAATTATCACCGTGCCGTTTGCCGCTTTTATTTTGGCGTTATCGTAAATCTCGTTGCCGTCTCCGTTCAGCCAAAGCGTAAACTCATCGTCGTGACGAAACTTAACGATGTATGTTTTCGTAGGATCCGGGGCTTTTGTTAGCGTGAAGTGTCGGCGTATAGTAATATCCGTATTGTCGCCAGACCAATCTGTGTGGCGGTAAGCCTGTCCTTCATCGCCAAATGCGCCCTTACCGTCTTGCATGTCTGCCTCGCCATCGTAATTGATAGAGGCAAATCCCGGATCTTCCGTAAGGTTTTCAAGTGAGTATTTGGCATTCCATGCACCTGCATCGGCCATGGGAACGAGTGCTATTTCGGCATCGGTCTTCTCGCCATAGATACCGCAGTCTGCAAAAGCGCCTCCCCAATCTTGATGCACGTGAACAGCCAATATGTTCTCCGAACCATCGGTTTTAATAAGGTTCTTTTGATCTTGTGTAAGCAGAACAACTTCGGCATTGTTCCAATCGGGATTATTGTCAGGGATAGACCAAACCAGTTGTCCGTTGATATAATATTCGCACGGACCGTCGTCATGCCCGCATGCTAAGTACATATTGCCTGACATTTCTTTACTTATAGTGAACTTGCGGCGCAGATAGAGGTCGGCTGTTTCGTCGACATTTGCCCATATAGTGCTGGATTTTCCTTTGTAAGTTGCGTCTGAACTGAATGGCGACTGCCTGTTTTCCCACCATGTATCGTTGTCATCATCATTGGTAAGCGCGTATCCCGCCTCGTACCATGCCTTTCCTGTGGCATCGTTAGGCGGCGTGCCCAATATGACGCCGTAGTTAGAAGGTTCCGATTTCGGGCCCTGATAGATCATTGCGTCCGCATTCCATTGGTTTTCAGGATCGTATTCCGATGCGGGCACGTAGACTTTACTCTTGTCGAACCACGACTTACCTTGCCCTAAAAAACGGTAAAATTTACCGTCTACACGAACATAACCGACAAGACTCTTGTCGCTGCCGTTGTAATGTTTGGTTGTACCACCGTTCAATGTGTTGTATGGCGACCATACTTGGAAATAAGGATCGGCCATGATTATAGGCACTGACGGTGCGCGAAGATCGCTTTTCTGTACTGGCGTGAAGACATCTGTCTGTGCAGAAACGCCTGTACATACAGCTCCTAACGCCAAGAGAGATAAAATTTTCTTCATCTTCTTTTCTGATTTAAGGGAGATTCTTTTATCGATATCATGGGGAAGGCAAGAACCTGATGAATCCTATCCGAATGATGTTGTTGATGATTAAGTGATAATTTCGTTTAGTATACGGTCTGTTCTCTTGATGTAAGTCAATTTAGATTATCTGATGCAAAGATACTATATTTTTTTTAAATACAAATTTTTTTCATCTTTTTTTCTCGCTTTTTCTAACATAAAGTTTGCGAGAAATAGAATTTCTTATTACTAAAGCCATCTGCAGAAACAGGGTGTAACGGAGTGGGGGAGGCACTTTGTATGTGCTGTTCTGCAGGCAAACGAAAACCGTTTTATGGAGATAGGGCAGAAGTTTTTCAAAAACGTCGCGAATATATGTATGGTATAATGCCGATAGAGCGGCTGCTTATCGGGCTTGGAAGTTGTATGTATTGAAGATATAAGTATGGCAACATGATAGATTGGGTGTAGGTGAATGCCGATATACGGTAAAAAGGTGCTGTATTGTTCGTCATGATAAATTTTGTAACAAGATGCAATATCGCCGGTATTGCAGTCGAATAAATTGGCGTGATATGCTCTGTAAGCATATTTTTTTTCATGAAAACGAGCGGTTTTAAATGAAAATAACTTATCTTTGCAGAAGTTAGGCTTCACCTTAGCAATATGGAAAAGGTTCCATTGCATTCGGTTCGTTCTATTTTTACCAAAGAATTGAAACTATCAAGACTTACTAACAAGTTCGCAATCTATAAATTCTAAATATTCAGACTCAACATGAAATTCAACTTGACATTTATTGCCTCCTTATGTATAGCACTGACAATGAACGCACAAACCGCAGAGTTTTTCCGTCCGTATAAGTCTGTCAGCTTGCGTTTACCGGCCGTTCCGTTAATCGTAAACGATCCTTATTTCTCGATATGGTCACCATATAACGCCTTAAATGAGGGTTCTACCAGCTATTGGTATGGCAAAGATATCGAAAAGCCCATAGAGGGATTGGTGAGAGTCGACGGGATTACGTATCGTTTCATGGGTAAGGAGAAAGAGTATATATTAGACAGAGCTATCGTACCCATGGCATGTGACGACCAATGGATGGCAAAAATCACGAATACATCGCCCGTCTCGTCGAGATGGACAGCACTGACATTCGACGATAGTGCTTGGGATACCGCCCTCGGGGCTTTTGGTAATGCAGATGAGTATAGGGCTTCGTATATCCGAACCGAATGGAGAGGCGATAATACCAATATATGGATACGGCGCAAGTTCCGCATTACAGCCGAGGAATTAAAGAAAGATCTTTACCTTATATATTCACATGACGATATTTTCGAGCTTTATCTGTGCGGTCTGAATGGACGTAAGAAGATTATAGATACCGGTTATAATTGGGGCGAAAACTTCGTCTATCACCTTACAGAGAGCGATAAAGCCCTGCTTGCCGAAGGCGAAAATATGATTGCGGCCCACTGCTTCAACCGGATGGGCGGCTCTCTGGTGGACTTCGGAATTTATGAGAACGTGAAAACACCTGTACCCGACATACGGAATGCCGTGCAGAAATCTGTCGATGTGTTGGCAACAAATACCTATTATACCTTTACTTGTGGGCCTGTAGAGCTGGATGTTGTCTTTACTGCACCTATGCTGATCGATAATCTCGACTTACTTTCTACACCGATAAATTATGTATCTTATCAGGTAAGGTCGACCGATGGAGCCAAACACCAAGTGCAGGTATATTTCTCGGCAAGTCCGCAGATTGCCGTCAACGACCGCAATGATCCCACGATATCGAGACGAATAGCCAATAATGGCGTTAGGTATTATCGAACCGGTAACCGCAACCAAACCCTGCATGGCACGGGAGATCATACCCCTATAGACTGGGGGTATCTTTATTTGCCGGAGATTAACGGCACGGCAGGAATATATTCTGTGAACGATGCAGAGCGCGCTTTTGCGGCCGAAGGCAGGCTTCCGGCTGCATCGAAGACGAATGTGGTGGCAGAAAGACAGGGGCAATACCCGCTTTTGGCATATACTCACGACTTCGGAGATGTAACCGATGCTTCTACTTTTATGATGATCGGTTACAACGAGGTGAAAGATATAGAGTTTCTTAACAGACAATATACCGGTTATTGGGCACGCAACGGCAAGACGATTTATCAGGCTTTCGAAGAAATGCGCGATAACTATAACGAGATTATGACCAAGTGCCGTGCACTGGATAAGACCATTTACGACGATGGTTTAGCTGCCGGTAACGTGAAATATGCCGAACTACTGTCGGGCTCTTACCGCCATGTGATTGCCGCACATAAGCTCTTTCAAGACAGAGATGGAGACCTGCTATTCTTCTCGCGTGAGAACAATTCCGGCGGTTTTGTCAATACTGTAGACCTGACATACCCCGAGTCTCCGCTTTTTTTGAAGTACAACCACGAGCTACAGAAGGCCATGATGACGAGCATATTTAAATATTGTGAGTCCGACCGATGGGGATTTACCTTTGCTGCACACGACCTCGGAGACTATCCGATGGCCAATAATCAGAACTATGCCATTAGGTTTCCCGAGGTAAATGGCAGTTTCGGCGGTAATATGCCTATAGAAGAATCGGGAAATCTCGTAACACTGGCTGCAACAATATCCATGCTCGATGGAAATACAACATACGCAGAACGCTTTTGGGATACCTTGAAAAAGTGGACAGATTATTTGGCCGAGTACGGTCAGGATCCCGAAGACCAGCTTTGTACAGACGATTTTGCCGGACGTTCCACCCATAATACCAACCTTTCATTAAAGGCCATCATGGGTGTGGCGGGCTTTGCAATGATGGCAAAGATAAAAGGCGACCAAACCACTTATGATACCTATATGGAAAAAGCAAAAAGTATGGCTGCCAAATGGGAGCACGATGCCCTCGATGCCTCGGGCACTCATTATAAACGAACGCTCGATCTTGATGGAACATGGAGCCAGAAATACAATATGATATGGGACAAACTATGGAAGATAAATATTATACCTAATAACGCCATGCAGCGCGAAATAGATTATTATCTTACCATTCAGAACAAGTACGGGCTGCCTCTTGATAACCGTTCGGAATATACCAAGAGCGATTGGATTATGTGGACGGCATCGATGGCACCCGATAAGGAGACGTTTCTGAAGTTCTCCGATTTGGTTTACAAATATGTCGATGAAACCGAATCGCGTGTACCTATCAGCGATTGGCATTATACAGAGAGCGGCAATATGGTAGGTTTTCGGGCACGTAGTGTTATAGGCGGCTATTGGATGAAGGTACTTATGGATAGCTTTGAACCCAAGGTTCTGCCTCCTACGGGTATCGATAACGTGGCTTCATCGGATGGGGAAAGCAAAATAAAGGCATGCTATAATGCCGTCGGACAAGCTATAAATGCACCTATGAAAGGGCTCAATATTGTAGAATATGCTAATGGTGAAGTAAGAAAGGTCTTTATAAAATAAGGTGAAGATCATAGCAATTCTTCGGACAGAACATAATTATTAACTTAAATATCAAACTCATGAAATTCAATTCAGTGTATAGGTTCGGCCTTTCTTTGGCCGCAGCGTGTTGCATTTTTACCTCTGTATCTGCACAGAAAAATGTGGCCTATCAGGATCAGAATGTCCGTATTTCCGTGATTACCGATGGAGTTGTCAGAATGGAATATGCTCCCGACGGGCAGTTTATGAATGATAATTCGTTCATAGCCGTGAACAGAAATTATCCTGCAGCTGCGTTTAAAGTGCAGAATAAAGGGCGGAAAGTAGAAATAAGTACGGCACAGTTTGTACTTACATATAATAAAGGTACGGGCAAGTTTACCGCAGATAACCTGCAAATTGCCTCTCCTAAGGCAAAGAAAACGATACCGTTTGTGTGGAAGCCCGGCATGAAAGATGAGAAAAACCTAAAAGGTACCTATCGTACCCTCGACGGTTACGACGGAAATATGCACGACAATGAGCCGATGCCGATAGAAGACGGTCTGCTTTCAAGAAGTGGATGGACTTTCATAGATGACTCTGAAGGCTATATATTCGACCGTTCCGAATGGCCTTGGGTAGCCCATCGTGCCAATGAGGGCAATACTCAAGACTGGTATTTCATGGTGTATGGGCACGATTATAAGAAAGCCTTGAAAGATTTTACCGTCTTTTCGGGCAAGGTACCTCTGCCTCCGCGCTATGCTTTCGGTTACTGGTGGTCGCGCTATTGGTCGTATTCGGATAATGAGATGCGCGATCTTGTGAGCCATTTCAGAAACTACAATGTGCCTTTGGATGTGATGGTAGTAGATATAGACTGGCATTATCGCGAGAATGGAAAGGGCGGATGGACGGGTTATACGTGGAACCGACGCCTGTTTCCCAGCCCGAAAGGCTTCTTGAAATGGCTCGATGACGAGCATCTGCAATCCACTTTCAACCTTCATCCGGCCGATGGAATTAGGAATTTCGAGGAACATTATCCCGAAATGGCTAAGTGGATGGGCGTCGATCCGGCCACAAAACAGGATATAGCTTGGCAGGCTTCCGATAAACATTTTATGAAAGGATGGATCGAAACGCAGCTCCGACCGATGGAAAAGGATGGGGTTGACTTCTGGTGGCTGGACTGGCAACAGTGGAACAACGACCGTCTATTCCCGAAACTTAGCAATACATGGTGGCTGAATTATGTGGTTTTCACCGATATGGAGCGTACCTACGACCGCCGTCCGATGCTTTATCATCGTTGGGGAGGGCTGGGCAACCACCGTTACCAGATAGGATTCTCGGGCGATGCTATCATTAGTTGGCGCTCACTTGACTATCAACCTTACTTTAACTCTACTGCCTCGAACGTGTTGTACGGCTTTTGGAGCCACGATATAGGCGGACATTACGGCGTTTCAGTAATCGATCCAGAGCTTTATATCCGCTGGATGCAGTTCGGTGCGTTGAGTCCTATCCTCCGTACACATTCCACCAAGAATTCCGGTCTTAATAAAGAACCGTGGGAATTCGACTATCATAAGGTCGATATAATTCGAAATATCGTGGACGAGCGTTATGCCTTGGCACCGTACATCTATACCATGGCCCGCAAAACTTACGACGATGCCATCGCTATTTGCCGTCCCATGTACTACGATTACCCCGAAAATAATGAGGCATACGATAACAGGAACGAGTATATGTTCGGCGATCAGATGCTCGTTTATCCCATTACATCGCCGATGAAAGACGGAACTTCTAAAGAAAAAGTATGGCTGCCGGCGGGGAACGACTGGTATGAAGTTTCGTCAGGTACGCTTCTTAAAGGCGGACAAACTGTGGAACGCAGCTTTCATCTCGATGAATATCCGCTTTATATCAAGGCAGGTTCTGTTATTCCCATGTATGGAAAGGTGAAGAATTTGCAGGGCAATGACGAGCCGGTAGTGGTTTCCGTGTACCCCGGAACTAAGGGACAATTCTCATTGTATGAGGATAATGGCAACGATAAGAATTATGCCAATGAATATGCAACGACGGAGTTGGCTGCACAGCGCAACGGAAATGTGCTCACGGTAAGCATAGGTGCGCGTAAGGGTTCTTATAAAGATATGCCCTCTGCACGCCGTTTCAAAGTGAAAGTCGTGGCATCTGCCGTACCTGAAAGTATCATGATCAACGGACAGAAGGCCGATTTCGAGTATGATGGCAATAATCTGACGCTTATAATCGATGTTCCCGAAACAGATTGCAGCGTGGCCAAGAAGATAAATATTACCTATCCGCAAGATGCGCTCGATGTGGCCGACGGAACCATCGGGCGGTTCCGCCGCATACAGCAGAACTGTCTTACAGCCAAACGCGATGATGCCGAGATCATTTTCGGTGAGGAATTGGGCACCATGGAGTCTACTGGACGGGCGATTTCTTATTACCCCAACCGATTTAGAGAGTATATCGAAGCGTTCCGCAAGAACTATGCGAACCTACCGCAGATATTGAAAAACAATGGTCTTAATGACGAACGGGTAGAAAAGTTCCTAAAAGCAACTTATTAAGTTTGTCTGGCTGTGAGTTGCAGGGGATGCAACAAATAGTTGCATCCCTTTATTGTTTTTAAGACATTATGTTCAAACAGTCTCGCTTTTTGTTCGTACATTTGCGTTTACATTGATTATCAGCATAGAAAATATATGGCATCTGGAAAATGGATAGGCGGCTTTTTGGGCTTTATTACGGGCGGTCCGTTGGGCGCATTGGCAGGGTTTGCGCTCGGTTGGCTTTTCGATCAGGGAATAGATTCGGTTAATGTTGCCGACACACAGGGGCAGAGCAAAGCCGATAGTTTTGGGCAGAACGGCCGCTATCGGCAGCAGATGCAGGAAGGACAGCGTAATTCTTTTCTGTTCAGTTTGCTTGTCTTGGCAGCTTACATCATCAGGGCAGACGGGAAAGTCATGCATTCTGAGATGGAAATGCTAAGGAATTTCCTCCGACAGAACTTCGGAGAAGAGGCTGTGGTGCAGGGAGAAAGCATTGTACACCGTTTGTTCGAACAGCAGAAACAGATGGGGGAGCGCCAGTACAGCATAACCATACACAGTGTTTGCAGGCAGATTGCAGCAAACATGGACTATTCGCAGCGCTTGCAGTTGCTCAATTTTCTTGTAATGATAGCCCAAGCCGACGGACATGTAGCTATGCAGGAAATCGAAGCATTGCGAGAAGTATGTGCGGGATTGGGACTCTCTGTCGAAGATGTAGAGTCTATGTTGAACCTGCAGACTGGCGGCAGTAGCCTCGAAGCAGCCTATAAAGTGCTCGGTATTTCGAGTAATGTTTCAGATGCAGAAGTGAAAAGTGCGTACCGAAAGATGGCACTCAAGCACCATCCGGATCGGGTATCGGCGTTGGGAGAAGATGTGCGTAAGGCTGCTGAACGCAAGTTCCAAGAAATCAATGAGGCCAAAGAAAAGATATTTAAAGTAAGGGGATTGTGAGTTATGGCGCTGTAAGATGTGCATAATGTGTTCTTTTCGGCGTTATAGAACAATTCGTTCATATCTCGTAAGAATAACCCGCAAGAGGTCTTGCTTCCAGCAATTCATGCAGATTACTATACCTATAGGGCGGTTACACCTATAATATACGGCCGTAAGACAGCTGGTATAAACAAAATAGAGTGCCTGTGTAAGCGGGCACTCTATGGTTATTATAAAAGACGGTTCTTCTTTCGAAGGAAGAAACTCTTCCTTTATTCTTCTTCTTTCTTTGTCTTGCGTATGGCACGTTTGCGCTTGGGTTTCTCCTCAACAGCAGTATTTTCCATCTTTACACCTGCCAACTCGGGATCGATCATGATGCGTCCGCAGTATTCGCATACGATTACTTTCTTGTGCATTTTGATATCTAACTGGCGTTGAGGCGGTATCTTGTTGAAACAGCCGCCGCATGCATCGCGCTGAACATATACAATTCCCAGTCCGTTACGGGCATTCTTGCGGATACGTTTGAAACTTGAAAGCAAACGAGGTTCTATCTTTATTTCCAGTTCTTTGGCTTTTCCTTTCAATTTATCCTCTTCCTCGCGCGTTTCCTGCATAATTTCATCGAGCTCGTTCCGCTTCTGTTCAAGGTCTCCTTGGCGGTCCTGTATCTGCTCTTGTGCCTGTTCGTAGTCGTGTTTACGTTCCTCTATTTTAATTAGAGCTTCCTTTATTTTCTTGTTGCACAGCTCTATTTCGAGCTCCTGAAACTCGATTTCTTTTGTTAGGGTATCGTATTCGCGGTTATTCTTTACCTCGTCGAGCTGCTTTTTGTAACGGTCTACGCTTATTTGTGCCTTGGTAATATCCGCTTTCTTCTGGGTAACGGCATCCTCGAACTCCCTGATATCGGTCTGAATATTCTCTACACGTGTATTCAATCCCTCTATTTCGTCTTCCAAATCTTGTACTTCGAGCGGAAGTTCACCGCGCAGTGCGCGCTTTTCGTCGATACCCGAAAGGGTGGTCTGCAGTTGGTACAGTGCCTTTAGTTTCTCTTCTACCGACAAATCTGTAGGATCTTTCTTTGCCATATTTTATAAGTAAATTATAGGATTTGTGTTCGTCTTCGTGAGATAGCATCTCACTTCTTTACACTTATCCTCGATGATTGATTTGAATATTTCGTTCGTAAATTGTTCGCTCTGATAATGCCCGATGACGGCAATTTGTATCTCTTGCTCGTGTCCGAAGAACTCATGATAGTGCATCTCGCCCGTTACAAAGGCATCGGCTCCGGCCTTTATGGCATCTGCAAGCATAAAAGAGCCGGCCCCTCCGCATAGGGCAACGCGCTTGATATCGCGCCTTAGCAGTTGATTGGCCTGCACGCATTCCACATCGAAAGTACGTTTAAGCATCAGAACAAAGTCGTCTGCCGCCAATGGCCGTGCAAGATTACCGATCACCCCCGAGCCTCCGATTACGCCGCCGGCACTCTTTGTTTCTCCAAGGAACTCTACATTGCTCAGCTGCATTTTCTCTGCAATCTTATAATTTACGCCGCCTAACGCGTTATCCATGTTTGTGTGCATGGATACGATCGTAATGTTATTCTGCAAAGCCTTTATTACCGTGCGCTGTACATAGTCGGTATCGCTGATCTGTGCGAGCTTGTGAAAGATTAAAGGATGATGAGACACAATAAGATTGCAGCCCAAAGACACCGCTTCGTCTACTATCTTTTCGTCGACGTCAAGACACAATAAAGCCCCTGATACTTCCGTCTCTGTTAATCCAACCTGCAGGCCGGCATTATCGAAACCTTCCTGTAAGGGCAGAGGCGCGAATTGTTCAAGGGCGTCAACCACTTCTATAATCTTCACGCTTATATCGTTTAGAACTGCAAAGATAAGCTTTTTATTTCGGAACAGAAAGGAACAACGATCCTGTTTAATTATTTTTAAGTATTATGTTCGGGCATATCGTGAGGCACAGGCACAAAAAACCGGCCTGAAATTCAGACCGGTTTCCGTTATTTCTCTATTGTACTTATGCCAGTATGTTTGCTCTTCCGGCGTTGTACATACTCAAGATTTCTACGCAAAATCTTCTAAATGTTCTGTTTTTTATAAACTTTTTTGTCATTTCTCTCATAATCTTTTTACCTTTCTATGCTAAAATTACGTTATCCATGTGGGATGCCTCTTCACATCCTTTGTGCTTAATACCTATTGCATATATTACCGATTTGAAGCGGTATAATATTGAAGACGAGTGCAAAAGTAACTACTTGCGGCATGTAAAAGAAGAGAATAACCGGAAAAAACCGGCCATACCCCTCATATTTTGACTTGTGTCAAATGGTTTGATTTGCATCAATGTTGCAGACAGAACGTCTGTTCAGGGCTCATACACCTATGGTGTAACGGCGATAAACCCACAGTGTAACGGCCATAGACATAAGGGATGAGCAGAACATAGCTACAATGATTAGAACTTGGATTGCCGCTGCACTGACCGCACTTGTGCCGCCGAGGATCATCGTCCACATAATGACGGGCGACGAGCTTACCACAATACCCGCCGTATGGGCGATGTTCGGCAGTGCTGTTTTCTCTATGGTGCGGCGCACGATGTATCGGGTAGCCTCGGTATATGTAGCGCCATTGCCCAACAGATAGTCGTAGAGTTGGGCGTGATAGCTCGTTCCTGCATGATAAGTGGCCAAGGCTTTGCTGTTTACGGTAATCATATTGCCGATGAGCAACCCCATAATAGGGATGAAGAAACGCCCGTCTATGGGATTTTCGATACCCAGCGAGAGGAACAACAGGTAGAGTCCGGTTATGAGAGAACCTACCGTTACGCCTGCAAAAACGGGCATCAGAAAGCTGCGCAGGTGCAGTCTTGCCTTCACGATTACGGCTGCCGAGGCGGCTGCAGCCATCAGTAAGAACCACAAAATGTTGACGAATGTGTTGTTCATCTCTATGATGTATTTCAGAAACAAGGCCGTAAGCGCCATAACGACCAGCATCTTTAAGAGTCCTTTAGCCAACTTCTGCCATATATTTATGCGGTAATAATAAAGTATGTACAGTGGCAGCACAAGCAACAGCATGCCCAAGGCAAGGCCCAATACCGTTATTTCCATCTTCGTTTCTCTATTTTATGATTGGTTTCCAAGCACGATGTGCTTGTTGAAAATATCTTTTATACGTTCGTCGTTTGTCGCTATGATCATGATAGACGTATTGTTTTTCAGTGCTGTCAGGTAGTTTTTTATCCGTTCGGCGCCATCGTCGTCCTGTTCAGATGTCGGTTCGTCGAGCAAAAACATGCTGCGTATCGGCGCTGTTGCAACCGATAACAGAATGCGTTGCAGCGTGCTACTGTCTATATTCGATAGCTTTCGGCCCCACATACCGTTGTCTACGCCCAATTGCTTCCAGTCTGCAAACAGTTTATTTTTAGAAAATTGCTGCTTTTCGTTGGCATGCAAAGCAGCAAAGGTCATAAAAAGTTCTGCCACGGTTGTGCCCTGCAGGCGCAAATCTTGTGGGAGATAAGCCATCTTCTGCCTGAAATAAGCGGCCGAAAGTGGCGTTATCAGCTCGCCGTCTATGGTGGTGTACCCGCTTTCTGCCTGCTGTAATCCCATGAAAGTTCGCAATAGCGTTGTCTTTCCGCAGCCTTTTAAGCCGCTTACACATAGGGTGTCGCCTTCTTTAACGGTAAAAGAAAGAGAATTGAAAAGCTGTTTACCGCCCATATTCAGGCACACTTCTTTCATTTCAAGCATAGGGTTCCGTAGCAAATGTATGCTTGCAAAGGTAATAGTTTAATTTTAAATCGGTCGATAATTATACATTTTTTCATTTTCGGCGGCACGAATGTCGACTTAAATACCTATCTTTGCAATAGCAGAAGACGTTCTCTGTCTTCGGTAGGGATCAGTATTCGATGTGAAATAAAAACATTGTTCAAATGATAAACTACTCGATGAATGGCCGTAATTATATGTTTCCAGCCGAATGGTACCCCCAAAGCGGCGTGCAACTTACATGGCCTCATGCCGATACCGACTGGAAAGAATGTCTGCATGCCATCACGGCAACGTTTGTAGAAATGGCAAAGACCATCGTAAGGTACGAGAAACTCTTGGTCGTGGCGCAGCATGTAGACGACGTAGAAGCGCTGCTTCGCCGTGAAATAAGTGCCGAATTGTTCAAGAATATCGTGTTCTGTCGGGCCGAAAACAACGATACATGGGCGCGAGACCATGCCTTTATCACCCTTGTTCCGGCCGACCATGCCTCTGTATATCAGGCTCAAAGTTGCTTGCTCGACTTCTGTTTCAATGGTTGGGGCGGCAAATTCGCGGCCCATTTGGATAATGCAATCAACCGAAAGGTATATTATCAGGGCGTTCTGAAAGGAGGGTATGAAGATCATACCGACTTTGTACTCGAAGGAGGTGCCGTGGAAACCGACGGTAAAGGTACCGTATTCACCACATCCTCCTGCCTGTTGAAGGCACCGAACCGTAATCAACCGTTGGATAAAAAGCGGATAGAAGCCAAGTTGAAGGCCATGCTGCGTGTCCAAAGGATTGTGTGGATAGATCATGGAAGGCTGATCGGCGACGATACGGACGGGCATATAGACACCATAGTGCGTACTTCTCCGGGCGATACATTGCTGTATGTGGGCTGCGATAACCCCAAAGACGAGCAATATACCGACTTTCAAGCCTTGGAAGAGCAGCTGCGTACCTTTCGTACCATAGAGGGCAAACCCTATCGGTTGCTGAAACTACCTATGCCCGATGCCATTTACGACGATGATAAACAGCGCTTGCCGGCCACTTATGCCAACTTTGTAATCCTGAATGGTGGACTTATTTATCCCACTTACAGGCAACCTGATAACGATAGGAGGGCTGCCGAAGTGCTGCAACAGGCATTTCCGGACAGGCAACTTGTACCCGTCGATGCCTGTACAGTTATCAAACAGCACGGTTCCCTGCACTGTCTGACCATGCAATATCCCCAAAACGTGATACAAGAAATAGGCTGTATGCCGGATATATTTTAGTTCTACCGCGCATACATTATTGTATTGTTATAGACACATTATTATAATATTATAGCTACATCATGAGAAAAATAAAGATAGGTGTGCTGCAAATGCACAATACGGCATCGGCGGAAGACAATCGGATGCGGTTGGCAGAGGGCATAACCGACCTTGCCAAGCGGGGTGCACAGCTCGTTGTGCTGCAAGAGTTGCACAATACGTTGTACTTCTGTCAAACGGAAACGGTCGATAACTTTAATCTCTCGGAGCCTATTCCGGGCCCTTCAACGGCCGTGTTCGGCGATTTAGCGAAAACACTTGGCGTGGTTATCGTTGCTTCGCTGTTCGAAAAGCGGGCTCCGGGCCTATATCATAACACGGCAGTGGTACTGGATACCGACGGCAGCATAGCCGGAAAGTACCGCAAGATGCACATTCCAGATGATCCGGCCTATTATGAGAAGTTCTATTTTACGCCCGGAGACCTCGGTTTTCACCCTATTGAAACGAGCGTAGGCCGACTGGGCGTGCTTGTTTGTTGGGATCAGTGGTACCCCGAGGCTGCCCGTCTGATGGCCTTAGAAGGCGCTGAACTGCTGATATATCCTACAGCTATCGGCTACGAAAGTCGAGATACGGCCGATGAACAGCAAAGACAACGCGACGCGTGGGCCATTGTACAGCGCGGACATGCCGTTGCAAACGGGCTACCCGTGGTAACTGTCAACCGTGTAGGCTTCGAACACGATCCTTCGGGGCAAACTGAAGGCATACAATTTTGGGGGAGTAGCTTCGTTGCAGGGCCCCAAGGAGAGCTGTATTACCGTGCTTCGGAGACGGAAGAGGACAGTGCCGTGGTAGAAATAGACCTTGATCATGGCGAACAGGTGCGCCGTTGGTGGCCGTTCTTTCGCGATCGACGCATAGAAGAGTACGGGGGGATTACAAAAAGATACGGCCTGTAGGTTCGTGAAAACGATATTATTCCAACTGAATATGGCATGCTTTCGGGTAACGGGAGGCGTGAGTGGTTGTTTATTTTAGATTTTTATCGATTTGACTTAACCGATTGAGAAATAAACTTTTAGCGAATTATTTGAGAAATAGAGGTAACGATTTAGCAACTGTGCGAATTTCAGCGTTTTGCGTTACTATGCTGTCAAATAACTCTTTCTAAATGCAAAGATACAAAATAGACTTGAATTCAAGTCTATTTTGTATGATTTGTTTTAAATCGTTCCCGTAAGATTTTTAAGAACGTGGAATTTCTTGAATCCGCATCTTCTACCATTGCTTTATAATCAAGAATATACGCATTTTGTATAACACTTTGCTTCATATCCAAATCTAAATATACAGATTTCGAACGGAAATACATTTCACCATTAGAGAATAGTGGTTTAAACCCATTATTTATCAGATGTTTCCTATACCTATCGTCAAAATCAACAATTCCATAGAACCACATTCTTTGAACTCGATTACCATAATATTCGGCTAAACGTTGAGTTCTTGTATCTAACTGAAATTCTACTATCGAATTTTGTTCTGCACTAATACCCAATCGTTTAAGCTCAACTACAACAACATCAACTTTGGCATTTTCTATTTGTGGATTTTCCGAGAAAAATAATGTCATATCAGGTCTGTCATCATCGTTATCTTTAACCTCACCTTGCGTAATTACATTAATTACTTTGGACATTTCAGCTTCACTTAATACCATATAATAGCTCATAAACTTATCATCAAAAATCCATACATTATTGTTGTACAAATCAGTGATGATATTTTCATCCTTGAACTCGGAAAATTTTGGTGCAATAAGGTTATGAATATCCGCTTCTTTATTTTTGGCATTTAATGTTTGCATTCTTTTTATGACATTTTGTCTAAACAGAATATATTCCGCTAAAGCTCGTGCAGATAAATCAAGTGATTTCTCAAACTGCTCGTCATTTAACTCTTTTGCACCCAAGATTTCTTTTTGGTCTCTAAAAAATTTATCTTGCGCTTTCTTTAATACATCTGACTGCGAAGAATATCCAATGTCATTATTTTCAAAATATCCACTTAAATGAGGATATGTATCATTTAGGTATTTCTCCTTGCTTTTATTATTTCTTTCAATCTGAGGAAACTGTTCTTTTACAACCTCTGCAATAGCATTACGAAAGATGAATTTAATAATACTTAAGTCTGAATCAGGTATAGATAAGTTTATACGAGCTCCATCTACACTCCCTTGAAAAGATTCAGACATAAGCAAAAATATCATTTCATAACCTGTTGGCAAATTTTCTCCTGCAATAATATCTATCTTATGGCTACGTTCGTCTATTGCTAATGCAGTAATGACATTACTCTCTTTTGGAGCAACTTCTCTAACATTATAATATAATTCAATTTTGTTAAAAAGGTCTGTTTGAGCACCTAATGGCTTTATTTGAAAATTCGGTAATTCAACTGTATTGATTGTATCTTTAACACAAGAGCCTCCAATGGTAGTTTTGATATAAACACTTATTTGTTTGCCAGCAAGTTTAGCTTTATAGAACTTCATATAAAAGTTTTCTAATAAAGCTTTCTTTATATAATGTGGATTTATATAATCATTTTTGCCAAGTCTTTCTCCTGTGAAGCCACTCATTCTAAAAATTGAGCCATTGAGTGTTGGCTCGATTTCAGTTATAGTACAATCTTTATCAAATGCTTCATTAAATTCAAAAACTCGTTGTTTTGAATTATCGAAAACGCTTTTAACTTCAACTTTATCAAAATAGCATAAATAGACCAAGCGTCCTAAACCTTTGTGGCTTTGTTCTTCAACATCAAATAATTTGGAAAATTTTCCAAATCTTACATCATTGAATCCAACACCATTATCTGAAAGTATAACTATTAAATTATGCAATTCTCCATAATTACTCAATGATATATTGATATTGAATTCGGTAGCATTTGCATCTAAAGCATTTGCAAACGCTTCAAAATAAATCATCTCAAATGACGATTTAGAGAAAAACATCTTCAATGCTTGTTTGATATTAACTTCCATATTATTTTTTATAATTCATCCTCATAGTTAAACTCAACTCTACTTTGAAGTATTATCTCTTTGAGTACATTCGAAATCAGCCCTGCATCTTCTACTCTTTGAAAATGATGTAGCAGTGTTGGGATATTTATAATTTCCTCTATGCATTCCATATACTTACAAACAATATCTTCTACAACATAAGTTTTGGAAGCATCTTTATACAATTTATCTTTCAAAACACCCACATCATCAAGCGATTTAACCACGAATGTAATAGGATATTTTTCTATTTTCTCAATGTCAAGGAAATACTTTTTGAAATCCAACGTTTCTGTTACTTGGAAAAATCTCCCCAAAGGTTTCATTACAAAATCAATACCTCCATCATTGGCATTTGTTCTTCCTGTCTTATAAAGTTTTAAGGCTTCTTCGTTCAAATTTTCCCAAGAATACCCCCATATAATAGTTTGCTCTTTATAGTAATATTTGAGAATAGCATAACTAACTATCTCAAATAATCTTGCATCAACATTTGGAGCAAGCAACCCTATTATAAACTCATGAACATTTACACTATTGCTATCTTCGATAGCCTGTAATTCTTCGCATTGTGCGATGAAACGTTGAAACGAATCTTGCTTAACTTTCACATATTCATCTATAATTGCGATAATAGCTTTAGCAATATTATATTGGTTCCCATTGACATCAACTATTAATAAATTTTCATTTATCCAATAACGGTTAGTTTCCAAGTTTCGCAAAATAGGAGTTATTTCTGATGTGGGAAAGAACTTTTGGAATTCCGCATTCATTCGATTATTCAATGCGTGATTTTGCAATTTACTTCCAAAAGGAAGTTCTCGTTGTCTCTGAAATAAACGAGAAAATTGCGCTCCTTCATAATTTTTATACATGGAATTTGTATCGAAATTATGTGCTATATAATCTTCAATTATAACATATATAGCATAAAGATTGGCAAAACTGGAACGGGATTTAGAACCTTTACTTGCAGATTTAGTTTTTTCATTTATATATTGAATCAAAAGATTTTTTGTGTAAATCTCCGTTCCATTTTCCCCGTATATTCGGAATAAAATATCTTTAATGATAGGTGTAAAGCTGTGTTCCATAAGTTTAAAAAAACAATGATGGTTGCTGAATATCTGTAGATATTGTTGGTTTATACACTTTTTGTAATGCTTCTAATGGTAATCCTTTGTATTCTGTTGCTAATTCTAATCGTCTAAGTCCGATTTTAATATACTCTTCTTGCAACTCAATCCCAATCGACTGCCTCCCTAAAGTTTTTGCCACATAAGAAGTTGTAAATGTACCAGAAAATGGGTCTAATACAACATCTCCCACTTTGGAACTTGCTTTTATTATTCTTTCAAGTAAGGCTATAGGTTTTTGGGTCGGATGATTTTCATATTCATCCATCCTATACCTAACTCGTGCGAAATCCCAAACATTGCCCGGAACTTTTTCTGTATTGTAAGGCTGTGGCGGATTTTTCCTATAGTCTATCAATTTGCGTTTTGCGCCAGTCTTTGCCTCTACCTTTATATCTTCAGCATTAAAGGTATAGTTGTTTTTATCCTTTACACAAAAAAGAATCGGTTCATACATAGAGCCAAAGTAGCGTTTAGCTTGTACCCCCGAACTATCATAAGCCCATACAAGACGAGATCGAATTGTTAGTTTCTTACGTAGAAAAATATCAAAATACGGCATGAATTGTGTCGATGTCATAACATAAAAAGCCCCTGATGGCTTCAACTTTTTAACACATAAATTCAGCCATTCATAACACCATTCTAAATAAGCTTCATCCGTTTCCCACTTATCTTTACAACCTGCGAAATCCTTTCCTATGTTATAAGGAGGGTCTGCGAATATTAAATCAATCGATTCATCCGCAATTTCTTCATTCAAAGCTATTATTGCATCTGAATGAATTATCTTATGTTCGGTATTCCCTATAACTTCAATATTATTCATATACTTATAAAGTTTTTTGTGCCACTTTCAATATCTGAGTGCATTATTCTCATTTTTAATAAGCCTGCAAACTTTATCTGCAAGCCATAATGTTACAAGCTCATTTTTATCAATCTGCAATATTTGGGCAATTGCTTCAACTTGCTCCCGTCTTGCTTCCCTCTCACCTTTCTCTATTTTGCAATATGTTGCAGTGTCAATATCCAGTGCCGCAGCCCATTGACGTTGCAGCATTTGGTTTTAAATACGAAGTTCTTTTATGCGCTCTGAAAACATCAGTTTTACTCTTTATTGTCTTGACATTATTTGGCAAATTTACTACTTTTATTTTGTTTAAGCACTATTGCAAGCCAATAATTTGGTTGACTTAAATTTAGCGATTGTGGTACAGCTAATTATTTATCTATTTCCACTTAAATTCCCTTGCCTTTCCTTTGCGGTTGTATAGGTCGGCGTATGTTCTGCTTTAACTTCTCGAACTGTTCCTTGAACCACTCGGCAATGGGTTTTCGGTCGATGGCAAGAACTAATCTCGTCCCGTCCGTCGGGTCTTTCACTACTTGAAACCCAGCCTTTTCGGTCGTGAATTTCCGTCCGTGTTCCTCCGAGTAGAGTACCCCCGCATACTCCAACGGCTTTCCCTTGACGAGCGTTGCGGTTTGCCTTTCATCGAATCCCACAAGGCGGCAGAGGTTTTCGATACGGAGCATTTCACGGAAATAGGGAAACCATGCCGCCGCCCTTGCAATTACCGTTTTCAAGAAAGATATTTCCTCCTTGTGCTTCGTTTCCTTGTCCGCTATCTCCCTGCGGTGCTTCCGTTCTACTTCTGCCATCTGTCGGCTGTGGTCTGCCTGCATGTTCTGTATTCTGTCTTGCAGGGCTTCGATGGTTTCCTCGTGGTCGGCTACCTCCCTATGCAGGGCGGTGTTCTCTTTTTCCAATGTCTTGACCTTGTTGCTGCCGAAAAGAGAACCGACACTCTCGGCGATGTTAGCGGCTGCGGTGGTTGCTGCCCCTTTCAGCTTCTCGGTCTGTATTTCTTTTTTCGCCCGTCTTAGTTCTTCCCGTGCCGATTCTTTCTGCTGTTGCAAATCCACCACTTCCGCTTTGAGGTCGTCGGCGAGTTTCTGTATATCCCGATAATACTGCTGCGTGGACTTGTGGCGAGCCTTCGAGCCGTCTATGCCCCTTTGCAACCCGTATTTCGCCATAGCTTCGGCATAGGTATCTTGGTAGGACTTCAATTTCAGCCGTGTCATAATATCGTCTGCGCACAGCCTCACGGTATCGGTCGGCTTCTTGCGGTATCGCTTTTTCGTCTGTTCCTCCCTTTTCCTGCGCTTTCGCTCTCCCTTGACGATGGGAACGAGCGTAACGTGTATATGCGGTGTTTCCTCGTCCCTGTGCAGGTGAGCCGCCACGATGTTCTCCTTTCCGAACGTGTCGGCGAAGTATTTCAGATTGTCGGCGCACCACTCGTCCAAACGCCCTTCTTCCTCTATCCGCTTCATGTCCTCGTGCGTTCCCGATACGTTGATGCGGATAGCCCGTACTTGGTTGCTTCCGATTTTGCGTGTCAGCCCCGCTTTTTCTAATCTCTGCTGTATAGCCGCCGAACGGTCTTTCACCCCGTCGGGGTATTTGATGAGCCTGCGGTTTAGGTGTGTGCGTGTGGGGTCGGCGTTCTTCGGTATGATGAAACGCTCGATATGTGCGGTCGTTCCGCTGTCGCTGCCGTGTGCCTTTTCCATGTGTAAAACTACGAAACCCATATATTCTTCCTTTCTTTTTTGGCTTGTGAAACAATGATTTTTTGTATCTTCGGGGGCGGCAAATGCCGTCCCCGATGGGGTGTGCAGAGGGGCTTGCCCCTTGCCTTATTAGGGAATTTTCAGCGATACGTAGTATTGCGGCTCGGAAAATTCCCTAATAAGCTATGGTATTTTCTTCGTAAATACCCTGCGGCATGCCGTCCGTCTGTCTGTCTGCCTTTCCGCGGTGGCTGTCCCTGCCGTCTGCTTACCCGTATAACTCCACCTTATTATTTTTCCCTTTCGGTCGGTGGTGGGCGGCGGGGTGGTCGTTTCCGTTTTCAAAGGCTCATTTGCACGGGGCGGTCGGATACAAGGTTTTCCCGATAAATACGCTCGCAGCGAAGCGAGAGGAAGATTTATCGGGAAACGGCGCAGCCGCTTGACCTTTTAGCCAACATAAAGCCCCGTGCTTGCTTTGCCTTTGTAAACGGAAATGATTGCTCCGCTTTCCTCTGAAAAGAGAAATAGAACCTGAAATATATATCACCATAGTGATAGGTTTGCATGTTGGTATGTTGGTATGTTGATATGTTGGTATGTTGATATATCATCATGCTTTCCAACGGCTGTTGGGCTTGCCGTCCGAAACAACCGACACGAATACCGTCGTTTTCTCTTTTCGCCCGTTTATAATCCTTTCCAACAACACTTTGCGGACTTTCGCCGCCCCGAACGATTCAATACGGAAAGCGAGGGCGGCTATCGTTTCGAGGTTGTAAACCTCCGCGCTGTATCTGTCCGATATGCGGATAATGCGCTTTATGTCATATATACTCAAAACTCCACTTTTGCAGAGTGCCTTTATCCCGGCCCGAACCGTCGGGGCGATAACCCCGAACAGTTCGCAGATTTCCCACTCGGTCATGGCGGTTGCACCTATATCGCTTGGCAGGAAGATATTGCCCTGCCCGTCCATCGTGATAATATTCCTTTCTTCTTTCATCGGTATGCTGTTTTTAATTAAATTAAATAGCTCGGCAGATATTCTTCTCCATATCTTCCAACTTGTGCGACAAGGTTTCCATGTCTTGGCTTATCTTTTGGGCGGTGATTTTGGCGTAAATTTGGGTGGTCTTTATGTTGGTATGCCCCAAAAGGCGGCTCACCGTTTCAATGGGTACACCGTGCGACAGAAGTACGGTCGTGGCGTTCGTGTGGCGTGCGACATGGTAGGTCAAACGTACCTTGAAGCCGCATTGTCTGCCTATCTCTTTAAGTATCTTGTTGCAACTTCCGTTACTCGGAACGGGGAAAACATGACCGTTCCTTGCCAGTCCCTTGTACTTTTCGATGATACGTTTGGGAACGTCCAAAAGGCGGATGTTCGATTCAGTGTTGGTTTTCTTTCTTCGGGTGATTATCCACAGGTTGCCATCGAAGAATGTTTGCAGGCGGTCGGCGGTGAGGTTCTTCACGTCCGAATACGCCAAACCCGTGAACACCGAAAAGACGAACAAGTCCCGTACAAGCTCGTGGGTGGCGTTCTTCATGGGTGCGTCCATGAGCGTCTGTATCTCCGTTTGCGTGAGGTAGCCCCTATCCACGCTTTCGGGAGAGTTGATATATCCGGCAAAGGGATTGAACGGCAAACGCCCGTCGTTCCTCGCAATGGAAACTATGTGTTTCAACACAATCATGTAGCCCCACACGGTATTGGTGCGGCATTTTTTCTCCGTGCGCAAAAAATACTCGAAATCGTTGATGAACGTGAGGTTAAGTTCCTTTAACGGAATATCCTCACGTTTGTAGGTATGGGGCAAAAACTCCCGAATATGGTTGCAGACCGTCCGATAACGGGTAAATGTACCCTGCGCCCTGCTGTGCCCGACTTTCTTCTCAAATTCGGCGTTGTGCTGCTCGAACAGCTTCAGCAAGGTTTCCTGCTTGATGCCGATACCGAGATAGGCGTCTTTGAGTTTGGCGGCGGTAACATAACCGTCCGTCTGCATTAACTCTTGATAGCGGCGGTTTACCTCCACACGGATTTTATCCACCGCAAGGTTGATTCTCTGTGCTTCGACGCTCTTGCCCGAAGCACGGTTGTTCTTCACGTCCCACAGCCGTGGGGGAACGTCCATCTTGCAACTGAACTGTTTAATCTCGCCGTCCACCGTGATACGGCACATCAGAGGCAGGTTGCCGTTGGGCTTCTCGCTGCCTTTCTTCACGTAAAATAATACCTTGAATGTACTACGCATAACTCACTCCTTTTTTGGTTACAAAATTAGTTATTAGTGAGTTACCGACAGCTATGTAAATCGACGCAAAACGCAGAAACAGAACCTTTTAGCAAGAAATCTGCACCCGTTACGGGAGTAACGAGGTGGTAACTGAACTTCTGCACCGTTTGGCTTCGAGGTGGTATTTCGTTGGCTCTGCCCTATAGAAAAACAAAGCGTAACGAACGCTCTATCAGCTAATTCGCTACACTTTGCCCAAATTTACTTTTTCGCTATGTGTTTATTTTAATATTTTCGATATCTATTTTTATGATGAATAAATTCTACACAATTAGTCTTTTTTTCTTGTTTTTGCTTTATGTAACAGGTGTAAAAGCCGAAAGCAAGTTGATTAAAGTTACTTCGTCGGATACGCAGATGACGTTTTCGTATCTGCCGAACGGTATGGTCGACCGTGCAATTCTAACCACCCAAGACGTCGGCCCTATGGGGAAAACCGTCTTTACCTTTACCTATGAGAGCGATAGGGTGATAGAAAATGTTGTTGAAACCGTGCTTGGAGACGAAATGCACCAGCGAAGAACCTCGGTAATAAAGGATGGATTGATTACCGAAGAGACGTTGGAAACGGAGGAAGACGGTATGGATATGATGGGTGGAGTAGTACAATATGAGAAACAAAAGACCTATCGTTACAAATATGATACCCGGCAACGCATGACAGAGGTTACAGCCATCGATAATGAGAATACCGAAGTGCATTACTCCTTTACGTGGCAAGGCGATAATATAACTAAGGTTACGATTACCGTAAACGGCAATTATGCGGGATACATCGACTACGGTTATTATGATGTAAGCGCGAATAAGCATCTTACAATGCTGTATTGTCCGGTGGTAATCGTCTGTTCGTATGGCGGAATGATACCTTACGGACAAATTCAGGCGGGCAACTATGGAGTGCCTCCGGTAGGGTTGCTTCGCGAAATCAGTTTCCGTGTGGACAATACCTATGCCGATAAACTCGACATTGCAGCCGATGATATCAGCCTAAGTTATGAAAACGGAGCCGACGGATTGGTTAGAAATATCCGACAGATGGAGGGTGCGGAGCTGGATGTCATATCGTTGGAATGGGATGTGACGAGTGGAATTAGGCATTATGCGGAGCGTGTAATAGACGGTGAGGCTGCATATTACGACCTTGGCGGGCGCAAATTGCCGCAGCGCGGGCACGGACTGACGATTATAAAAGATGCCGACGGCAAAACGAAAAAGGTGTTGAACCGCTGATAAGTTGTAGGGATAGGTGAGCTATATCTACTTCTTATGCTGCTTACATGGCCTGTCTATCGCACATAGACAGGCCATGTGTCTTTGGAATATACAACATATAATCGGAGAAAAAGCAAGAAACGGAGCTATTTCTTCTTATCCAATTTAATCATAAGCAGGCCGATACCTGTCCATACAAGTTCTCTCAACCGCACGATGAGGGCCACAAAAATGCCGGCATTTGCCGTCATTCCCATGTTTGTTACAGACATCAAGAAGCCGCCTTCGCGCCCTCCAAGTTGCAAAGGCATAAAGAACAAGAGGTTTGCAAACAGTGTAGTGAAGGCGATAATGAGGATACATTGCAGGTAATTTACACTGGGCATGAGCACCAGCAGTATGAAAAACACCTCTAAGGCCGAACATATACGGCAGGTCATTTCCAAGAATACGGCCGCTACGAAAGTCTTCTTGTTTTGCTTGTGCAAGGCTGCAATCTGCATGTCGATAGTGTCTAACTGCTCCCGGTGGCTTTCTATGAACGGTTGTGCCCATTTCTTTAGGTAAGGTATGTGGCGCAGAATGTTCATGGCCCGCACGGCCAGTCCTTTTCGGTAGCCCGTTATGAAGAACCAAATACCCAATATGCAGAACACGCCTACGGCAGCTATCAGCATTGCTATGGGCAGATTTACGGGCTCGGTACATATATATAGCACGCACGAAAGCAGCCAAAAGCAGAAATGAGTGAATATGTGAGTCGTTACATAGAGTATGACCGACGACGATGCACGTTCGGTTCCGATCTTCGGGGCCAGCTCCATAATGCGGTAAGGCTCGCCGCCCATCAGTCCTCCGGGCGTGGCATAGTTCAGCGCAAAGCCCGATACGGTGATCTTATACAGCCACCGGAAGCTCACATGTTCCTGCTGTTTATCGTCGTTGCCTGCATTGATGATGAGATACCATGCGCCCGTATTGAACAGATATAAGAAAGCCCAAAGCACGACAACTGCTGCAAACCAATAGCCTGCATGCCGCAAACCGTTCCATACTTCGGTAAAATCGAGCTGCGTAACCATGACAGCCAGCAGCAGTATACCGAAGATGAAAAAGGCGTTCTGGTATCTCTTTTTCATGCTTTATTGCTCGGATGCCGCTGTTTGTTCGTGCTTCTTGGGGATAGAGAAGCGCACTTTTTCGCTCTCATCCCGCTTCTCATGATAGAGTTTACGTAAGGGGTTTCCCATCGGTTCGTCGTATTCGTTACGGTTACGGAAGGTGTCTATGGCAAGATAAATGGCCTGACGCAGCGGATTTTCGTCGGTAAGTTGTTGCCTATCCGTACAGAATATGTCGTTGCAATAGGGTGCCGTGCACACGATGGGGAGCCCTGTAAGCAGGCTGATATTATCGGATGGCGACAGCGTATGCAACGGTATGGCGCCTTGATCGTGGTACATAGCCAAGATAGCATCGAAGGCATCGTAGTCTGTACTGCCGAAGAAACGCTCTGCAGGGTACGGTCCAAAAGCGTTGATACCGCTCTCTGCGAGCTTTGCAATAGCCGGTTTAATGATGTTTTCTTCCTCTGTACCGCCGGCATCGGGGTTGAGTGCAAGCACTGCAATGCGCGGGCACGAGATACGGAAGTCGCGTTTCAATGCGTTGAAAAGTATTTTGGCTTTAGTTACGATGCCTTCCTGACTGATGTTATTACTTACATCTTTCAGGGCAACACCATTGGTTACCGTGGCTATACGCATAGAATTGTTGATGTAAAGGGCGAGTCCTTTTTTACCGTCTCCTATGCATGTTTCTACATAACTGTCGGTTCCTTTGAATTTGAAGCCCTCTCCTTTGACGTTAGAATTACAGATCGGCGCCGTTACCAATACGTCGTAAGCATCGTGACGGAAATCTGTCATGGCCTTGTCGAGTGCTTTCAGCGCTGCTTCGCCCGACTCCTGTGTGGGTGTTCCCATATCTATTTTCACTTCATCATCGAAACATGGCAGCAGATTAATACGCCCGTTGCAGGCCTCTTCGGCACTGTTGATAATGCTGAAGTTGGCCTCTAAGTCGAGTGCCTTGCGGTGGTAAGCCGCCACTTTGGGCGAACCGTAGATGATAGGCGTGCACAGTTCGAGCATTTCAGGTTCGGCAAAAGCCTTGAATATCATCTCATAACCGATGCCATTCGTATCGCCATGCGTTATTGCTACGCGAATTTTCTTATCTTCCATTATTGTTTTGTTTTAATTGTATATAAAGCAGATTCGATTTGTCTTAATAGATTTCGCTTCTTGGTTTCGGGGGCGAAGACGAATGCCTCGGCAATGTATGTAGCGCCGTTGCTGCGTATAACGCGGCTGACAAACGGACCTCCCATAGCATCACCGTGCATCTCCCACAGTCCTTTTATAAGTATGCTGCCGTTAGAATGGGTTCCCGACTGCGATATATAGCACGAACGGGGCACGGTAGTCATATACATATCATCGGTTTCTCCCTTGATATTCGCCCGCATTACGCTATCCCTGACGGCGATGAAGTTACGGTCTGCCGGGCCTTCCAGCCTGTAGATGCAGAGATTTTGCATACCGTTTGCGGTGTTATTCGACAGCCATATAAAATCTTTTCCCTGCTTGGAAGCCTGCATGTAGGCAGGTATAAGCATGTCGATGCCGAAGAGTTGTCTTATTTTTTCCTCGGCCTTCGGGTTATGTTTGACTTTTAAAGCTGCGATATGTGCCCCCATTTCGAAGGCTGTCAGCTGTGTGTTCAGCCGCTCTGCATTCTTTACAGCGAAGATTTTCAGTGCATCTGCGGTCGGTGCACCGATATAAGTAATGAGCTGGGGATGGGCATAAACGTCTTTTTCCTGCCTGATTTGCGCAGACGGATAGCGCAAACTGTCTATACGAACGATAACGATATTGCGCGAAAGTCGCCATGCAGCGTTGAAACTCTGTTCGTTTATTTCGGATACATCGAACGACGGTTCGGGCTGGGGCAGCCCTTTAACTTCCTTGGATAGTACGGCAAAAAGTGTACTATCTACATCTCCTACGGCCAAGACACTATACGGGTGCCCGCCGGATGCCGGCTTTAACGAAAGATTACCGCTGCATGAAACGAGCAACAGCAGGGCTGTAATTACGCAAAACGCGGTTTTAGTTTTTTTCATCTGCATGCTTTTTGGCCGTAGAAAGTAGTCCGCACGCTGCAAAGATATCCTCTCCGCGGCTGGCTCTTATCGTGGTGAAGAGACCGTGAGCAGTGAGATAATCGCGGAAAGCCTCCATTGTTCTGTCGTCGGCCCCACGGAGCGGCACGTTCGGAATTTGGTGGAAACGGATGAGATTGATACGACAATCGAGCCCTTTCAGCAGCTTTACGATTTCTTTAGCATGCGTCTGTGTGTCGTTGATGCCCCCGAAAACGATGTATTCGAATGATAATCGGCGTTGATGAGAGAAGTCATAATTGTGCAAGAGGTCTACGATTTCTCGGATAGGCATGCCACCCTCTGCCGGCATAAGGCCAGCACGCTGCTCATGAATGGGGGAATGAAGGCTGATAGCCACATGGCAATCGCTCTCTTCGAGGAACCTCTTGAGCTTGTTTCTTACACCTACGCTGCTCACAGTGATACGTTTCGGGCTCCACGCATAGGCATAATCGGCGGTCAATATATTGGTGGCACGTAGCACATTCTCTAAGTTATCCATGGGTTCTCCTTGCCCCATGAACACAATGTTGGTAAGTTTATCGCGTTCGGGTAGTGCATATATCTGGTTTAGAATGTCTGTTGCGGTAAGGTTCCCCTCATATCCTTGCTTTCCGGTTTGGCAAAATAAGCAGTTCATTTTGCAACCTACCTGCGACGAAACGCACAGTGTGGCGCGGTCTTCATCGGGTATATAAACGGTTTCCACGTACTTTCCCTGCTCTGTAGGGAACAGGTATTTGATCGTTCCGTCGTTGGAATGTTGCTCGTCTATGGGAGATGCGCAGCCAATAGTGTATGCTTTTTTCAGCTTTTCGCGGTTACTTTTCGAGATATTCGTCATGTCGTCGATGCTTACAACGTGCTGCCGATAGAGCCATTTGGCCATCTGACCGCCGGTAAATGCGGGCATTTCGAGCTCTTTAGCAACGGTTTTCAGTTCGCTAAGTGTCATGCCTAATAGTGGTATTTTGCTGTTTTGCATTACTATTCTACGTATTCAAAGGGCAAAGTTAGTGAAAAAATGGCTAATCGGGCATATTTTCGGACATTTTGTATTATATTTGTACCGTAGATAGAGCGTATGTCTAACCGAAGTAGATGGTAGCTGTATGATAATTAAAAGTACCGAATAATAAGAACTTTTGTAACTGACAAGCAAATATGAAGAACAAACAAGAGCCCGAAGTTGCGGTAGGTATCGTGAACGGAGAGCAGATACGGTTCACATTGAACAGGCCTTATGCGGTCCAAGGCACTGAATTTACGGGTGCCCAAAGCGTGGAAATATCGGGAGAAAAGATATTGTGGAATGGCAATATGTACGATGAATTGCTGTTTGAACCGCTTGTACCGGATGCCTCGTTTTCGCTGTCTGACGTGACCATAGGCGTGAACTTTCACTGGGAACGTAAGGAAACACAGACCTTTCTCGGTACGTTAAGGTTGATTACAGATGGCGGAAAAGTGCTCGCCATTAACCGCCTGCCGGTGGAAAAGTACTTGGAGAGCGTTATTTCGAGTGAGATGAGCGCCACATCTTCGCTCGAACTATTGAAAGCACATGCCGTTATTTCGCGCAGTTGGCTGCTTGCACAAATGGATAAGAGCAGAAAAACAAAAGGTGAGAAAACTGCGTTTGTATGTAATGAGAACGAAATACTTAAATGGTACGACCGCGAAGATCATGACTTGTTCGATGTGTGTGCCGATGATCATTGCCAGCGCTATCAGGGCATAACCAAAGAAACGAGTCCCCACGTGGCACAGGCTGTGGGAGCAACACGCGGCGAAATACTGGCCGACAGCATGGGTGAAATTTGCGATGCACGCTTCAGTAAGTGCTGCGGAGGTGCGGTGGAAGAGTTTCAATGCTGTTGGGAAGATGCGCCGAAGAGCTATCTTAAGGCTCTCGTAGATGCAAAACATGGCGAACTTCCCGACCTGACGGTTGAAGCAAATGCACAGGAATGGATTCGCAGAAGTCCCGAGGCATTCTGCAATACAAACGATAAACGGGTGCTCTCGCAGGTGCTTAACGACTATGATCAGGAAACCTCGGACTTTTATCGGTGGCACGTAGTCTACACGCAGGAACAATTGAGCACCCTCGTAGCTAAAAAGTTAGGTATCGATTTCGGCGAAATAATCGATTTGGTTCCTATGGAAAGAGGTAAAAGCGGGCGTCTTTGTAAACTGAAGATTATAGGAACGAAGCGCACGCTTGCCATAGGAAAGGAGTTGGAAATACGGCGTGCATTGAGCGAGAACCACCTTTACAGCTCGGCTTTTGTGGTAGATAAATACGACTATAGAGACGGTATTCCGCAACAATTCGAACTGACCGGCGCCGGTTGGGGGCACGGAGTAGGCCTCTGCCAGATAGGGGCAGCCGTGATGGGAGAGAGAGGATACGAGTACGAACGCATATTGTTGCACTATTATCCGGGTGCCGAAATTAAGCAAATATATAGGTAAATGAACATAAAAAAGCCTTTGGTATGGGCACCCACGCTGTATTTTGCAGAAGGACTTCCACATGTTGTGCTCGTTACTTTGGCCGTAGTAATGTATTTGCAGCTCGGTATGTCGGACACGCAGATTGCCTTTTACACCGGTTGGCTGGGCTTGCCTTGGGTGTTGAGGCCGCTATACGGACCGTTCATAGAACTATATCAGACAAGAAGATGGTGGGTGCTTGCCATGCAGATGTTGCTGGGATCGGCGTTGGCCGGCGTTGCTTTTACGCTTAACGGCAGCTTCTGGGTGCAAGGAACGATGTTTTTCTTCTTGCTGATGGCGTTTTCGAGTGCCACATACGGTATTGCCGCGAACGATTACTGTAGGCTTGAAATGGGCGATGAAAACCGTTCGTGGTACGTAGGTATACGGAATACATTTTATAATATAGCCATTATATTGGGGAAGGGATTGCTTGTACCTGCTGCAGGTATACTGCAAGTGCTGTTTCGCAATCAGAAAATTTATACATGGAGCCTTGTTTTTTTCGGACTGACCGGTATTTTTATCGCCTTTTGGCTTTATCACGGGCTTGTTTTGCCCCGGCAAACGTCGGCGGAAAAATATAGTGCTAAGGTTATAAGAAATGGTATGCATGATGCGTATTTTGCTTTTCGGCACAGCTATTCCGTAAAAGAACTGACGGTGTTTTTGCTGTTTTTGTTTTTTTTCTGCCTGCCCGAAGGCATGTTGTTTAAGATGTCAGACACGTTTTTGTTACGTCCGGGTTCTGCCGGAGGGCTCGGATTGTCGCCACAGGAGTATGGTTTGGCAAGTGGAACCGTGGGAGTTATCGGGCTTATAACGGGCGGTATTGTGGGTAGAATGCTCATCCGAAGAAACGGTTTGCAGCGTTGGCTTTGGCTAACGGCATGTGCTGTTACGTTGCCCAAAGCAGTTTATGTTTATTTGAGTTATGCTCTGCCCGAGAATGTATGGCTTATCAGCGCTTGTATATATGCCGAACAGTTTGGCTGCGGCTTCGGTTATGCGGCGTTTACGGCATGTGTATCGCACATGGATAGAGGTGTTGGCGGCAAATATTGTCGCGATATTTGCAAGAGTATAGGCTATTTAGGGCTGATGATATGTGGTATGGTGTCGGGATATGTTAAGGATATGCTCGGTTTTCGTCGATTTTTCATCGTTATTTTGATGCTCTGTGCGGTTACTTTTGCGATGACGTGGCTGATAAAAACAGATATCGATTTCGGTGAAAAAACAGACGAAGGATGATAGGAGTATGCTTTATGGGGGATGGATATGCCATGTAACGCCGTTATATGGGCTTTGTAATATCTTTAGATGCAGCTTTTGTTTTTAATATTCGGAGTAAATTGTGTGGTTTTAATAGGAAAATAGGGTGGAAAAGCTGATGCCCTATCGGTTGTAAGCGGTATGGTTTACGGCTATATTTTGTACTAAAAATTCATATAGAAGAATTGCCCGTTTTTGTTAAATATTTTTGTAATCGGGAATATTCGCTAAAAAGTGATACTGTTGAGTATCGTAATCCATCTTACAGCAATAGTGTTGAAGCCCGTTGCTTACGATCAGATAGTCTACATGAAGTAGCATATTGTAGACTGATATCTGGTCGAAAACTTTCTGAGATAGCTGTATGGAGGGCGCTTTATATTCGATGATCATGCGTGGATGTAGGTTCTTGTCGTAGAGAACACTATCGGCACGAAGCTGTTTTGTACCGACTTTCAGTTGTAGTTCGTTGGCCAAAAGGGCAGAGGGGTAACCTTTATGGTCGATGAGAAAATGAATAAAATGCTGTCGAACCCATTCTTCGGGAGTTAGGGCTACGTATTTTCTGCGCAAGACATCGAAGATAGTCGGCCGCTCCTGTGTACCTGACAATTTAATTTGGAAACTCGGTAGGTTTAATGGAATCATTTTATTATCTTTGCAATTGATTGCAAAGATAATAAAATGATAAGAGATTAGGGATATGAAGCAGATTATTTTCATCATACGTTGCCTAATCGGAAATCATGAGTGGTTATGACAGAAAAGAAAACTGGCGCAACTTTTGAAAATATCATGCGGGATTTGAAGGCTCGTAAGTTTTCACCTATTTATATATTAATGGGGGAAGAGGCTTATTTTATCGATAAAATCTCTGATTATATCGCCGAAAATGTGCTGCAACCCGAGGAACGTGATTTCAATCAGAATATCGTTTTCGGCTCTGATGTGAATGCTGCACAGGTTGCAGACTTGGCAAAAGGCTATCCTATGATGTCGGAATATCGGGTGGTGATAGTGAAAGAAGCCCAGAATATCAGGGCTGCCGAACCGCTTGAAAAGTATCTTGAAAAACCGGTTATGTCGACTATTCTTGTTCTTTGTCATAAAAACGGGAGTATCGATCGCCGTAAAAAATTGGTATCGAAAGCCGAAGCTGCCGGTGTAGTTTTTGAAAGTAAGAAGAAAAGAGATTATGAACTGCCCGGATTTATAGAAGGATATCTTCTCAAACATAAGGTTGCTATCGATAATAAGTCGGCTTCTATGATTGCCGATCATATCGGTTCAGACCTTAACAGACTAACCTCTGAACTTGATAAGCTCCAGATTTCGCTGCCGGAGAATGATAGAAGAGTGACTCCGGAGATTGTGGAAGAGCAAATTGGAGTAAGTAAAGATTTTAATGCGTTCGAACTGAGAAATGCGATAGTAAATAGAGATATTTTTAAAGCAAACCAGATAATCAATTATTTTGACAGAAATCCTAAGGCAGGTTCAATATTCGCTTTCCTCCCTTTGCTCTTTAATTATTTCCAAAATCTTATGCTTTCTTATTACGCTCCTAACCGTAACAATGAAAACTCTGTCGCACAGTTTTTAGATTTAAGATCGGTATGGGCGGTAAAAGATTATATGGTGGGAATGAGGAATTATACCGGAATGAAAACAATGCAGATAATTTCTAAATTTAGAGAAATTGATGCCAAAAGTAAGGGAATAGATAACCCAAATACACCATCTGGGGAGCTTATGAAGGAACTTTTATTCTTTATTTTGCACTAAAATATACTGTTTTTAGTGCTGTTTTTTGCTAAATCCATCATTTTTTTAATCCTCTTTTTAGGCTATAAAAGTCCTTTATTTCGGGACTTTACCATGTTTTTACCCCCTTCAAAACTCGCGTATTTTCAACAGATAGGGCAGTCGTTCGGAAATTCTTTAGAAATGAAGAAAAACACCTGTTATACCTATCGGTAATTCATAATTAGGATATTTTAAATGTTTTGTATTGTAAATTTTAATATGTGAAATTGGAAATAAATATATATTATTAAATTATCAGTGCGTCGTAATATGTATATGTTTAATAATTCAGTTTTTTATTTCATTATATTTGCAAATGTAGAGGCGCGGCGTTGTATTTGTAAATGCATAAAAATACCGCCCTAAATGTAATATATAAAATATTGATTTTCAGAATATTAATATTATATCCATAATGATTTTATCAATAATGAATGATTATTTTACCCGTAAAGGTGTATATATTGATGTTGTAGATAGATTATAGACATAATTAACTGTAAATACCCCAATATTTTATTCATTTCCTTTAAATAAAGGAATTACGATGTTTTATTACTATACATTTACATTTACATTTATATAACATTCTTAAATGCTACCGTTTGTTTACGTTTGTAATATTTGCGTTTGTGCTTTTAATTATTTCAAAATTAAATAGTATTTATAAATGTTGTGCATATCGTTTTTTTGTTTTACCTTTGTAAAATCGATGGAAATATGATATTTTACCTAAATATGACTACGATTTGGACGTATGAAAGATAGAATTAGACAGTTGATGATTAATCAGCATATGACTCAACAGAGCTTTGCCGATATGTTAGGAATCTCTCCAGCATCTCTTAGCGGAATATTTACAGGCAGAACGAATCCGACATTAAATCATGTTGATGCCATTAGGAAGAAGTTCCCGAGTATTAATCTGGATTGGTTACTTTACGGACATGGTGCAATGTTCGCAGATAATAAGACCTTGGAGGAAACTGAAACTGTAGATTCAAGTGCGACGGAGCCTATGATCGATTTTGATACCCACTTTGCCCTTTCGTCATCTGCACCCGATGTTCAGGCTCAAAAAATATCGAATAATGTCGAAAAAACTATTGTGAAATATCTTGACAAACCACAAAGAAAGATTACAGAGATAAGGGTTTTCTACGATGATCAGACTTGGGAGACGTTCAAGCCCTAAAAACTGTCTTCTAATTAAATAATGTATTAGGCAGATACATATTATATTATCTTTTTGTATCTTTGTAAAGTAATTTATTCACGAACAAAGATGAAGAAGTATTGTATTGACCTTTTAGTCAATTCTGTTGAGGCTTTAAGCAAGCTACATTTCCTTATACGTCTTACAGACTCAACGCCTCTTCCAGATATGTTGCCGGGACAATTCGTTGAAGCGAAGGTGGAAAATTCGCCGAAAACCTTTCTCAGGCGTCCTATTTCTATTAATTATGTGGACAAGGAGCATAATGAATTGTGGCTGCTTGTGGCTGCTATCGGCGACGGAACCCGTGCTTTATCGAGATTGCAGCGGGGAGATAAACTCAATTGTATGCTTCCTTTGGGGAATGGTTTTACCTTACCAAAGGACAAGAAAGACCGTTTTTTGCTTGTAGGAGGTGGTGTCGGCATTGCTCCGCTACTCTTTTTAGGCAAAAAGATCAAAGAAATAGGAGGCACACCTACTTTTCTTTTAGGAGCAAGAACGGCAGAAGGACTCATCGAACTCGACCATTTTAAGGCGTTAGGCAGCCTGTATTTGACTACCGAAGACGGATCTGCCGGCGATAGAGGCTTTGTTACCGACCATTCTATCTTGCGAACAAGCCGCTTCGACCATATTGCTACCTGCGGTCCAAAGCCGATGATGACGGCTATAGCACGCTTTGCAAAGGAACAGGGCATAGATTGTGAAGTGTCGTTAGAGAATAAAATGGCCTGTGGAATAGGTGCCTGCCTGTGCTGTGTGGAAAAGACGACAGACGAAGGCAATATATGTGTGTGTAAAGAAGGCCCAGTGTTAAACATTAAGAAGTTATTATGGCAGCTCTAAATGTAAAGATAAATGACATCATATTCAAGAACCCTGTCATGACTGCATCGGGCACCTTTGGCTACGGAACGGAGTATGCAGACTTCATACCCTTAGGAGGTATCGGCGGTATAGTGGTAAAGGGCACGACTTTACATGCCAGACAAGGCAACGACTACCCACGTATGACGGAGACAGATGGCGGAATGTTGAACTGTGTAGGGCTGCAGAATAAGGGTGTAGATTACTTCTGTAAACAGATTTACCCGCAAATAAAGGATATAGATACCCATATTATCGTGAATGTAAGCGGCAATTCGCCCGACGATTATGCCGAATGTGCTGCCCGTATAGATGCTTTACCGAACATACCGGCTATAGAATTAAACATTTCATGCCCCAATGTGAAAGACGGGGGCATGGCTTTCGGTGTAACATGCAGTGGAGCGGCAAGCGTTGTCAAGGCCGTAAGGCAGCGTTACCATAAAACTTTGATCGTGAAACTCTCGCCTAATGTTACGGATATAACCGAGATTGCACGTGCTTGTGAGGCCGAAGGAGCAGACTGTGTGTCGCTGATCAATACGCTTATGGGTATGGCCATCGATATAGAGAAACGCCGTTCGTTGTTGAGTATCGGTACAGGCGGACTCAGCGGACCTGCCATAAAGCCCGTGGCACTGCGCATGGTGTGGCAGGTAGCCAAGGCTGTTAAGATTCCCGTTATAGGCCTTGGAGGCATTTGCACTGCCCAAGATGCCATTGAATTTTTAATGGCCGGCGCCACTGCAATACAGATCGGAACGGCTAATTTTATCGATCCGATCACGACAATCAAGGTTCGCGACGGCATTAACGAGTGGCTGGACAAGCATGGATGCAGCTCTGTAAACGAGATAATCGGTGTGCTCGAAGCATAAATTTTCCCCGTTTAATTTATTTCACGAACAGGAATAGGCAGCACAAGTATTGTTTATTCCTGTTTTTGTATGAATATTTTACGTCGATAAAAGGTTTATGTAATTGAAAGACAAGACAGATATAATCCTTATAGATGTCCATTCAGTACTGATGAAAGGAAAATCTGTGTTTTTTAGACAAAATTTGGGAGCTACCAATCGGTAGCCCCCAACCAACACAAAAACTAAACTAGACTTAACTAAACTAAGTTGGAATTTTCACAAACTCCTCATTGTTGTGTGCAAAGATATATATAATTTTTGACATATCGACACAAAAATATGTTAATTAACCTTACATCTTCATGAAATAAGATTACTTTATGGTTTTATTAAACAGATAATTATCTAAAATAACCATAGCGGTCATGGCTTCTACGATGGGCACCGCACGCGGGAGAACGCACGGATCGTGCCTGCCGCGCACATCTAATTTCGTCGGATTTCCTGCCGTATCTACTGTGTTTTGCTCACGTAGAAGCGTGGCAACCGGCTTGAATGCCACGCGAAAATAGATGTCCTGTCCGTTACTGATACCGCCCTGAATGCCGCCGCTATTGTTGGTTAAGGTCGATATACGGCCGTTTGTGCTTACAAATTCGTCGTTCTGCCGGCTTCCTCTTTCGCTTACACCGCTGAAACCTTTACCGTATTCGAAACCTTTCACGGCGTTAATGCTCAGCATGGCAGCGCCTATTTGGGCATGAAGTTTGCCGAATTCCGGCTCTCCCAAGCCCACAGGGCAACCACGCACCACACACGTAATAACGCCACCTATGGTGTCTCCCGCAGCTTTCACCTCTGTTATCAGCTCTTCCATGCGGTGTGCCGTTTCTGCATCGGGGCATCTTACCGCATTTGTTTCAATCTTGTTTAAGTCGTACAGGCGGTAGTCGCGGTCTAAAGCAATATCGCCCACCTGCGATGTATAGGCCCTTATGTCGATGTTCAACGGCCGCAGGGCCAGTTTAGCCAAGGCTCCTCCCACGCATCTGCTGATGGTAATGCGGGCCGATGAGCGCCCTCCACCGCGATAATCCCGCAGACCATATTTATTTAAATAGGTAAAGTCGGCATGCGAGGGGCGGAAAGCATTGCGCATATTATCGTAATCTTTCGAATGCTGGTCGGTATTGCGAACAATGAACCCGATAGGGCTGCCTGTAGATTTCCCTTCGAATACCCCGCTCAGCAGCTCCACTCGGTCGGCCTCTTTCCGGCTTGTAGTAATCTTACTCTGCCCGGGGCGACGTCGATCCAGTTCGTTCTGTATGAACTCCAAGTCGATACCGATGCCCGGAGGCATACCGTCTACCACCCCTCCGATGCCCTCTCCGTGGCTTTCGCCGAAGGTTGTAAGCGTAAAAAGATTACCGAACGTGTTTCGCATGCCCTTTGCTTTTACGATTTGTGATGATGGTTGCAGTCGCCATTATGGTGCCCGCAGCAGCCGTGGTCATGCCCATGATGGTGCTCATGCTCCCCATGTTCGTGGTCGCATCCGCCGCTGCAATCGCCGCAATGACAGCCTCCTTCGCCGCTCATGCGGTTGATCATGGCTTGTATTTCTTCGTTCGAAGCCTCTCGAGTCTCTACAATATGTCCTTTGAAATTAAGCGTTTTGCCCGCTAAGGGGTGATTCAAATCCATCTTAACGCTGTTTTCGGTAATGTCGAGCACATGCCCCATGAAGCGATTACCGTCCTCGTTCTGCAGCGGAACCATAGCATCTTTGAAGATATTCTCATGGTCGAAGTGCCCGTTTACGGTAAAAATCTCCTTATCTAAGTCGAGTACACGCTCCTTAAAGAACTCTCCGTACGCCTTTTCAGGGCCCAAGGTAAAGTCGAATTCGGCATCTTTATCCAGATCGGCCACGGCCTTTTCGAACGCTTCAAGTGCTATACCGAAGCCGCTGATGAACTGGAAAGGCTTGTCAGATGGCGCTTCTTCAACTAAATTTGTATTACCTTCGTCTACCGTGTACAGCTTGTAAGCTACGGCGATGTACTTGTTGGGTTTGTTGTTCATTTTGTTTCGATGATATAAAATAATGTGCAAACTTACACATTTTTTTTGGATTAAGCAGACAAACAGCTCAAAAAGTGACACTCTTTGTCGTCTCTGTCGGCGGAGTTTAGCGCCGTATATATTTGTGTGCCACAGACTTGTATGTGTCATAGATTTGATGTATCTTTGCAAGCGGTATGGTTTGCCAAAGACGGGTACGACCGGCTGTGCCGACTTTTGTACCGGTTGTTATCGGCAGACATAGCATAGGGAGACCTCCCCCGGCCCCTCCGAAGGAGGGGAGTGCCTTGCGGAAAGGGGATAAGGATGATATATTGCGGCCTCCCCCAGCCCCTCCAAAGGAGGGGGATGCCTTGCGGAAGATGGGTAAATATACTACATGTAGGGGTTTTCGTGCCTTTTCGTTTGGAGCGGGGGTGCAATCTAACTGCGTTAAATACACTGTTTGTTTCTGTCAGATTGCCTGTCTGTCGCCGATAAACATAAGGTATATTAGCGTTAAAACATAGGGTTATGAAGAGAATATGTATCGTATATTTGTTGATGTTGTGCGTTATGGGTGCAATGGGGCAGCGGGCCGACTACACTAAAATGTCGGCCTTGGTACGACGTATTGTTATTGAAGAAGCCGCAAGGCAACAGAATAAGCAGGGAACGCGGGCTTCGCATGGTGCAGAGGCACCCTTGCTGACGGCGTTTGTATGCATAAACGGCGATGCCGGCGAGGTGCTTCGTGAAAACCGTTGTACCGATCTTGCGCAGTTCGGCACTATCCATATCGCCGCCATTCCCATCGACCGGCTCTCACAGATGTCGATCGACCGCCGCGTGTTGCGCATTGAAGCACGCCAAGGTATGCATGCTCTTTTGGATTCAATGGCCGTTCATATCGATGCTATACCCGTTTACGCCGGCATGGCACCGCTGTCTCAGGCTTATACAGGTAAGGGAGTGGTGATGGGCATACAGGATGTAGGTTTCGATCTTACGCATCCTAATTTCTACGATGCCGCGATGCAAAACTATCGTATCAAGCAGTTGTGGGATCAACTCTCGGCCGATACCTTGGGCAGTAGGCTTTATGTGGGGGCTGAATATAAGGGGAAAGACGCCCTGTTGGCCTATGCACATTCGCGAGACGGACTGAAACAGACGCACGGAACACAGACATTGGGCATTGCAGCGGGCAGTGGAGCGGGCACGAACTATCGCGGTATTGCTTATGAGAGCGATATCTGCTTGGTAAGCAATGCCATTTCGGCCGATAAAGAGTTTATCGATAGTGCCGATATTTATAAATATACTTATGCTACAGATGCCTTGGGATTTAAATACATCTTCGATTATGCCAAGACACACGGGCAGCCTTGCGTTATTTCATTCAGTGAAGGATCGCCACAGGACTTCCGCGGAGACGACGTATTATATTATGAAGTGTTGGACAGTTTGGTAGGACCCGGGCGCATTATCGTATCTTCGGCTGCGAATGAGAGCATACGTAAGACTTATATAATAAAAGAACGCGCGCGTAAGTCGGCGGGTACGTTTTTCGAAAACGGTCTGCCTACTACCTATTTTACCCTTAAAAGCGATGCCCGCTTTACCCTTCGCATGGTGGCGTATGGTGCGCATAACGATACGATTTCTATACCCTCGCAGGATATTTTGGCGCGTACAGACTCTCAATATGTAGATACGGTGACCTTTGGCGGGCAGCGTTTGGCGATTAATATTGCCGCCTATCGGTCTTGTTACAACCGTGGGGAAACCGTATTCGATGCAGTCCTCTCTGCTGCGGAGCCTTTGGGAGCGCGATGTCCTGTATCTTTGGAGTTGGTGGGAGAGGGGAGCGAGGTAGAATTTTACCGCGGTAACGGCACGTTGACCGTCAATAGTCTTAACCCGAACCTGTGCGATGGCGAGCCTACGCATAACATCTTTTCGCCTTCGAGCGCCGCCTGTGTCGTTTGTGTGGGCGCTTCAGCTTACCGAACCGGCTTTACTAACAGTGCCGGCGAGTATATAGATATAAACTGGGGCACGGGTGGAGCGTATGCAGGTTTCTCTTCTGTGGGCCCTACTTATGACGGACGTATCAAGCCCGACGTCGTTGCACCCGGAACGAACATAGTTTCTTCTTACAGTAGTTACTTTGTTGAAAATAATCCTACGGAGTATAAAATGAAGCTCAATATATCGTATTTCACGGTCGGAGGGCGTACATACGCATGGAATTGCGATGGCGGAACGTCGTTTTCTGCGCCTGCCGTGGGCGGTGCTATCGCCCTTTGGCTACAGGCTAAGCCCGATCTTACGCGTGAACAGATTATGGATGTTTTTGCCCATACGTGCACCCGTTACGACCGAGCGATGACTTATCCCAATAATTATTATGGGTATGGGCAGATCGATGTATACAAAGGTCTGCTGTATATATTAGGCCTGTCGGGCGTAGAAGGCATTTCCGACCATCATCCCTCTGCTGTGCGTGTAAACGTTACGGCCTCCCGACAGGTCGTCATTACATTTGATGATGTTGCCCGATGTTCGTTTAGCGTAAACATATACGGTACTTCGGGCAGTTTGATAGGCAAAAGAACGTTTGCGGCAGGACAGTCTTCCTATGCAATGGACATGACTTCTCTGCCCGAAGGTGTTTATGTTATTCAGGTGAACGGTGGCACGCGCGGCACTACGGGCTCTGTCTTGGTAAGGTTGTGATACTGTCTGTTATTTACAAAACAACTCGGTAAAACACTAAATTGCATACTTATTTTTAGGTATTTTGCCTAAATCGTTATTTTTAGGTATTGCGGTATTTGAAAAATGTCTATATCTTTGCAACATCAAAACAAGAAAGTTATTAACATAAAAATAAAATTTAAAATGAAAACAACAGTTGTAGTGTACGGTTCTTCGACAGGAACGTGTGAAAGTATAGCACAGACTATCGCGTCGAAACTCGGTGTAGAGGCAGTGGATGTTGCCAAGCTAACGGAAGATACGGTAAAGGCTAACGATAATCTTATTATAGGAACGTCTACATGGGGTGCCGGTGAATTGCAGGATGATTGGTATGATGGCATAAATACATTGAAGGCCGCAGGCCTTTCGGGTAAGACTGTAGCAATCTTCGGATGCGGGGATAGCGAGTCTTATGGCGACACTTTCTGCGGAGGAATGGCAGAACTGTACAACGCAGCCAAGGAAGCTGGCGCCAATGTAGTGGGCTCTGTGGCAACCGATGGCTATACCTATGACGATTCAGAAGCTGTTGTAGATGGCAAATTCGTAGGACTTCCTCTTGATGATGTTAACGAAGACGACAAGACGGAAGGGCGTATAGACGCTTGGTTAGAGGAAATTAAGCCGTCTCTTTAAGCAGAATAAAAACGATGCATGCAGGCATGGATACTCCTTCGGATATGAAAGTGCTCATGAATCATATCTATGAGTACAAGAAAGGAGTACGACAGATGGTTCTTTACACCTTTAATAAAAGGTACGAGGAGTTTGCTGTAACGCGCCTGCAACATCAAAATATAAAGTATATCATTCAGCCTGTGGGCAACGATCGGTTAAACCTATTCTTCGGAAGTGCCGAATGTATCGATGCCATAAGGCTGATTGCAACCAAACCCTTGAACAAGTTAACGCCCGAAGAGGACTTTATTCTGGGCGCAATGTTAGGGTATGACATACGTGTACAGTGCGAGAGGTATTGTCAGCGTAAATGTGTGAGCTGTGAAAAAGCTCAATGAATGAAGATAAACTTTTTTAGATCTTGTTCGCTAAAATAAAGTATTCATAATGTTTTTGTATAAATTATATTAGGCTGGCTGTGAAGTCAGCCTTTTATTTTGTTGTTTCTGTCGGCGCTTTATTATGGGGAGAGAACCGCGAAAGGATGCGTATGAAAACGGTTGCGGTTTATTGTATTGTTCGAGAAATATGTATATATATATTTGCCCATGTCTTGGTTTATCTGTAATTTTGCAATTATATAACTGTCAACCTCCGTGGTTCATGCTGTCAACCTCCGTGGTTCACGCTGTCAATCTCCGTGGTTCATGCTGTCAACCTCCGTGGTTCATGCTGTCAACCTCCGTGGTTCATGCTGTCAACTTCCGTGGTTCACGCTGTCAACCTCCGTGGTTCACGCTGTCAACCTCCGTGGTTCATGATGTCAACTTCCGTGGTTCATCGTGTCAACTTCCGTGGTTCATCGTGTCAACCTCCGTGGTTCATCGCGTCAACCTCCGTGGTTCATGCTGTCAACCTCCGTGGTTCATGATGTCAACCTCCGTGGTTTAACTGTGGAAAAAGGTATGTATAAGCTGATTATGGGGTATGAGTAAGATGTTTATTTCTACTGACAATCTATTCAAACAAATCATGATGAAACAAACGTATTCATTTTTTATCGGCGTTATCTGCTGTGTGTTTTCGGGCTTTATGCCAAGTGAAATAAGTGCACAGCAACTGCTTCCTTTGCCTAATCGGCTCGTTTACCGGTCGGGAAAGTTTTGTATTGATGGGAGAACCCGTATCTATACCAACATTGAGTCGCCTAAAGACCACCTGTTTACGGAAACTGTAAACGAACTGTTAGGTGTGAATTTAGCAAGTAGCAAGGGGGAAAAGAAGAAAAATCAACTGCGCCTGTTGCTGACAGAGCCGGCTGCCGATCCGGAAAGAGTGCCTTTCGATAAACGACTTCAAAGCTATATATTAGATGTAACAAAGGAAGGTATCACCATTAAATCGCATTCCGAGGCGGGCATTTATTATGGTCTTCAAACGTTGAAAGGCCTGCTCGCGGGGCGCGAAGTGCCATTCGTGCATGTTGAAGATACCCCCCGTTTCGCTTACAGAGGCTTCATGATCGATTGTTCCCGCCATTTCTGGACGGTAGATTTCATTAAGAAGCAGATCAGAATGATGGCCCGTTTGAAGTTGAACCGCCTTCACCTGCACCTGACCGATGCGGCCGGATGGCGTATGGAGATAAAGCATTACCCCGAGCTCACACAAAAAACGGCCTATCGTACCCATTCTCATTGGGATAAATGGTGGCGCAACGGCGACCGCCGTTATTGCGAAGCAGGCACAGCCGGTGCGTATGGCGGTTATTATACGCAGGATGATTTGCGCGAGATCGTAAGATATGCGGCTCTGCACCATATCACCGTGATACCTGAAATAGATATGCCCGGCCACAGCGAGGAAGTAACGTTTGCCTTACCCCAACTGTCTTGCGACGGTAAAGCGTACTCCGACCTGTGCATAGGTGCCGAAGAAACGTTTCAATTTGCAGAGAATGTGCTCAGCGAAGTGATGGATATCTTCCCTTCCGAATACATTCATATCGGCGGAGATGAGGCTGCAGCAGAGCATTGGAAAACATGTAAACGCTGTCGGCAGCGCATGCACGACAATCATTTGACCGATGTATCGCAGCTACAAGCCTATATGATGAAGCGTATCAATAGGTTTCTCAATGCTCACGGGCGCAAACTCATCGGATGGGACGAAATGATAGACGGCGGACTTCCGCAAGGTTCCGTCGTTATGGCGTGGCGCAGTATCGACAAGGGAGTAGAGGCAATTAAGGCAGGCCACCATGTTATTATGAGTCCGATAGACTGGTGTTACCTCAATTTCTATCAGGATAACCCCTTTACCCAACCGGAAGCCATGGGCGGATATGCTCCCTTGAAGGCTACTTATGCCTTCGAACCTGTGCCGGAAGCATTGACCGATACTGCTGAAATTAGTCTTATCGACGGCGTTCAGGCCAATTTGTGGACGGAATATGTAGAACATGCCGACCACGTGGAGTACATGACTTACCCCCGACTGATGGCTATTGCCGAGATAGGATGGAACGGCGGTGCGAAAGATTATGCCGCCTTCAGAGAACGGGCACAGGCTATGGTAGACCAAATGCGTGCGGATGGTTATCATCCTTTCGATCTCCGTCACGAGAGCGGGCCGCGCAAAGAGAGTCTTACCGGTGTATCTCATGCCGCTATGGGTAAGAAAGTAACTTATCTCTCGCCCTATTCGGCGAAGTATCCTGCGGCGGGCAACACCTCTCTTACCAATGGGAAGCATGGCGATTGGAGCTATAAAGACGGCCAATGGCAAGGCTTTATAGCCGGTAAAAAGATGGATGTGGTTATCGATATGGGGCAGGAAACGGAGCTGACCGATATATCTGCCGATTTTATGCAGTTCGCAGAACATTGGGTGTTCCAGCCTTGTGAGCTTACGATTTCGGTGTCTTCCGACGGTAAGAACTATATGCCGATCGATCATCGCCCGTCTGTCAGAGACGAAATGAAGCACAGCATCCGCACTTATCGGTGGGAAGGGCATGCCAAGGGGCGCTACATACGCTACGAAGCCAAGACCGATAAGGATGGCGGATGGCTTTTTACCGACGAGATTGTGGTAAATAAACAGTAACAGGCGCCTTTTGCAGAAATGGCGCAGGGCACGGTTTGCACTGCAGGCAAGGCAGGATATGGAGGACAGATATGGGGTATATCGCCGACAGACGTACGGTTTGAGGCGAATATACCCCATATCTGTTTCCGGTATATGTGCCGTTTGTTTTTCGCGTATCTGTTGCGGAGCTCTCCCGAAACGTTCTTTTGATGCCTCCGTATCGTGCAGGTGCGGCAGCCGGAACGCCAGTAAAAAAACGATAATTTTCTTTGTTTTCTCCGCAAGTTGCACTAACTTTGCGCGTTAGATAGTTATAAAAACGTAGTAAAAATGAAGAAATTAAAGTTTTTGTTCGTTGCGGTAGCAGCCGCTGTTCTGGTATCTTGCGGAACTACACGTACCGTTCCAATCACCGGAAGGAAACAAAATCTTCTCGTATCCGATGAACAAATACTCAGTCTGAGCAATCAGGAATACGCCAAGTACATGCAAACAGCAAAGATATCTACCGATGCTGCCAATACTGCTATGGTGAAACGTGTAGGACGCAGATTGGCCACAGCGGTTGAAAACTATTTGGTGAACAACGGTCTGGCGGCCGAAACCAAGCAGTTTGCTTGGGAGTTTAACCTTGTACAAGATAAGAGTGCCAATGCTTTTTGTATGCCCGGAGGCAAGATTGTGGTCTACGAAGGCCTGTTGCCTTATACGCAGAACGAGGCTTCGTTGGCCATAGTGCTCGGTCACGAGATAGCCCATGCGGTGGCAAAGCATAGTGCCGAGCAGATGAGCAAGCAGATAAAGAACCAGATGGGCGTACAAATTCTGGGCACGGTGCTTGGGGCTACCGTTGGCAACAACACCGCCCAAGTGGCGCAAGTGATAGCCCAAAACGGCCTGCAGTTCCGTACGTTGAAGTTCTCTCGTAGCAATGAGACCGAAGCAGACCACATGGGATTGATCTTTGCAGCCATGGCAGGCTACGATCCCCGTGTGGCTATTGCTTTTTGGCAGCGCATGTCGCAGGGCAAGAGCAACCAAAGCGATGTGTTCAGCGACCATCCTTCCGATGCTAAACGTATTGCCGCCCTGCAACGCGAGATGCCCGAAGCGCTGAAATATTATAAGGGCGGAACAGTTGCTCCGGCAGTTTCGAGTCCGTCTTCCATCAGTCTGTCTAAGCTGACGGGCGGAAGTAGAGCCGCAAATACTGCTCCCCAGTCATCCAAGAAGGGCAAGCGGCGCCGGTAGGGTAAATCTTGCAAGTCTGCATGGTGCGCAGTTTACGAATGCCGCACGAATGGAACAAGATGCCCGTTTGTGCGGCATTTCGGTTTCATAAAGGCAAAAATATGCCGAATAATCGTATTTTTGTTGTAGGTATGAAAATATTTTTTTACCTTTATCCCAACATTATTAACTGTTAATAAATATCTTTTATGATCGAATACTTTACACAACATCTGTGGTTGTTTTGGACGATAATCGCCATGGGCTGTCTGATTATCGAGCTCGGTTCGGGCGACTTCTTCATTACCTGCTTTGCTATAGGCGCCGTTTGCAGTGTGTTCGCCTCCTTTATCGGTGTTCCTTTCTGGCTGCAGGCTGTTGTTTTCGCCCTGTTTTCAGTGTTGAGTATTTTATTTATCCGGCCGTCGTTGCTGAAACGTTTGCACGCTGCGGGCCGAGAACAGCCCAGCAATGCCGATGCTCTGATAGGCCGTATCGGCACCGTGATAGAACCTATAACGGCGGGAGGCAGCGGCTATGTGAAGATCGATGGCGACGAATGGCGCGCCGTTTCGGCCGAAACAACCGCCATAGAAACGGGAGAAAAGGTAAAAGTAGTGTCGCTCGAGAGCATCGTTGTTACGGTGGTAAGAGCATAACACACGGCAAACGATTTTTCTAAACACATTAAATAGTTATTATATTATGATTGCAACTTACGCCATTATCGTTCTTGTTGTCTTGGCACTCCTATTTGTCAAGATGACCGTAGTTATCATCCCCCAGTCCGAAACCAAGATTATAGAGCGGTTCGGAAAATACTATGCCACCCTTAAACCGGGCATCAATATCATCATTCCCTTTATAGACAGGGCTAAAACCATAGTAACTGTGGTGCGCGGGCGCTACCTCTACAGCAACACTATCGACCTGCGCGAACAGGTGTACGACTTTGATAAGCAGAACGTAATTACCAAAGACAACATTCAGATGCAGATTAATGCGCTGCTATATTTCCAGATCGTCGATCCGTTCAAGGCTGCCTACGAAATCAATAACCTGCCTAACGCGATTGAAAAGCTCACTCAGACAACGCTTCGTAATATCATCGGAGAGATGGAACTCGACCAAACGTTGACGTCGCGCGATACGATTAACACCAAACTTCGGTCTGTTCTCGACGACGCAACCAACAAATGGGGCATTAAAGTGAACCGTGTAGAGCTGCAAGACATTACACCCCCGAGCAGCGTATTGCAGGCCATGGAGAAACAGATGCAGGCAGAACGTAACAAACGTGCCACGATTTTGACCAGCGAAGGCGAGAAACAAGCCGTGATATTGAAGTCGGAAGGTGAGAAAACCAGTACGATCAACCGTGCCGAAGCTGCCAAACAGCAGGCCATATTGTATGCCGAAGGAGAAGCAACCGCACGTATCAGGAAGGCTGAAGCCGAGGCCATCGCCATTCAGAAGATAACCGAAGCCGTGGGACAAAGTACAAATCCCGCTAATTACCTGCTCGCCCAAAAGTACATCACCATGATGCAAGACCTTGCAAACGGCGACCAGACCAAGACCGTTTACCTGCCCTACGAGGCCACCAACCTGCTCGGAAGCCTCGGAGGCATTAAAGATTTGTTCAACATAAAGTAATAAAACCACCGCTATCTTACCGGAAAGGCCGCGAACAGCGGAAAGATAAAGGAGCTGTTTTCTGTTTCTTGCGCCTTTATCTTTCCGCTGTTCGCGGCCTTTCCGTATTGTTTAAATCGGTTTACTGCCGCCTTTGTTATTCCCTTTAGGGCACTGCCGTACCATTAAAGGCGGTCTTTTATTCATAAGGAGACGGTCTTTTTATCGTAAGGAGACGGTCTTTTTATCGTAAGGAGACGGTCTTTTTATCGTAAGGAGACGGTCTTTTTATCGTAAGGAGACGGTCTTTTTATCGTAAGGAGATGGCCTCTTTATCGTAAGGAGATGGCCTTTTTACCGTAAGGAGATGGTCTCTTTATCGTAAGGAGATGGTCTTTTTATCGTAAGGAGATGGCCTCTTTACATCATGAACCACGGAGGTTGAGGCTGTGAACCACGGAGGTTGACGCGATGAAGCACGGAGGTTGACACGATGAAGTACGGAGGTTGACGCGATGAAGCACGGAGGTTGACACGATGAACCACGGAGGTTGACGCTGTGAACCACGGAGGTTGACACGATGAAGCACGGAGGTTGACACGATGAAGCACGGAGGTTGACGCGATGAAGCACGGAGGTTGACATTAAGGAGATGGCCTCTTGCAACGCTGCACCGTTATAGCTGTTCAATTATACCGCAATTCTTTAATTTTCAACTTAACCGCTTAATCCTGTAATATTTCTCGGAATTAAATTGTATCTTTGCAACAAATAGGTAATATCCGGCCACTTGAAAGCAATTTTTTTATGCGTTCATGAACAGATTTTGTCGTCATCATTAAAATAATATACAATGAATATCTGTATTGTTGCTGGGGCACGACCGAACTTTATCAAGGTTGCTCCGATTATGCGCGCAGTGGATAGGGCTGCAGCTGCAGGCAGACAAATAGCCTATACGTTGGTTTTTACGGGGAAAGAAAGCGATCCTACCGTAGAAGAAACGCTCTTTAAAGACCTCCGGATAAGGCATCCTGACGTATATCTTGGTGTGGATTGTGAAAATCTCAACGAGCTTACAGGGCAGGTAATGTTTCAGTTCGAGCGTTATCTTAGGCAGCACTCAGAGACGAAGGCAGTCGTTGTAGTAGACGATCTTGCATCGACTATGGCCGCTGCCATCGTTACCAAGAAGCAGGGAATAGTGCTTGCGCACATTGCGGCCGGCACCCGTAGCTTCGACATCAGTATGCCCAAGGAAATCAACCGCTTGGTGATAGACGGGCTGAGCGATATTCTTTTCACCGCCGGAATAAGCAACAACAGCATTGCCAATAGGGAAGGAGCAGAGCTGAGCAAGGTGTATATGGTGGGAAATGTGCTGATAGACAATCTTCGTTTCAACCATTCGCAGCTGACGCGCCCCGCCGTTATGGACGAAAAAGGGCTCTCCGAGCAAGGATACATCGTGTTTACACTCAACCGAAAAGCCCTTATAGCCGACAAAGACAACCTTCGAAAGATGATCGGGCGGATGGTGTCGAGCGTAAGCACCGATACTCCGATCCTTGCACCTCTGCGGAGTAGCGCCGAAAAAGCCGTGAAAGAGTGCCTGCACAACGTACAGTCGCCGTTCCTGTTCGTACCGCCTCAGAGTTATTTGGATTTCGAATATATCACCTTGCATGCCAAGGGAATTGTAACAGACAGCGGGAATGTGGCCGAAGAAGCGACTTTCAACGGCGTTCCCTGCATCACCCTGAACAGCTACACCGAGCATATAGAAACCGTGAAAGTGGGAACCAACGTGCTTGTGGGCGAGGATTCGGAGAAGTTGGGCAATGCTTTGACCGATTTGGTAAGCGGCAATTGGAAACATGCAAGCATCCCCGACCGGTGGGACGGGCACAGTGCAGAGCGCATCGTACAGATACTTTCAGACTATAAATACTAAATTTACGCGCAGATGAAAAAGATTGCATTGATAACAGGTGCCACGAGCGGCATCGGCAGGGCATGCGCCCAAAGGTTCGCCATGGGCGGTTATAACTTGATACTTACCGGCCGCAGGCAGGATAAACTCGAAACCTTGAAGCCCGGACTCGAGGCTGAAGGGGCAATGGTAAAGCTGCTTTGTTTCGACGTTCGCGACAGCGAGGCGGCTCGTTCGGCCGTGATGTCGCTGCCAAACGAATGGCACGACGTGGATGTACTTATCAACAATGCCGGCTTGGCGCTCGGTCTTGAAAAAGAATACGAGGGCAATCCCGAAGATTGGAACACCATGATCGATACCAATATCAAAGGTCTGCTCACGATGACGCGCCTCATCGTGCCCCGTATGGTGGAGCGCAACCGCGGACATGTAATCAACATAGGCAGCGTGGCCGGCGATGCCGCTTATGCCGGCGGCGGCGTATATTGCGCCACTAAGGCAGCCGTAAAAACGATAACCGATGGGCTTCGCATCGATGTAGCCCATACCTGTGTGCGCGTAACCAACATTAAACCGGGCTTGGTAGAGACTCATTTCAGCGTTACACGCTTTCATGGCGATGCCGAACGGGCCGAAAACGTGTACAAGGGCATACGCCCGTTGACGGGAGACGACATTGCCGACGTGGCTTTCTATGCTGCCTGCGCCCCCGAACATGTGCAGATAGCCGAGGTGCTTGTGCTTGCTACCCATCAAGCCAACGGCACCGTGATCGATCGTAACCCCGATAGAGTAGAAACATCGGCATCGTCTGCTGCCGACAGGCCATAGGTCTAAGTGAGACAGAGAGCAGGTCTGTCGGCAGTATGTCTTATATTTAATTCGGCGACATTGCACGCACATCAAGATAATTACACATTCCTGACCGAAGCACCCATACACCGTGTTATCGGAACAATGGCCGTACCGACGATTATCAGCATGATGATAACCAGCCTGTACAATATAGCCGACACCTTTTTCGTGGGGCAAATCGACACACAGTCTACGGCTGCAGTGGGCATAGTCTTCTCGGTTATGTTCTTTATACAGTCGTTCGGCTTCTTTTTCGGGCACGGATCAGGCAATTACATATCACGTGAACTCGGGGCAAAGCGGCATGATAACGCCGTTAAAATGGCTTCTACCGGCTTTTTCCTATCCTTCTTCATGGGCATTTTGGTCATGATAACGGGCTTAGTGCTGCTTCATCCGCTCTCTGTATTGCTGGGCAGCACGCCTACAATATTGCCCTATACGGAACGTTATCTCGGTATAGTGCTCTTGGGAGCACCCTTTCTCATGTCTTCGCTTACGCTCAACAACCAGTTTCGCTTGCAAGGAAACGCCGCCTACGGCATGTATGGTATCGTTACAGGGGCTGTCTTGAACGTTGTACTCGATCCTTTGTTCATCTTTACCTTCGGTCTTGGCGTCGTTGGAGCAGCAATTGCCACGGTTATAGGGCAGGTGGTGAGTTTTTGCATCTTATTGGTAATGACGCGAAAGGGCGAAAACATACCGATAAGTTATAGGAATTTCGCGCCTACATGGCAGAGATTTAAGGAGATATTCTATGGCGGATCGCCGTCATTATCCCGTCAAGGGCTTGCATGTGTATCGACTATCATGCTTAATATAGGCGCCGGAGCCTACGGAGATGCCGCTATAGCGGCGATGTCGGTAGTGAACAGGATACTTATGTTTGTGTTCTCGATGATTGTGGGCTTAGGTCAAGGGTTCCAACCTCTATGCGGTTTCTGTTACGGAGCTCGACTTTACGACCGTATGCGTGCCGCCTTCTGGTATTGTGTAAAGGTTGGAACGGTGTTTCTTGTTGTGTTTTCCGTCGTTGGATTTGCATTTAGCGATGTTACAATAGGCGTCTTCCGCGATGATACCGACGTTGTAGCGATAGGAACTGTAGCTTTAAGATGGCAATTGGTATCGTTTCCGCTCAATGCATTTGTAATGATGGGCAACATGTTGCTGCAAACGTGTCGTAAACCCGTTGGTGCCAACCTGCTTGCAGCGGCGCGGCAAGGGCTGTTCTTTATCCCTCTGATTGTGATACTTCCCCATTTCTTCGGTTTGAAAGGCGTAGAAATGTGTCAGACATGGAGCGATTTGTGTGCTTTTCTGATAACGATACCCGTTGTATTTCATGCGTTCCGCAGCATGAAAACAGATAAATAATAGATATAAACGACTGAAAATGGAAACGACTTTGTATATAAAAAACATGGTGTGCGACCGCTGTAAGATGGCCGTAGATAAGACCTTGCGCGACAAGGGGCTGCATCCGTTGTCAGTAGAGCTCGGTGTAGTGAAGGTTGCCGAGGCGATTTCGGCCGATATGCGTGAGGAATTGCGCGGAGAGCTTGAAAAGATAGGGTTCGAACTGATGGACGATAAGCGCCGTAGAACTATCGAACAAATCAAGAATGCGGTCATTCAGCTGGTGCATTATCGCGATAACGCGTCGACGGTGAACCTGTCTGATTACCTTGCAGCCCAGCTCCATAGCGACTACAGTGCGCTGAGCAAGTTGTTCAGCGAGGCAACCGGCATGACTGTAGAGCGTTATTATATCCTGCAGCGCATAGAAAGAGTGAAAGAATTGCTGTGGTACGATGAGCTTTCGCTTACGCAGATCGCCCTACAGATGAACTACTCGAGCACGGCATACCTATCGAACCAGTTTAAAAGCATTACAGGTATGACGCCTTCGCAGTTCAAAGCATTGGGCAAAAACACGCTGAAGGAGTTGGATAAGATATAGGTTTTGGGGTGATGGATTAGGGATTAGGGAGGAGTGGGGGCCTCCCCCGTCCCCTCCGAAGGAGGGGGGTAGGGTTGATGGACTAAGGAGGAGGGAGAAGTGAGGACCTCCCCCAGCCCCTCCGAAGGAGGGGTGTGTGGTTGATGGATTAAGGAGGAGGGAGGAGTGATTAATGGGTGTATTGTAGGGATTTGGCTTATCTAAGGCCTGTTGTGCCATTCCGTTTTTATGATACATGTATAAAATGATGTGCGAGTTAAGTTCCCTCAGTTCAACCGAAGCAACTACCTGCGGAGCATAGAAATGCCATCTAAGTCTGTTAGAAATACCATCCGAAGCAGACAGACATGCCCTCTAACGGCAATACACATAACATATTCTCAACCCACAGATTATAAATTAAGCGCGAACACCATACTCCTCTCCTTAATAAAGGCAGACTATGAGAGTATGAAACATGACACCCTGAAGCAATCCATCTCCTCTCTGTCTCCCCTTTCTAAGGAGAAAAGTACATTTAGACCGCGCCCTCGCTCCAAACGAAAAAGCACGAAAACTCCTACGTGCAGTATATTTACCCATCTTCCGCGAGGCACCCCCCTCCTTTGGAGGGGCCGGGGGAGGTCCTAACTTTACTCAAATCCCCAACTTCGAGGAACTCTATTGCTTTCGAAAGATACCTGAAAACTGAAATTAGGATTTACGTTATATTTCACTGCAGCGCCTATACGATCGCCGATGTTGTTGAGTGTATAAAGTGGATAGGGTATGCGCTGCGTGTTTACAATGCTCTTTTGTGCATAGAGATAAGCCTCCCAATGCTCGTTGAACCTATAGCCCAGCACTGCCGAAAGGCCTGCATCGCGGTAACTGTCGTGGCTCCAAGACGTGTTATTGAAATAACCTCCCACGGCAAGAGACAGCTTATTATTGAGCGGTATGGCATACATGGCCGAAATATTCTGTGCAAATCCGGCTCCATGAGGAGCATTCTTGCCGAAGAAAGCGAATACCGAAGCCCCGATATTTACGTTGAGTCCGCGGTGAAGGTTCCAATTATAAAAGCCGTTCCAATAAGAATAAGGATACATGTTGATGGGCAATACTTGTCCTTGAGCATTCATCGGCGGCAGACGGAGCGTGTCTTCGGGGATGGCGGAAACACACCCTTTGATGTTTGTAACGGCCGTAGGTTGCGGATGCGTATCGGCTATGGTGGGAGCAAGCAGCCGTATAGAGTCGTTAGGTGCTACCTTTTGCTTCGATGGGCGGCTCTCTTGCTGCGCCATTCCGGCAAGACAGCACAGACAGGCATATAGTATAATAATCGTTTGTTTCATTTGATGCAAAAATAGATGATCCATGCAACATATCAAAACTTTTAATACAATTTTCATTTTAATTATCAATTATTATTTTGTCCCTCACATGAATTGTCGTATTTTTGTCCGCGTAACTAAATTCGGAATGCGATATGAAAAGGGTTTTAAGCATGCTTACGGCAGCTATGTTGCTTGCTGTAGCGCCGCTTTCGGCACAGAATAAGAAAACAGGAACAAAGGAGAGCTTCGGTAAGAAGGTGTCTAAATTCTGGAAAAAGACCAAGAAAGAGATGGAAGATGCAGGACATGAGTTGGGTGACGCTATCGGGTTCGAAGATCGCATAGCACGAGAAGACGATCTGGTAAAGGTAGACGGCACTTATTACATGCCTATATATAAGGTAAATCTGTATAAAGGAGCCGATGCAGACGAGTATTGCGAGGCAAGCAGGAAGAAGTTCGGGGCACGTTATCCCAATGCCGATATACAGTCGGTTGTAATACCTCAGGGCGATTGGATAAGCAAAACGGTGAAGCAGAACGACAAAATAAAGGGTTATCAGCAAACTCTATATTGCTATGTATTGGCACGCGATGGCAACGATGGATATATCTATGCCAAGTTTGTATATGCAAGATATAAGGATGTAGGCGGAACTTACAATCCTGTAAGCGGCATGTGGGGAACATGGGAGCGTACCGATGTGATACCGAATGCTACTTATACGAAACTTTTAAACAAATGATATCATGAATTTTTTTAAGGCATTATTCGGAAGTAAGGTAGAAACAAAGCAAGAAAAGAAGGAAGAAGAGAACGCTAAGAATTTCGAAGTGTTGAAATACGATGGCGTAAGAGCGTTGCAAAGCGGCCAGATTACCTACGCTATGCAGTGCTTCTCGCATGCTTTGAAGCTGCAGGAAGACTTGGAAATTCGCGATTATTATTCGCAAGCATTGATACGTAACGGCGATATGTTGCATGCCTACGGGCAGTTGCAGAAACTTGCAGAGGCGCAACCCGATAATCAACAGATATTTATTCGTATGGCCGACGTGGCCTACATGATGGAAGATTACGGCTCAATGGCCGATTCTTGCGAGAAAGCATTGCTTATCGACAAGGATAATCCGTTAGTGATGTATCTCTATGCACGTGCATGTATCGGGCAAGGAGATAGCTCCAATGCCATCGCGATGCTAACAAAAGCCATCTCGTTGAAGGCGGATTACGGCGATGCATACCTGCTTCGTGGCGAAACATACCTCGGTTTGGGCGACTTGGATAGTGCCGACGCCGATGCCGAATACCTGCTGAAACATGCACAAGACAGCGAAGAAACGTACATGTTGAAGGCACGTATCGAGGAAAAACGGGCTAACTATGAGCAGTCGATCGACTTTTATAGCAAGGTGATAGAGCTAAATCCGTTCTCGGCCGTGGCATTTAAGGAACGCAGTGCTGCCAAACGTGTTGCCGGAGATGAGCAAGGAGCCGAAGAAGACATAAAGGCTGCCGAGGAAGTAGAGGCAGAGCACACCTCGTATGTCGGTACTGAAGGAAAAGAAAACAACGACTCCAACATCGAAGAAAAGATGAACAGAGCCTATAAGAATAATAATCCGTATGGCTTTTGAAATAAGAAAAATGAAATTAAAACAATAATTTTTCTTCGGAAATGTTTGTGTAAACGAAATAAAAACTATACTTTTGCACGCAATAGAAACAAAATAAAGAACAACTATGGGTAAGTCTTACGCATCTTTCTATTACTTTTATTTTTACTTTGCAAGGCATTGTGAAGCGGGAAGTTGCGTGTAGATTTCAACTTAAGACCATCATAAAACCGAAAAAGGTTTACGTAAGAGTCCCGCTTCATACACTGTGAGGCGGGGCTTTTTTATAGAAATAAGCGCTTATGAAGAGAATTGCAATACAGGGGAACATTGGTTCTTTCCACGATATAGCCGCCCACCAGTACTTCGAAGGCGAGCAAGTACAGCTGATATGTTGTGCCACTTTCGAAGAAATATTCCGGAAAATCGAGGACGATCCCACGGTGATAGGTATGATAGCCATAGAAAATACCATCGCCGGATCGTTGTTGCATAATTACGAACTGCTGCGTTCGTCGGGCACGACCATTGTGGGTGAGCACAAACTTCATATACAGCATGCCATTTGCTGCCTGCCTGAAGACGGGTGGGACAGTATTCACGAGGTGCATTCACATCCCGTTGCGTTGATGCAGTGCCGCCGTTTTCTGGCGGAATATCCCCATTTGAAAGCCGTAGAAGCAGAAGATACCGCCGGTGCAGCGGCATATATAAAGCGGTCGAATGCCCGCGGATGGGCGGCAATATGCCATGCCGACGCCGCTAAAATGTATGGAATGAAAGTACTCGAAGACCATATAGAAGACAATAAGCATAATTTTACCCGCTTTCTGGTGGTAACCGACCGGCGCAAGGCCGACTTCCTGCGCCCGCTTGAGCGTGCCGATAAGGCAAGTCTTGTATTCTCCTTGCCACACGAAGAAGGTTCCCTGTCGAAGGTTCTCACCATACTTTCTTTCTATAACATCAATCTCACGAAGATACAGTCGTTACCGGTAATCGGACATGAGTGGGAATATTTGTTCTATGTAGACGTCACTTATACTGATTCAACGCGCTATCGACAGAGCATAGATGCGATTATACCGCTGACAAAAGAACTAAAAATCATTGGTGAATATGAGCAACGTTAAACCTGCAGAGCGTCTCTCTGCCATACAGGAATACTATTTCAGCCGGAAATTAAAGGAAGTTTCGAGGCTTAATGCTGCCGGAGAAGACATTATTTCGCTTGCCATAGGCAGTCCGGATATGCCTCCTTCGCGGCAAACAATCGATAAATTGTGCCAGACGGCACGCCAACCGAGTGCGCATGGTTACCAACCTACCGCCGGTACACCCGAACTTTGCGAGGCCATGGCGGCTTTCTATCGCCGTTGGTATGGCGTTGTACTCGATCCGAAAAGCGAAATACAGCCGCTTATCGGCAGCAAGGAAGGCATTCTTCATATTACTTTGGCCTTCGTGAACCCCAATGAAAAGGTGCTTGTTCCTAATCCCGGCTATCCTACATATACCTCCTTGAGCAAGATACTCGGCGCTCAAGTGGTGAATTACGACCTTTCTGAGGCCGATGGATGGCAACCTGACTTCGATAGATTGAGAAACGATACCGATTTAGAGGGCGTTAAACTCATGTGGACCAACTATCCGAACATGCCGACCGGCGGAAATGCAAGCATGAAAACCTACGAACGGCTGGTGCGGTTCGCACGGGAACATGATATTGTTGTGGTGAACGACAATCCTTACTCTTTCATTTTGAACGACCGCCCCGTTTCTCTGTTGCAGATAGACGGTGCAAAGGATTGCTGTATAGAACTCAATTCGATGTCGAAAAGCCATAATATGGCGGGTTGGAGAGTAGGACTTTGTGCCTCGAATTCTACGTTCATATCGTGGATATTGAAGGTAAAGAGCAACATCGACAGCGGCACCTTTCGGGGCATTCAGCTTGCTGCAGCCGAGGCATACAATACGAATACCCCCGAATGGCACCATGAATATAACGTACAAATCTACAAACATAGGCGCAAGATAGCCCAGCAAATCATGGCAGCTTTAGGGTGTACGTTCGATAGCCGGCAGGTCGGCATGTTTCTTTGGGGGCGCATACCCGAAAAATATGCCGATGCCGAAGAGCTTACAGAGCGCGTTCTCCACGAGGCGAAGGTATTCATAACCCCGGGATTTATATTCGGCAGCAACGGAAAACGCTATGTCCGTATCAGCCTTTGTGCCAATGAAGAGAAGATGGCGCAGGCGCTTTGCCGCATCAGGTCGGTAGAGTGGTGAACACAGAATGCCGTTCTATGACATCATGAAGCACGGAGGTTGACACGATGAAGCACGGAGGTTGACGCGATGAAGCACGGAGGTTGACGCGATGAAGCACGGAGGTTGACACGATGAAGCACGGAGGTTGACACGATGAACCACGGAGGTTGACGCGATGAAGCACGGAGGTTGACACTGTGAAGCACGGAGGTTGACACGATGAAGCACGGAGGTTGACGCGATGAAGCACGGAGGTTGACGCGATGAACCACGGAAGTTGACGCCGTGAACTGCGGAAGTTTACGCACAGACGGCCCTTCTATGGCACGTAGAGTGCCTATCTATTGCAAACAGATAATACATATAAAAAGAATATAACGATGGAATTGGATTTATTACCCCTTAATCTACCGAGTGATCGCGAACGCCCTATCGTCATTGCAGGCCCCTGTTCGGCAGAGACCGAGGAGCAAGTACTTACTACAGCCCGACAACTTAAACAGAAAGGATGCCACATGTTTCGTGCCGGAGTGTGGAAACCACGCACGAAACCCGGCGGGTTCGAGGGGAAAGGAGCGGAGGCCTTGCCGTGGTTGAAGCAGGTGAAAGACGAAACAGGCATGCTTGTTACTACCGAAGTAGCCACACCCGAACACGTGGAGTTGTGCCTGAAATATGGCTTGGATATGCTGTGGATCGGTGCCAGAACATCGGCCAATCCGTTCGCGATGCAGGCTTTAGCCGACTCTCTTAGGGGAGTCGACATACCTATATTCGTAAAAAACCCCGTTAATCCCGACCTTGAATTATGGATCGGAGCTATGGAACGTCTCAATCAGGCTGGCATTAAAAGGCTGGCAGCCATACATCGCGGCTTCTCCAGTTACGACAAGAAGATATATCGGAACCTGCCTATGTGGCAGATAGCCATAGAACTTCGTCGCCGTATACCTGCCCTTCCGATCATTTGCGATCCCAGTCATATCGGCGGACGCCGTGAACTTATCGCGCCTTTATGCCAGCAGGCGATGGATTTGGGGCTCGATGGACTGATCGTAGAGAGCCATTGTAACCCCGATAAGGCATGGAGCGACGCCAAACAACAGGTTACTCCGGATGTGCTGGATTACATTCTGAGCTTGCTTGTGGTACGGGATGAGCATACTACAACCGAGGGATTGCACCAGCTTCGCGGGCAGATAGACGAATTAGACAATCAGATTATGGAGCTTCTTGCCAAGAGATTGCGCATTTGCAGAGAGATCGGACAGTACAAAAAGGAACATAATATGACCATATTACAGTCGTCTCGTTACAACGAAATATTGGAAAAGCGGGGCGCACAAGGCAGCCTGTGCGGCCTATCCCCCCAATGTGTGGCAAGAATATTCGAGGAGATTCACGAAGAGAGCGTGCGCCAACAGCTGGAAATCGTGAACCGTTAAGTGGTTGAAGAAGCATTATATAAAATGAGGATATTGGTTTTGGGAGCGGGAAAGATGGGAAGTTTCTTTCTTGACCTGCTCAGTTTCGAGCACGAGACGGCAGTTTATGAGAAAGAACCCATGCGTATGAGGTTCACTTACAACTGCCAACGTTTCACGAAAGTAGAAGAAATAAAAGCGTTCAAACCCGAGCTTGTGATCAACGCTGTTACGGTAAAGTACACCATTCCGGCATTTAAAGAAGTGATACCTTATCTGTCCGACGAGTGTATCATCAGCGATATCAGCTCGGTGAAGACCGGTCTGAAAGACTTCTACGAACGATGTGGGCATCCTTATGTGTCCACTCATCCCATGTTTGGGCCCACTTTTGCCAACCTGCACCAACTGAGCGAAGAGAATGCCATCATCATCAACGAGGGCGACTATATGGGGCGAATTTTCTTTAAAGACCTGTATAACAAGCTCGACCTTAACATCTATGAGTATTCTTTCGAGGAACACGACAAGACGGTGGCCTATTCGTTGAGCATACCTTTTGTAAGTACGTTCGTTTTTGCTGCTGTGATGAAGCATCAGGATGCCCCGGGAACAACCTTCAAACGCCACATGCGCATAGCTAAAGGTGTGCTCAATGAAGACGATTACCTGCTTCAAGAGATATTGTTCAATCCTTATACGCACGATCAAGTATCGCAAATCAGGACAGAACTCAAGGAACTGTTGGAGATAATCGATAAGAAAGACGCCAAGGGAATGAAGGCCTATCTGGCGAAGATCAGGAAAAACGTGAAGGAATAGCGGGCACCGAATACCGATGCGGTGCCGCATAAGAACCGTAAAACACGATGTGCGATGATACTTTCTTTATTGCTTGCAAGCGTTTTTACCTTTGTGGAACTCAACTGCGAGAACCTTTTCGACTGCCTGCACGATACTTCGAAGCAAGACGAAGAGTTCATGCCCGACAGTTATCGCCACTGGACGCGTACCCGATATTGGCGAAAGTTGAACCATATAGGGCAGGAAATCCTTTCGTGCGGCGAGGATACGTCGGGCTGGTCGTTGCCGGATATGGTGGCTCTCTGTGAGGTGGAAAACGACAGCGTGATGCATGATCTTACGATGCGTTCACTGCTTCGTAAGGCCGGATACCGCTATATCATGACCTCTTCGCCCGATCTGCGGGGCATAGACGTGGCGCTGATGTATTCTCCTTTTAGCTTTTCGCTTCTCAATCATCATTCCATACGGGTGGCGCCCATGAAAGATATGCGCCCTACACGTGATATCTTGTACGCTTCGGGCGTCGTTCTGTCGGGCGATACGCTCCATGTGTTCGTGGTACATGCACCGAGCCGTGCGGGCGGAGAGGCTGCCACGCGCCCCTTCCGCATGCTTGTGGCCCGCCGATTGGGTGCTGCCGTCGACTCTATACGCCGCTTGTCGCCCCGCGCAAAGGTTATTGTAGCGGGCGATTTCAACGATTATTCCGATAGTAGGAGTATCGACTATGTTTGCAAGAGAGGACTCATAAACGTGTCGGAAGGCGCAAAAGGTTCGCATGGAGCCAAGGGTACCTACCGTTACAAGGGCGAATGGGGCAGTTTGGATCATATTCTTGCAGACGAAGACCTTGCCGACAGTCTTGTCGAGTGCCGCATACACGATGCGCCTTTCTTGCTTACAGACGACAAAACCTATGGGGGTAAGCAGCCTTTCCGTACTTATATCGGCCCGAAATACCAGCAAGGATTTAGCGATCATCTGCCCCTTGTGGCGCGTTTCCGTATCGGGCATTGCCGATAAAAAGCCATCCGTTTGGGATAAATCTTTTTCTTATATTTTATAAACGGTACATCTGCCGTGCTCAGACAAGGCATGTATCGAAACTATACATGCCGCCTGTCGCCGATAGGCGTACCGTCTGCTTTCCTTGCCTTGTATCTCCGCTTCAAACGTCTGCTTTGTGTATCTCTATCGCCTTGTATGAGCTATGATGACGTATAAACCGTTGCACACTCAAAAAAGATATGAGCATTTTTGGCAGAAACTGTTTTAAATAACATTAAATCGTGCGGTTTTAATTCTTTTTTCATTCCTATATTCCGTAAATTTGCAGATATTATTGGAAAAATAAGACACAGATATTTATGTTTGAAAACTTAAGCGACAGGCTCGAACGCTCGTTCAAAATACTCAAGGGCGAAGGTAAAATAACGGAAATCAACGTTGCCGAGACGCTGAAAGACGTGCGTCGTGCGCTGCTCGATGCCGATGTAAACTATAAAGTTGCCAAGAATTTCACCGATACAGTAAAGAAGAAAGCGCTCGGAATGAACGTTCTTACTGCGGTTAAACCGAGCCAATTGATGGTGAAGATCGTGCATGACGAGCTGGCAGAACTGATGGGTGGCGAGGCTGCCGAGCTGAAACTCTCGGGGCGTCCGGCCATTGTACTGATGTCAGGTTTGCAAGGTTCGGGTAAAACAACGTTCAGCGGAAAGCTCGCCAATATGCTTAAATCGAAGCAAAAGCGCAATCCGTTGCTCGTAGCCTGCGATGTTTATCGTCCTGCAGCTATCGATCAGCTTAAAGTGGTGGGCGAACAAGTAGGCGTACCCGTATATTCCGAACCCGACAGCAAGAACGTTATCGAGATAGCAACCCATGCCGTAAAAGAAGCAAAGGCCAAGGGTAACGACGTTGTTATTGTGGACACGGCCGGACGATTGGCAATAGATGAGGAGATGATGACCGAGATTTCCGAGCTTAAAAATGCCCTCAATCCCGACGAGACGTTGTTTGTAGTAGACTCGATGACGGGGCAAGACGCCGTAAATACGGCCAAAGAATTCAACGACAGGTTAGACTTCGACGGCGTAGTACTTACGAAACTCGACGGTGATACGCGTGGCGGTGCTGCTTTGAGTATCCGTACGGTGGTAACAAAGCCTATCAAATTCGTCGGTACAGGGGAAAAGATGGAGGCTATAGATGTGTTCCATCCCTCACGCATGGCCGATAGAATACTCGGAATGGGCGATATCGTTTCTCTTGTAGAGCGTGCCCAAGAGCAATTCGACGAGGAAGAAGCGCGGAAACTCCAAAAGAAGATACAGAAAAACAAGTTCGATTTCAACGATTTCCTGAACCAGATAGAGCAGATTAAAAAGATGGGTAACCTGAAAGATCTGGCCGGTATGATACCCGGAGTGGGCAAGGCAATCAAAGATATTGATATAGACGACGATGCTTTCAAGGGTGTTGAAGCCATTATCAGGAGCATGACACCGAAAGAACGTAGTAATCCTGAGATGCTTAACACCAGTCGCCGTCAGCGAATAGCTAAGGGCTCGGGAACGAATATTCAGGAGGTTAACAGGCTTATCAAGCAGTTCGACCAGACTCGAAAGATGATGAAAATGGTAACGGGTAACCAAATGGCGGGCATGATGAGTCGTATGAAAGGCATGAAGATGCCCGGGATGCCTAAAATGTAAGAAAGGAATAGCAAATGCAACTGATCGACGGAAAGGCTACGGCTGCTGCTATTAAGGCAGAAATAGCCGAAGAAGTAAAGCGGATTATGGCCGCCGGAGGAAAACAACCCCATCTGGTTGCCGTGCTTGTAGGGCACGACGGAGGTTCCGAAACATACGTAAAAAATAAGGTAATTGCCTGCGAGGAGTGTGGTTTTAAGTCTACCTTGATACGTTATGAGGAAGACGTGAAGGAAGAAGAGCTGCTTGCTTGCGTAGACAGACTGAACAACGATGCCGATGTGGATGGCTTTATTGTGCAGTTACCCTTGCCGAAGCATATCGACGAACAGAAGGTTATTATGGCCATAGACTACCGTAAAGACGTAGATGGTTTCCATCCTGTGAACGTAGGCCGTATGTCTATCGGTCTTCCATGTTTCATCTCGGCAACGCCGCTCGGTATCTTAACTCTGTTACAGTATTATCATATCGAAACATCGGGTAAGAAATGTGTGGTGTTGGGGCGTAGCAATATCGTTGGCAAACCTATGGCTCAACTTATGATGCAGAAGCAATATGGCGATGCTACGGTTACTGTCTGTCATAGTCGTTCGCGCGACTTGAAAGAAGAATGCCGTAAGGCTGATATCGTTATTGCAGCCATCGGGCGGCCCGACTTCGTTACTGCAGATATGGTAAAAGACGGTGCAGTGGTGATAGACGTAGGAACTACGCGTGTTGCCGATGCCACTCGTAAGAGCGGTTTCCGTCTGAATGGCGACGTAAAGTTCGATGAAGTGGCGCCAAAGTGTAGTTTTATCACCCCTGTCCCGGGCGGAGTAGGCCCCATGACCATCTGTTCGTTGATGAAGAATACGCTGGCTGCGGGAAAGAAAGAGTACTATCGATAAATGAATGCGGAAGAGTTTTACCGGCAAGGCAACCGGTATCGTAAAGAAGGAAAGTGGCAACAGGCGATGAACAGCTATTTGGAAGCCATTGCATTGAACCCGCATTCGCCTGCTGTAGAGGCGAAAGAGATGCTCGACAGCATCATGGAATTTTATTGCAAAGATATATATAATCCTTAAAGACGTAAATGAGCAAGATTAAAGGTGCCATTGTCGTCGACACAAACCGCTGCAAAGGATGTTCTCTTTGCATAGTGGCATGCCCGAAAGACGTTATAGCTTTGGCACAGAAAAAGGTAAACGTGCATGGGTATTCGTATGCGGAAGCCGCATTCCCCGATGAGTGTATCGGCTGTGCGAGTTGCGGAATAGTTTGTCCGGATGCCTGTATAACCGTGTATAAAAAGAGAATTGAGGAGTAAAAACATAATGGCAGAACAAGATGTAGTATTGATGAAAGGAAACGAGGCTATAGCAAATGCCGCGATACGCTGTGGTGCCGACGGGTATTTCGGATATCCCATTACTCCTCAGAGCGAGATTATAGAAACGTTGGCCGTGCTGAAACCTTGGGAAACAACCGGTATGGTAGTGCTTCAGGCAGAGAGTGAAGTGGCGGCAATCAATATGGTTTATGGCGGTGCAGGGGCAGGCAAGCGCGTTATGACCACCTCTTCATCGCCGGGAATTGCACTGATGCAGGAGGGTATATCCTATATGGCGGGCGCAGAGATACCCGGTGTATTCGTGAATGTACAGCGAGGTGGCCCGGGTTTAGGTACCATTCAGCCGAGCCAGAGCGACTATTTTCAGGCCACGCGTGGCGGAGGTAACGGTGATTACAACGTAATAGTATTGGCTCCGAACTCGGTTCAAGAGATGGCAGACTTTGTGGATTTGGCTTTCGAACTGGCTTTCAGATACCGCAATCCGGCCATGATATTGAGCGATGGCGTTATCGGTCAGATGATGGAAAAGGTGGTGTTGCCGCCTTACAAGCCACGAAGAACAGAGGCAGAAGTCCGAAAAGAGTGCCCATGGGCATCGGTCGGCAGGACTAAAGACCGCAAACCGAACATCTTGACATCGCTTGAACTGAAGCCGGAAGTAATGGAACAGCGCAATATACATCTGCAACAGAAGTATCGGAAGATAAAAGAAACGGAGGTACGTTGCGAAATGCAACGGATGGATGGTGCGGATTACATGATCGTAGCATTCGGAAGTGCGGCCCGTATTGCCGAGAAAGCAGTCGAACTTGCCGCTGCTGCCGGTCTTAAAGTGGGCTTGTTTCGTCCTATAACGTTATGGCCGTTCCCCGAAAAGCAGGTTGCAAAAGCCGCTAAAGGCAAGAAAGGCGTGCTCGTGGTGGAGATTAATGCCGGACAGATGGTGCAAGATGTGCGCTTGGCAGTGAACGGTGAGGTAAATGTAGAGCACTTCGGGCGCCTCGGGGGCATAGTTCCCGATCCGGAAGAGATTGTAAATGCGTTGAAAGAAAAGTTGGTATGAGTAACGAAATAATAGCTCCTGAAAACCTCGTTTATGCCAAACCGGCACTGATGAACGATACACTGATGCACTATTGTCCGGGATGTTCGCACGGTGAAGTGCATAAACTCGTGGCCGAGGTGATAGAAGAAATGGGGATGGAAGAGAAAACTGTGGGTGTTTGTCCCGTAGGCTGTGCCGTCTTCGCCTATCGTTATCTCGACATAGACTGGCAGGAAGCCGCTCATGGACGTGCCCCTGCGGTGGCTACAGGTATCAAAAGACTTTGGCCAGACCGTATGGTTTTCACTTATCAAGGGGACGGCGATCTTGCCTGTATAGGCACTGCAGAGTCGATACATGCACTAAATCGCGGCGAAAACATCGTAATGATATTCATTAATAACGCCATCTACGGCATGACGGGCGGACAAATGGCGCCGACAACGCTGATAGGTCAGAAAACTGCAACGTGCCCCTATGGGCGTGATCCGATACTTCACGGTTATCCGTTGAATATTACCGAGCTGGCTGCACATTTGGAAGGAACCTGTTATGTTACGCGTCAAAGCGTGGAAACCGTAGCAGCTATCCGTACAGCCAAGCGTGCTTTACGCAAAGCATTCGATGCCTCGATGGCAGGAAAAGGCTCTTCATTGGTGGAATTCATATCGACTTGCAACAGTGGATGGAAAGTTACGCCTGTTGAAGCTAACAAATGGATGCAGGAGAACATGTTTGCGAAATACCCGAAAGGCGACTTAAAAGACACTACAAACGGATGAAAACAGAGATAATCATATCAGGTTTCGGCGGTCAAGGGGTGCTCTCGATGGGGAAAATCCTCGCCTATTCGGGGTTGATGGAAGATAAAGAGGTGACATGGATGCCGGCTTACGGCCCCGAACAGCGTGGCGGCACGGCCAATGTTACCGTGATAGTGAGCGATGAGCGTATATCTTCGCCTATTTTAAGTAAGTACGATGTGGCGATAGTGCTCAATCAACCCTCGCTTGATAAGTTCGAAAGCAAGGTTAAACAGGGCGGAATACTGATTTACGATGGCTTCGGAATAGTAAATCCTCCTACAAGAAAGGATATTACAGTGTACCGTATCGACGCGATGGATAGGGCTGCAGAGATGAAGAATGCCAAGGTTTTCAACATGATAGTGCTTGGAGGATTGCTCAAGGTATGCCCCGTAGTGAGTACAGACGGACTGAAGAAAGCTCTCTTCAAGTCGTTGCCGGAGCGTCATCATGCCATGATACCGCTGAATATGCAGGCGGTTGAGGAAGGTATGGGGTTAATTGAACCAATATAATAACTTGATTTTTTATAACTCTCTAATTTTGGAGGCAGGCCGCAGTGATGCGTCTTGCCTTTTTTGGTGCGCATCTTATCGGAACCAACGGAAAGATGTGAAAGGGGTAGAGCATGCGTATATCTTTTCTATATGCTATGTATGTTGCGGATAGACATGCCGAATGTGTGCAATATCTTTATGGTGTATGGCATACGGAATAAAAAGAAACTTTCCCGATACTAAAAGGTAAAGGGCTAAAAAGGTAAAAAGGATTATATGCAGAATAAAGGAAGTTTATCGCAATACCTCATAAAAAGGGCCGAGAGAGACAGGCTATTTCGGCCGTTAAATATCGATTTCTTCGATGCCGCCATAATCGATAAGATGTTCGAAAGCATGCTCTTCGGTAAACAAACCGCCGAAAATACCGGCGCAGATGAGCACGCCACCGTGGGCAAACACGGCAACATGTTCGTATGGTTTGCCGCGTAATTCTTCTAAAAAGCAGGAAACGCGCCGATACATCATAGGGAAACTCTCGCCATTGGTGGCTGCCAAGTGCATATAATCATCGAACCAAGCATGGATGGCAGGATCTTTTTTCTCGATATCATCGTAAAGTTGCATTTCCCAATCGCCCATATTCATCTCTTTGAGACGGTTGTCGATAATGGAATTCGGATATCCGCAGAACGTAGCAAGCCTGTGTGCCCGCGATAGGGGCGAAGAATATACGGCGTCGAAAGCCGGATAGCGTTGCAATTCGGCTTTGGTAACGGCGGCCTCTTGGGCGAATGTTTCGGCTACGGGCACATCGCTCCAGCCGTAGCAGGTGCCTTTGGGCACATCTACCCGTGTGTGTCTGATCAATACGACTTTCATATTCTGTATTTATTCTATGTATCTAAGTCCGTATTCGATGGCAACGGTTGCATAAAACGATAGTTCGATCAGTAGGAAAACGGCACCACAACAGTCGCCGGTGTATCCTTTTATCTTTTTCGATATATAAAGACATAGGAAATACATCACTACCCCGGGAATGAAAATGGCCTCTATGGGAATGAATATATAGCCTTCTTGCGCCAACGTTTTCAGTGGCTCGTAGGTCGAAAGCGCCCATATAATGCCAATAGGCAGGCAACCTTGCAGAAACAAACCGATGCCTGCCTTGACTGTAAACCTGCGATAAACAACACCGTTCTTAGCTGTATCTTCAGTACGTGCATAAGGAAGCATCTGTGTAAGCTGCGCTGTGAGCATTTTACAGAACGGATCGGCGGCCAAGACCGTAAGTGCAACCTGCACGCCGTTATTCATTTGGCAAAGAAACTCGAATAACAACAACAGATAGATTATAAGGCCAAGCACACCGTATGTACCGATGCGAGAGTCTTTCATAATACCGAGAATACGTTGTTTGTCGTTTCCGCCTCCACCGAAACCATCGAAGAAGTCGGCAAGACCGTCTTCGTGAAGCGCTCCGGTGAGCAGTATTCTTGTGCAAATGGCTGCAAGTATAGCCGTTTGCAAAGACATAATCTGGCTTCCGAAGTAAATTACGGTAGCCATGATGATGCCAGTGAGCCAACCTGTAAGCGGCCAGAATTCGACGACTGCCTTATAGGCATTCTTGTCAGGCTGATAGAATCGCCAAAACGGCAGTCGGGTAAAGAATATGAATGCAGCAGCTATACGGTCGCGAATTTTGGTGTTGTCTATAGGTATTTGCATGACGTTTTAAAAATATTTGGTGATTTTCGCATTGTCGAAAGTATTCATTTCGTTTATCATTCTTACGGCACTGTCGATGATGGGATAGGCACAAAGGGCGCCGGTTCCCTCGCCAAGGCGCATTCCGAGGTTCAATATCGGCCTGACATTCATCAGTCTGAGCATCTTGCGGTGCCCGCTTTCGTCGCCGCAATGGCAGAAAATGGCATAATGCAATATGTCTGGATACAGGTGAGATGCTACCAACATGCACGCTGACATGATGAACCCGTCGACCATGATGGGCAGTTTACGCTCGGCGGCCCGTAGCATTGCACCGATCGCCGCTGCCATTTCGAAACCTCCGAAGTACAGAATAGGGGAGATGTGAGGCGATGTATTTCTATAATGAGTAACGGATTGGCGGAGTACAGATAGCTTGTGTCGGACACCGGTATCGCTTAATCCTGCTCCGGCCCCTATACATTCCGAAAGCGGAATATTGCCGAAGAGCGACATCCATATACTTGAAGGCGAGGTATTGGCAATTCCCATCTCGCCAAGACTGATGATGCGACAACCGTCTTTTATACAATCGTCGACGAGAGAAACCCCGATGTCGATGGCCAGAGTGTATTCCTTGTCGGTCATTGCAGGCTCATGAAGAAAATTCTTTGTGCCTCGTGCTATTTTTCGATCGATGATCTTGTCGGAATAGGTCGAAAGATCATGGTCTACGCCCACGTCGATGAGTTTCAATCGGAAGCCGTGCTGTCGGCAGAACATATTTACTCCGCCCCCGCCGTGAGCGAAATTTATCATCTGTTGCCATGTAACTTCGCGCGGCGAAACACTTACTCTTTCACACTCAATGCCATGATCTCCGCCGAACAGAAGGTGATACGGGCGCCGTAGAGTGGGCGAGAGTGTCTGCTGGATGAGGCATATTTGCATGGCAATATCCTCAAGCATCCCCAACGAACCTTTGGGCTTATTCAGGTTATCGATCTTTTCTTGAATGGAATTACGTAAACCTTGGTCAGGTTTCTCTATTGAAAATTTCCTCATTTTATCTTAACCGGTATGCCGCTAACCATCAAATAAACTTCGTTTGCCTTAGAAGCAATATACTGATTTATCCAGCCTTCGAGGTCTGTAAAGCGTCGTTGTACGACATTGTTGCTTACTCCGCCGCTGCCGATCTCATTGGTTACGAAGATAAAAGTGGCCTCCTGATCGGTGAATTTGTCGAATTCGGCCTTGATTTCGGCCAATGCTTCGTCTACAGAAGGCTGTTCTTGTTCCGGCATAGTATGGTTGTAGAAGAAATTGGTGCACCAAAGAGTAACGCAATCTATAACCGCCACCTTATTATATATATAGTGACGGCTCAGATACTTTTCTTCTTCAATGTTGGTCCATTGCGGGCCTCGCCGTGCTTGATGTCGCAATACCCGCTCTTGAAACTCGTTATCGCTCACATGAGCAGTAGCTATATAGATGGGATTTGTAGATAAAGCCAATGCTAACCTTTCGGCGTATGTGCTTTTTCCGGACCGTTGACCGCCCGTAATCAATATGATATGCTTCATAATGCGAAGATACAAAAAAGATTATACCTATTGGTGAAAAAGTCTATAAAACTGTCCTTATGGTAGAAGTTTTATGTTCTTTATGCTCTAAAGCATGAAAATTTGTAAAATAATTTGTTGGTTTCGATAATTTTTTCTTATTTTGCACCCAGATAACATAAATGATATTTAAGTATTAACAAACAATAATAATAGTTTTAGAGAGACATGAAAAAATTAGTACTTATGTTTGCTGCCGCAGCTATGGCAGTTTCTGTTTCGGCACAGACTGTAACAGAAAGCAAGACTTTCGACAATTTCTACATTGGTATCAATGGCGGAGTTGCAACCAAGATGACCGGTCAAAGAGGATGGCTTAAGGGCTTAAATTCTAATGCAGGTCTTCGTATCGGTCGTTATTTCACTCCTGTTTTCGGATTGGCAGTTGAAAGTAACGCTTACTTCTCAAACAAACCTTTCGCTTCTACCGGTACAGCAGTTCGTTTTTTAAACACATCTCTGTTGGGTACTGTTAACTTGAGTAACTGGTTCGGAGGCTATAAAGGTGAGCCACGTGCATTCGAAGTCAGCCTTATAGGTGGTCTCGGATGGGGACATGCGTTCGGTAATCATGGCTTCAACTATGCTTACGTAACGCATAACAATCTTGGTGCCATTACCAGTCTTGGCAAGAAAGGCGATAACCTGACATCTAAAGTAGGTTTAGATTTCGCTTTCAACCTCGGTTCAAGCAAGGCATGGCAGTTCTATGTAGAACCTTCAGTGATATGGGGATTGAATGATGCCGTTGCTGATGGTGCTATTGCTCTCGGTCATAGTGGCGTTGCATATAACATAAACCATGCATACGCACAGTTGAATGCAGGCTTTATTTATAAGTTCAGAAACTCTAACGGTACTCATAACTTTACTATCGCAAAAGGTCGTGACCAAGCTGAAATTGATGGACTTAATGCTCAGATCAATAGTCTTCGCAGCGATTTGAACGGCAAGGATTCAGAATTAGCGGCTAAAGACCGTCAGATTTCCGATCTTCAGGATGCTCTCGATGCATGCAACAAGAGGCCTAAGTATGTGAAACCTGTAACTGCTACCAACCTGCAACCCACCGTTCTTTTCCGTCAGGGTAAGAGTGTAATTGATCCGGCACAGTATGCTCCGATCGAACTTATTGCTCACTATATGAGAAATCATAAGGATGCAAAGGTAGAAATCAAGGGTTATGCTTCTCCTGAAGGCTCTAAGGAAATCAATCAGAGACTCTCTGAAGAACGTGCACAAGCCGTTAAAAACGCCCTTGTAAAGAAGTATAAGATTGCTGCAAGCCGTCTTACGACTAAGGGCATGGGCGCAACAGACAAGCTCTTCGAGCAGGTTGAGTTTAATCGTGTTGCTACATTCAACGACAGTTCTAAGACTGAAGAGTAGACATTCAGATGGAATGATTAATATAAATCCTCGGTGCGAGAAGCGCTGAGGATTTTTTTATTATCTCCGTAAGAACTTTTTGTCTTTCTTACATGTTAGGTTTATGGTGAGTAGAAGTATGGCATAAATTTAACAGACATAAGCTTCGTTTTTCTTGTATCGATGTTCTGTGGTATATGATAAAAGAAGATAGTTTTTCTTTCCGTAAGATATTTCTTCAAAATTATAGATCACTCTCCTTAATACAAATGTAAGTGAAATAGGGTGTTTGTATATTAAATTGATATTATTTTGCCCCGTTTATTTATTAATTCGAAGATTGCGAGAAAAATAAGTATAAAATTATTGCCTGTTACATAAAATCTGATTAACTTTGCATTAGTAACAGTAGCGTATATACAAAAATAAGATATGAAACATAAATTGAGGAGTGCCGTCTGCACAGAGGGCAGAAGAATGGCAGGAGCGCGTGCCTTATGGGTGGCAACAGGTATGAAACAAAAGCAATTCGGTAAACCTATTATTGCCATTGTCAATTCTTTTACTCAATTTGTACCGGGACATACGCATCTTCATGAGGTAGGACAGATCGTAAAAAAGGAAATAGAAGCCATGGGATGTTATGCTGCTGAGTTTAATACAATAGCCATCGACGACGGTATTGCGATGGGCCATGATGGAATGCTTTATTCGTTACCGTCGAGAGATATTATTGCCGACTCCGTTGAGTATATGGTGAATGCCCATAAAGCAGACGCTATGATCTGTATTTCCAACTGCGATAAGATTACTCCGGGAATGCTCATGGCAGCTATGCGGCTCAATATACCTACGATATTCTGTTCGGGCGGTCCGATGGAAGCTGGCAGATGGAATGGAGAGAATGCCGATTTAATAACAGCAATGATAAAAGGTGCCGATGCTTCAGTAAGCGAAGAAGATATACGAAAGATAGAGAATAGTGCCTGTCCCGGGTGCGGTTGTTGCTCCGGAATGTTCACTGCAAACTCGATGAACTCACTTACAGAGGCGATAGGTCTTGCGTTACCCGGCAACGGAACCATTCTTGCCACACATAAAAACCGCATTCGGTTGTTTAAGGATGCCGCCCGTAAGATTGTAGAAAATGCATTGAAATATTACGAAGAAGGTGATGAGAGCGTGCTTCCGCGTAGTATAGCTACGCGAAATGCCTTTCTTAATGCTATGACTTTGGATATCGCCATGGGCGGAAGTACCAATACGGTGCTTCATTTGTTAGCTGTAGCGCAAGAAGGAGAGGTTGATTTCACGATGAGCGATATCGATTTGCTCAGTCGTAAGGTACCTTGTCTTTGCAAATTGTCGCCGAATACCCAGAAATATTCGGTGCAGGAGTGTAATCGAGCAGGCGGTATATTCGGAATACTGAATGAACTTGCTAAAGGCAGACTTATAGATAAGGATGTGAAGCGCGTAGATGGATTGACACTCGGAGAGGCACTTACGAAGTATGATATTACGGGGGAAACTGTCGAACCGGAGGCTATTCGCATTTATCACAGTGCTCCCGGCTACAAATTTTCTACTGTTATGGGCAGTCAGGATGCTCAATGGGAGAGTCTTGATACCGATCGTAGCGACGGATGTATCCGCGATTTGGAGCACGCTTATACCAAAGATGGCGGCTTGGCTGTGCTGTTTGGCAATATCGCCCAGAACGGCTGTGTGGTAAAAACGGCAGGAGTCGATGAAAAATTGTGGCATTTCAGTGGTCCTGCAGTAGTGTTCGATTCGCAGGATGATGCATGTGAAGGGATTTTGGGTGGTAAGGTGAAAAGGGGTGACTGTGTAGTAATAACCCATGAGGGGCCAAAGGGAGGCCCGGGAATGCAGGAGATGCTTTACCCAACCTCTTATATCAAGAGCATGCACATGGGTAAGGAATGTGCTTTGATTACTGATGGCAGATTTTCCGGAGGTACCAGCGGACTGAGCATCGGGCATATTTCTCCCGAAGCAGCAGCAGGTGGTAACATTGGTAAAATAATGGATGGAGACATTATTGAGATAGATATTCCCAGTAGAAGTATCAATGTAAAACTGTCTGAAGTAGAGCTCTCGGCGCGTGAGCAACAACCTCTAAAATGCCATAGAACGGTAAGCAAGGCTCTTAGAGCCTATGCACAGAGTGTAAGTTCGGCAGATAAGGGAGGCGTCAGGATTATTGATTAAACCAATGTTTCAGTTAATTATGGCTGCAAACCGTGGGAATATATGGGTGAACAAGTGTAAATATGAATTAAAACAATGGAGCCCCGGTACTAAAGCACTGTGCGTCTTTTTTATGTAAGAGATGAGGGGAAAGAAGTTTATGAGCAAGGAAATGATTACTGGATCGGAAGCACTCATGCGTTCGCTTGAGGCAGAAGGTGTAAAAACAATATTCGGTTACCCGGGTGGAGCCATTATGCCGGTCTTCGATTCTATTTATACATATACGAAAGGAGAAACAAAAAAGTTTGACCACATACTCGTGCGTCATGAGCAGGCGGCAGCTCATGCGGCCGAAGGTTATGCAAGAGTAAGCGGCAAGGTGGGCGTGTGTATCGTTACCAGCGGTCCGGGAGCAACGAATACGCTAACGGGTGTTGCCGATGCCATGATGGACTCTACACCCATTGTAGTGATTGCAGGACAGGTAGCTGTTGGGGCTCTTGGCTCTGATGCCTTTCAGGAAGTCGATCTTGTGGGTGTTTCGCAGCCGATATGCAAGTGGAGTTACCAAATCCAGCGGCCCGAAGATGTGGCGTGGGCAGTGAGTAGAGCATTCTATATTGCTCGGAGTGGTCGCCCCGGACCGGTGGTTCTCGACTTTCCAAAGAATGCTCAAATTCATAAATGCGAATGGAAACCGGTGCATGTAGATCATGTACGTTCGTATATTCCATATCCTATATTAAATGCAGATGCCGTAAAAGAGGCAGCTGAAATTATCAATGGTGCTGAACGTCCGTTTGCTCTTATTGGACAAGGTGTAGAACTCGGGGGGGCTCAAAACGAACTTGTTGAGTTTCTTGAAAAAGCTGATATCCCTGCAGCACGTACGCTTATGGGGTTGTCGGCATTACCTACCGGGCATCCACTCAATATGGGCATTTTGGGAATGCATGGCAACTATGGGCCGAACAAGCAAACACAAGCTTGCGATGTGCTTATTGCTATTGGCATGAGATTTAGCGATAGGGTTACCGGATTGCCTTCTACTTATGCCAAACAGGCCAAGATAATTCATTTAGATATCGATAAGGTTGAGATTGATAAGAACATCAGAACCGACGTTGCTGTAGTGGCAGATTGTAAACAATCGCTACCTTTGATTACAAGATTGCTCAAAAAAAGTATGCATAGGGAATGGATAGAAAGTTTCAAACCATATGATAATGAAGAAAATGTGAAAGTCATTCGGCCTAGCATACATCCGACAAAAGGCCCGTTGCTTATGGGAGAAGTTGTAAATGCCGTAGCCGAAGCTACGCAGGGCGATGCTGTATTGGTAAATGATGTAGGGCAGAACCAGATGTTCTCTTGTCGTTATTTCAAGTTTAACAAACAGCGTTCCATCGTTACAAGCGGCGGATTAGGCACAATGGGCTTCGGTTTACCGGCAGCAGTTGGTGCCACTTTCGGTGCTCCGGACCGCACCATCTGTCTTTTCATCGGTGATGGTGGACTGCAAATGAGCATTCAGGAGCTCGGTACGATTATGGAACAGCAGGCTCCGGTGAAGATGATACTTCTGAATAACAATTATTTAGGCAATGTAAGGCAGTGGCAGGATATGTTTTGGAACGGTCGTCGATCGTTTACAAAAATGCTAAATCCTCGTTACGAAGATATCTGCAAAGGATATGCCATACCGTATGATGTGGCCGTAGATCGTGAAGAATTACAGATAAAAATAGGAAAGATGCTTGCTACCGATGGCCCTTATCTGCTGGAATGTGCAGTGAAAGAAGAAGACAATGTGCTTCCGATGACTCCTCCCGGGCACAGTGTGGACGAAATGCTGCTTGAAATAAATATTTGAGAAATGGAAAAGAGGTTTTATACATTGTTGGTCTATTCTGAGAATGTGGCGGGTATCTTAAATCAGATCACGGCCGTATTCACCCGTAGGCAGATGAACATAGAGAGCTTAAATGTATCGGCATCGAGTATAAAAGGTATTCATAAATATACGATTACCGTATGGTGTGCTCCTGAAGAGATAATTAAGATAACGAAACAGATAGAGAAAAAGATTGATGTTGTAAAGGCAGATTATTATACGGATGATGAAATATTCATTCATGAGGTAGGACTTTACAAGATTTCTACTCCGATATTGCTCAATAATCCGGAGGTTTCGCGCACGATACGTAAGCATGATGCCCGCATGATGGAGGTTAATCCCACTTATAGTACCGTGCTTTTGGCCGGATTAACGGAAGATGTAACCGACTTATATCGCTGTTTGGATTCTTTCGGATGCCTGCTCCAATATACACGTTCGGGACGCATTGCAGTGACACGGAGTTTTGAAGAGCCGATCAGTGAATATTTAAACGAACAAAACCAGCGCAATGAATCAGTTGTTGAGTAAGGTAGGAAGGTACGAATTTTTGGCAGAACCCTTTCATTGTGATATTACCTATCGCCTGTTTATCGGCCATTTAGGTAATCACATGCTAAATGCAGCGGACTTTCACTCTAATGATCGCGGGTATGGAATGAGCTATTTGAACCCTATCCATAAAACGTGGGTACTGTCGCGTTTAGCTATAGAGATGGAAGAGATGCCCATGGCTTACGACAAGTTCTTTGTAGAAACATGGATAGAAGATGCTATGAAGTATTTTACCGGTAGAAACTTCTCTATTCTGGGGACTGACGAACGAGTTTATGGATACGGTAGAAGCGTATGGGCAATGATAGATACCGAAACAAGGCAGCCTACTGACATTCTCTCTGTACGCGATGGATTGATAAAAGAATATATCGAAACAGAGAAAGACTGCCCTATTCGGAAGTCTTCGAGGGTGAAAATAAGCGAACACACACCCTTGATAAGAACGATAAGTACCGGCTATAGTGACGTAGACATCAACGGGCACATCAACAGTGTGAAATATATCGAGCATATACTTGATTTGTGGGACATCGACTGGTATCGAGAGTATCGGCCGCAGCGTTTTGAAATAGCTTATGTGGCTGAAGCTCATTGTAGTGACAGATTATGTTTCTACCGCGAGCAGGAGCAGCAAAATGAATATAACATTCGCATCACAAAACTCGTGCAGGATGAGGAGAAAGAAGAAGTAGAAGTTTGCAGAAGCAAGATTAAATTCATAAGGAATTGAAATTCGAGAGAAGATTTTACTTATAATATCGAATATTTATCTTATTGATAGAATGGCTTGAAAATGATAACCGCGGCAAACTGTTTGTCGCATAAAAATAAATGATATGGCAGAATTAAATTTCGGTGGCGTAATAGAAACAGTAGTCACAAGTAAAGAATTTTCGTTGGAAAAGGCTCGTGAAGTTCTGAAAAACGAGACGATTGCAGTAATCGGATATGGTATACAAGGGCCGGGACAGGCGTGTAACTTGCGCGATAACGGCTTCAATGTAATTGTAGGACAGCGCGAGGGCAAAACCTATGACAAGGCTATAGCCGACGGCTGGGTGCCGGGAAAGACTCTTTTTTCTATAGAAGAAGCTGCAGAGAAAGGGACAATTGTCTGCATGTTGCTTTCCGATGCGGGGCAGATAGCCGTGTGGCCCAAGATAAAGAAGCATCTTACAGCAGGCAAATCTCTTTATTACTCCCATGGTTTTGCCATCAATTGGAACGATCGTACGGGCGTTGTTCCGCCGAATGATATTGATGTTATAATGGTTGCACCGAAAGGTTCGGGCACTTCTTTACGCACAATGTTTAAAGAAGGACGTGGTCTGAATTGCTCTTATGCCGTTTATCAGGATGCCAGCGGCAAGGCAGAAGAAAAGACTATCGCATTTGGTATAGGCATCGGTGCCGGTTATTTATTCAAGACAACTTTCCAAAGAGAGGCTACATCCGACTTAACTGGTGAGCGTGGCTCTCTTATGGGGGCTATCGAAGGCTTATTCGAGGCTCAATATGACGTGTTGCGTGAACATGGACACTCTCCGTCGGAGGCATTTAACGAAACTGTAGAGGAACTTACGCAGAGTTTGATGCCGTTGTTTGGCGAGAAAGGAATGGATTGGATGTATGCTAACTGCTCTACCACAGCCCAACGGGGGGCACTTGATTGGGCACCACGCTTCCGCGATGCCATAAAACCAGTGATGGAATGGCTCTATCTTTCTGTAAAGACAGGGAATGAAGCGCAGGTTTCTATCGACTCTAATTCGAAGGTCGACTACCGCGAAGGATTGAATAAAGAGCTTGAGGCTATGCGTAATAAGGAGATGTGGCGTGCCGGAGAAACCGTTCGCAAACTTCGTCCGGAGAATAATTAAATAGCCTTTAAGATAATCGCAAACGGAATGTATCGGTAAAAACGGTGCATTCCGTTTCTTTTTTATGCATGATATTTTAGTTTTCCATTAAGAGAAAACTGCCTTCCATTGTTATTTCTTCTTCGCTAATGAGTTCTGCCAATGCGCCGTGCAGTTGGCGTTCGGGGATGTTAAGTTGATGCAGTTCTGTGATATGATGTTTCTTTCCATCGTGAAGGAATGCAGTGATAATGGCTTTTGCAGGTTCTATTCGGTCTTCTGACAGTTGGTTCGTGTAGTGCTCGAGGCACACATCGCATAGCATACAATCTCCGGATTTCTCTTCTCCGAAGTATCGTATGAGTTGCCGGCTGCGGCATACATCATCGTTTTCTGCATAATGTATCATCGATTGAATGCGCAACACATATTGTTCTTTCCGCATTTCGTACACCTCTTTCGGTATGATAATTTTGTTCATCTCCTCGCGCCGTTGAGTATAGGTGATATAAGGAGTCTTGCGTTGTGGTATGAAATGGAGTATTCGGCGTTGGCTTAATCCTTTTAATAGCAGGTAAACTTGCTGTTGACTAAGCCCTGTTTGTTGCGCAATAAGTCCTTCGTCTATATATACATAATCGGTGAAGAGCCCGCCGTAGTTTCTTAGAAGTGCGGTAATCACGAGTTCTTCGTGGGCTGTTGTACTCTCCAATTTGTATAATTCGTTTCTGTTAAGCATGAACATCAGCCTTGCACTCGCATCCGGATCTGTTTCGTAATCTAAATAGCCTGCGCGTTCGAGAATTTTAAGTGCAGAGTCTGTCTGAATTGGAAAGTGCTTGTAAGTTCGACAGAACTTATCTATATCGAAGCTAAATATATGGCCTGATCCGCTTCCCAAGCCTACCTGATAAAAATAGGCAAGGTGTTCGTAAATCTGCTTTATAAATTCTTTCTCCGGAAAAGTATCGGTTATACGCTTATGGAGCTTCCTTTGGTCGCTGTTGTTATATAGTAAAACGGCGTAAGATCTATTGCCATCTCGGCCTGCACGGCCCGCTTCTTGGAAGTAGGCCTCCAAAGAATCGGGGCAATCGAAGTGCACTACGAGTCTTACTTCGGGCTTGTCGATGCCCATTCCGAAAGCATTAGTGGCAACAATCACACGTATTCGATCTTGTTGCCAGTCTTTTTGTCGCTCATCTTTTTGTGAATATTCCAGACCGGCATGATAGAACGTGGACGGAATTTGGTGCTTGTTAAGCATTTCGGAAATCTCTTTAGAGCGTTTACGGCTTCTGACGTAAACGATAGCACTGCCTTGTACCGAGCTTAATATGTGTATGAGCTCGCCGTATTTGTCGGTTGTATTTCTTACAACGTATGCGAGGTTTTTGCGTTCGAAGCTCATCCGAAACACGTTCCTATGTTCGAAATTCAATTTATCCTGAATGTCTTCGACCACTTGAGGGGTTGCTGTTGCCGTAAGTGCAAGTATCGGAACATGGGGAAGGAGCCTTCTTATATCGGCCACATGCAGATAGGAAGGGCGGAAATCGTATCCCCATTGACTGATGCAGTGGGCCTCGTCTACGGTTATGAAGCTCACCTTCATGCGCCGTAGCTTATTTTGGAACAAATCGGAACCTATCCTTTCCGGAGATACATAGAGCAATTTGATACCCCCGAATATACAGTTTTCGAGTGCTACAACGATCTCTTTACGCGACATACCCGCATGGATGGCAGTGGCGCTGATACCTTTATCGCGCAGATGTTGCACCTGATCTTTCATCAAGGCAATCAAGGGAGTAATCACAATGCACACGCCTTCTTTGGCAAGAGCAGGTACTTGGAAGGTGATAGACTTACCTCCACCGGTGGGCATAAGCCCGAGTGTGTCGTGTCCGGAGCCTATACTTTCAATGATTTCACGCTGAATACCTCGGAAATCACGATACCCCCAATATTGTTGCAATATCGACAAGTAGCAATCTTGCGCCATCTTTCCTCCTTTATTCCGCGTCTTCGTCTTCGGTAGGGCGTATGTCTTCTATCTGAAGTTGTACGGCATTGCGCTTAAAGATGTTATTCTCGATGGTATAGGCAATATCGAAACTGCGTTTAGATTTAATGTATCGTGCCGATGCACTTTGCCCGAAAGCAATGCCATTGACAACATTACTCGATTTAGAATCTACGAGTTCCAGTTTTATATGTTCTTGTATTCTCCCTACCACCTTACTCGTACCATAGTCGTAAACGTCGGTCGTGCAGAATATGGGTTTGGTATTGCACGGTCCGAACGGCGAAAATTTCTTTAATTCATTATGCAGTCGTTTGGTTATATCCTTAAAATCGATCTGCGCATCGATATTTAGATTTGCTTCAATCTGTTCGGGTTGGATGTGTTCTTCTACGTACTTTTGGAACCGTTTTCTAAATTCGGGAACGTCGTTCCATCGCAGCGTGAGGCCCGTTGCATAGGTATGTCCTCCGAAGTTGATCAATATATCTCTGCAACTCTTAATGGCTGCATACAAATCAAAGCCCGTTACGCTGCGCGCAGAACCCGTGGCAAAGTCGCCGTCACGTGTGAGTACCACTGTCGGACGGAAGTATATTTCGGTCAATCTTGATGCTACAATGCCGATAACTCCCTTTTTCCAGTTCTCATCATATAGCACAATAGACGAGTGATGCTTCTGACTTTCGAGCTTGGCCACTATCTGATTTGCCTCTTCTGTCATCTGCTTGTCTATATCCTTGCGCTGTTCGTTGTATTCATTAATATGCTTTGCTTGTGTCAGTGCACTCGAGAAATCTTTCTCTACCAACAGGTCAACGCTTTCTTTCCCATTCTCCATGCGGCCGGAAGCATTGATACGCGGCCCGATTTTGAAGACGATATCGCTCATGGATATATCGCGTCCGTTGAGTCCGCATATATCGATGATGGCTTTCAGGCCTATGCTTGGGTTCTGATTGAGTTGTTTCAGTCCGTGAAAAGCCAGTATACGGTTCTCGTCTGTTACCGGAACAATATCGGCAGCAATACTTACTGCACAGAAATCGAGTAGGGGAATGAGCCTTGAAAACGGTATTCCGTTATTCTTCGCAAATGCCTGCATCAGCTTGAAACCTACCCCGCAACCGCAGAGATGCTTAAAAGGATAGCTGTCGTCGGGGCGTTTCGGGTTTAATATTGCCACGGCACAGGGCATCACTTCATCGGGAACATGATGATCGCAGATAATGAAATCTATGCCAAGGCTTTTGGCATAAGCAATTTCTTCGATTGCCTTAATGCCGCAATCGAGAATAACAATTAGTTTTACTCCTGTATCCTTCGCATAATCTATTCCCTTTTTGCTCACTCCATACCCCTCATCATAGCGGTCCGGAATGTAGTAATCGACGTTCGAATAGAACTGTTGAAGGAACTTATACACTAATGCTACGGCCGTACAACCGTCAACATCGTAGTCTCCATACACCAGTATACGCTCCTTACGCCCCATGGCATCGTTCAGTCTGTCTACGGCAATATCCATATCTTTCATTAGAAATGGATTGATAAGGTCTGCCAGTTGTGGACGGAAGAAACGCTTGGCAGCCGATTCAGTAGTGATACCTCGCCGAATTAAAAGCAATGCCAATATCTGATTGATGTTCAGTTTTTCGCCAAGTTCTTTAGCTGCCTGTTCTTCTTGTGGTGTAGGTGGTTCGTAATTCCATTTGAAATGCATTTATATAGTTTTTATTTTCTTATTATTATGAAACCGCAATAAAGGGCGGAAATACGGAACGAATATCGTACATAAAATGTTCCGCGTGTAAAGTTACAAATAAAAAACAACAAATCTATTCTATTTATTGTAATTTTTTAAATTGCCCTTTTAACGCAAAAAGATATAGCTTTTAATTGTCATAGGGGTATGTTCTAACAATGATAAAGGGTATCTTTTTCGTATATACTTGGTAGTATTTTTATTATGAGGACATTAAACTTTTTGCTATCAGAGGCTGGTTTTCATAGATTTTCCTATCGCTTCGTGAACGATAAAGCCATGGGCGGGTGAAATTTTTCTCGATAAAAAGCGTAGTTGTGCGTATCGTATTGTGGTTTCGAGAGAACCGTTTTAATACATAAGGAGCAAAAAGTATTGATGTAATGACTATCGTATAACCGCTAAAACTCGTCTTTCCGACTTGCCATTCAATACTTTTTGCTCCTTATTTTCTTTCTCTTGAAAATGAGAATTTTAGATACCTATCTTCTTGCGAATGTCTTTCGGAACGGCATTCTTATTGACGATAAAATCCATAGTCTTATAGGCGATGAATGCTTTTGTCATATACCAAATGCCTTTATAGTCGCCTGTTTCGCCCCAAGAGTTCTTTACCATGTAATATTCTCTGTCGTTCTGATCCTTGGCGATGCCATAGATTTGCATGCCATGATCGTCGGTTGTCTCCCAATTGTCGTATGCCTCTTGTCGCATCTTTTGCGTAGGAACGATTTCAGGAACACTGATTCCCAGCGAATCTAATTTGCTTTTCTTCGATACTTTCGACATTTTAAGCCAACGATCGGCATCGGTTCCTGTAAGATCGCGTGCCTTTTTCAGGTCGTATGCTATACCGAGACCGCTTCTTGTGAACCCTTCTTCAGAGACATCTCCGCCCCATGCGACGGTATAACCGTTCATAATAGCGTTATCAATGATCTTACAAAGATCATCAATAGGTACATTCCAGCTTAACGGCCAGCGCCAATTGTCCTGCACTTCTACGGCAAATGCTGTCCAAAACGGATGGTGTGTGTAGCTTGTGAAGCTCACATAATCCTTCATATCGAGCCCTAAACTTGCAGCAAACGATTTCGGTGTGTAAGTTTTACCTTCGTAGGTAAAGCTTTCGGGGCACTTCCCGAGATACGCGTCAAGTATGCCTTGGAGGCCAGTCTTCCATGCCGGAGTGAGTTTGGTCTGCTTTCCTTTGGCAATAGCCTCGACGTATGGCGTCAGCACAGCGAAGAATTCGTTGAAGTTGGCAAGCGAATCACCGTATAAAGTTCCCGGGAGTGGCATTGCTGTTTCGGGCACCATGCCATAATGTTCCCAACAATAAATGGGATCGTATGCACTGCCTCCCTGTGCAAAACTTACGTCACCGTGCATACGGATGGCCATCGTGGCACGATCCATATAAGTTTTATTGGCAACAAACATTTCGGATAAGTCGTAAGTCTTGCCGCTCTTCTTGAGTATTTCACTCTCTAAGAAGCTCAGTGTAGAGTATGCCCAACACGTTCCGCTGCGGTTCTGATCCTTGATACTTGTTATAGGATTTTGCTTTACTACCGTGAATATCGGTTTATTGTCTTTCTTTTCTTCTTTCTTGTCTTGTGCGCCTACGCTCGCTGCAAACACTGCAAGAAGCGCGAAAATTACGATTTTTCTCATAAAATCAAATATGTTATTCTTTGTTTAAATCATTATTAATTCTTACTCATAAACTCTTCTATCTCTGCCGGATGGTATGGAATGCGGTCTTTGCCTATAAACCTACAGCCGTCTTTTGTAATGAGCAAGTCGTCTTCAATACGTATGCCGCCGAAATCTTTATAGGTTTCAAGAAGGTCGAAATTAATAAATTCCTTGTAATGTCCACTCGCTTTCCAGTCGTCTATGAGTGCGGGAATGAAGTAAATCCCCGGCTCATCCGTCACTACGAAGCCTTCTTGCAGGCGTCGTCCTAACCGCAGAGCGTTGGTGCCGAACTGATCTGACGGCTGTATTTCCTCATCGTAACCCACATAACGCTGGTCAAGGGCTTCCATATCGTGTACATCCATGCCCATCATGTGACCGAGTCCGTGGGGCAAGAACATAGCATGCGCACCCGCTTTCACGGCCTCTTCCGTGTCACCTTTCATCAGTCCGAGTTCTTTAAGCCTATCTGTCATCAGCCTACAAACGGACATGTGTACGTCGTACCACTTAATTCCGGGCTTGGCAATTTGCAATGCGTGGTCATGACAAGCCTCTACTATGCTGTATATCTCAAGTTGTCGTTGTGAGAATTTGCCGTTTACAGGATAGGTTCTTGTGTTGTCTGAGCAATAATTATTGATGGTTTCAGCGCCTGCATCGCACAAAGCAAGGCGACCGGATTGCAAAACAGTCATCGTAGGATTGCCATGCATGATCTCTCCATGTTGCGAAAAGATGGTCGGGAAGCTAACCATAGCGCCGTAAGAATTAGCTATGCCGTCGATTTGCCCGCCGATGAATTTCTCCGTAACGCCCGGCTTAGTGAGTCGCATAGCCGTGGTATGCATCTTGTAACCGATTACTGCGGCACGTTCCAGTTCTTCTATTTCCTGCTGTTCCTTGCATGAACGCATCTTGATAACCGCCATAATCAGTTCCATAGAGGCCGACTCTTTCTGCTGAACGGGATGGATACCCAACAAATCCAGTATTTGTAACTTGATGTCATAGCGATAGGGAGGCAGAAAATGTATCTTCCGATGCTGGCGTAGTGCCTCGTTGCAGATGGTCTTCAGTGTTTTCATCGGTTCCGAATGGGCCACACCGACCTGCTCTGCAAGGTCTTTTACGCTGTCGACCGAGCCATACCACACGATATCTTCTATATCAATATCGTTACCGACAAGCGTTTCAGTATCGTTATCCACATCGATAACGCCCACAAGACCGTCTCTGTTTTGCCCGAAATAATATAGGAATGAGGAGTCTTGACGGAAAGGATAATAACCGTTGTTTGGGAAATTGCAAGGCGATTCGTTATTTCCAAACAATATGATAAGGCCGTTTTTCACGAGCTTCTTCAGCTCCGAACGGCGACGGATATAGGTTTCTTTGTCAAACATAGCCGTATATATTTATTTAAATTATTATTCGCAAAGTTAATAAAATTACTTGGAAATGTGTAACTTTGTCGTGAATTTAAACAGTTTTTATGCTAATTGACAGGAATACGGGATTGGTATTAGAGGGCGGAGGCATGCGTGGCGTGTTCACAAGTGGCGTGCTCGACGGCTTTATGAAGCACGATTTGTATTTTCCATACGTGGTGGCTGTGTCGGCCGGAGCCTGCAACGGCATGTCGTACATCAGCCGTCAACCGCGCAGGGCACGGCTGTCTAACATCGATTTCTTGGCCCGTTACGACTATATAGGTCTGCGCCATTTGGTTACGCAAGGGTGTATATTCGACCAGAAACTGTTATATGACAAGTTCCCAAACGAGTTTATTCCTTTCGATTTCGATACTTTCTTCCGCTATTCCGATAACTTCGAAATGGTAACGACCAATTGTCTTACCGGTCGTACCATGTACCTTACAGAGAGCGAAAACAAGCAAAGAGCGCTCGATATTGTACGGGCTTCGAGCAGTCTGCCCTATGTAAGCAAGACCGTTTTTGTAGATGGAATACCCATGCTCGATGGAGGTATTGTGGATTCTATACCCGTGTTGCGGGCACAGGAACGTGGGTATAAGAAGAATGTACTTGTGCTTACGCGCAACAAAGGGTATCGGAGTATGGATAAAGACCGTAAGATACCTTATTTTGTTTATAAGAATTATCCTCGTTTGCGGGTGGCTTTAAGCCGACGCATTGCCGCTTATAACGAACAACTCGAACTGGTTGATCGCCTTGAAGAGCGCGGAGAAATCGTTTGTATACGTCCGCAACGGCCGATGGAGGTAGGGCGTATCGAGAAAGATACTGCGAAACTCGAGCGGCTTTACGAGGAAGGATTTGCATTAGGGGAGGCCTTTTGCAAGCAATTGGGTAAGTAATATTGCGTATAAAACAGTAAGACTGACGACACACATTATTTATATAGGTGTGCCGTCAGTCTTGTTTTTATAGTTTTTGCAGTAGCTTTACTGCAAACAGAAAGGCCTAAATCTCTTGATCGTTAGTCGGTTCTTCTGCGTTATCTTTCACTTCTTCGGCCGGTTCGCTTGCCGGTTCTTCTACTTCTGCAGCCGTTGTTTCGGGCGCAGTTGCAACCTCTTCTTCTTCTTTTGCCAATACATATTTGGGCGATTCGCCATATTTATTGGGCTCAGGTTTGCTGTCTAAGCAGCAGAAAATGAGTATTGCGACGAACGTAACAAGGTTTACAAGCCCGATAAGTATCAATCCGGGATCGGTAAATACCTTCATTGCGGCTTGCGGATTGGCATTAACGGAAGCCAAAGTGTCTGTAAGACCGCTGAAATACATATAGAGTGTGGAGGCAAAAGTGGCTGCCCAGCTTACGATTACCCACCATTTGCTCTTGCCGGTATCTTGAAGTCGGCGCACTGTAACGCCATAAACGTAGAACCAACATGCAGCAGTAATGAGAGAGGCCAGTACATCCGGCAGAAACGCAGAAAGCGCCTTGCTGATTAAGAAGACGCAGATGAGGAACGAAAGCATGGTCCACCAGTACTCCGAACGGCGCGAACGTCCGTTGAAATCGGTCAGTCTACTTGCAACAAGTTGGTTTGCTTCGGTAAATCCTAATTGGGGTTTTGCGATTAATTTTTCCATAATATATAAATTAATTAGTAAATGTTTTACTCATGTTTCGTCGATTTTCGGCTCTTGTTCATTTCTTTTTCAGCAGATCGGGGCGCAGCCTTTTGGTACGTTCATAGCTCTGTTCCATCTCCCAATCCTTTATCTTGGCCTCGTTTCCGCTAAGCAGAATGTCGGGAACCCGCCAACCTTTATAGTCTGCAGGGCGTGTGTAGATGGGTGCAGACAGCATGTTGTCTTGGAAAGAATCGCTAAGTGCGCTCTGTTCATCGCTGATAACGCCCGGCAAAAGGCGCACTATAGCATCGGCCATTGCTGCGGCTGCCAGCTCTCCACCCGTAAGAACGAAGTCTCCGATAGATATTTCACGTGTGATAAGATGGTCTCTTATGCGTTGGTCTATGCCCTTGTAATGCCCGCAAAGGAAGATCAGATTGCCTTTCATCGACAGTTCGTTGGCCATACTTTGGTCGAATTGCTCCCCGTCGGGTGTGGTAAAAATCACTTCATCGTAATCTCTTTCGGCTTTAAGTGCCGCAATGCAGCGGTCTATAGGTTCGCACTGCATCACCATTCCGGCAAATCCACCGTAGGGATAATCGTCTACTCGTCGCCATTTATCGAGCGTATAATCGCGCAAGTTATGCAGATAAATTTCTGCAAGTCCTTTCTTTTGAGCGCGTGCGAGGATAGATTCGTTGACGAACCCTGCAAGCATATCAGGCAAAACCGTAATAATATCTATTCTCATTTGATTACAAAAATACAAAATAAAGGTTGATGTTTGTCGATTAAATATTTAAAGAATGTGAAATATGGCAGGCGCCTGATAAAAATATACAATTCTGACGACTCTGATAGCTGGTATTTCTATCCATCATAGGGCTATACTCTTTCTGCCATAGGTGGCCTGTCTATGCCGGGCAGGGGCATGATGCGTCGCCGCTAAGATTGGCGGCCGTGAACGGCGGGCGGTGCGTGCGTTCTTAATAAAGTTGGTGATTTGTGATAGAACATGGCCCGTAAATCTTAACAATTTCGTACCTTTGTACACGTAATAATCAATTGCTACAAGTTTAATTTTTTATGAAAACAAAACTCATTCTTACTTTTCTTACGGCCGTGAGCATGTCGGTAAGTGCACAAAACATTCAGTTGCATTACGATTTAGGCCATTCCTTGAACAGCGATCTTACCAACAGACCGTCGGTAACAACCACATTCGAGATGTTTAAACCCGACAAATGGGGCAATACTTATACCTTTACAGACATTGATTATCAACGAGACGGCGTGGCAGGAGCTTATTGGGAGATTGCCAGAGAGTTCAATTTATCGCGCAATAAGCAATGGGCAGCGCACATAGAATATAATGGCGGGCTCTCTTCTGATGAGGACAATTGGAACGCAACGCGCTTTCAGCATGCCGTACTTGTCGGAGGTGCGTGGAATTGGCATAGCGCCGACTTCTCGAAAACCTTCTCCGTGCAGGCGATGTACAAATATTATTTCAAGAACAGGCACTACAACGCACGCCCCTTTAGCGGCTTTCAGCTGACCGAGGTGTGGGGTGTAACGTTCGCAAACAAGCTGTGTACCTTCAGCGGGTTTTGCGATTTGTGGTACGATCCTAACGTTAATGGTAAGCTAATCGTTATCAGCGAGCCGCAATTTTGGTTCAACTTAAACGTGTTGAAGGGCATGCAAGGGGTAAATCTCAGCCTTGGTTCCGAGGTTGAACTGTCTAACAACTTCGTTTGGAACAGCCGTGGAGAGCACAATCGCTTCTATGCTATCCCCACTGTTGCGGCTAAGTGGACGTTCTAAACAGCCGTTCTACTGCGGAGAGTTAAAGGAGGTGGCGCAATAAAAGGCCGTCTCCTTATCGTAAAAAGACCACCTCCTTACAGTAAGGAGGCTATCTCCAACTCGTCAACCTCCGTGGTTCATCGTGTCAACCTCCGTGCTTCATCTTGTCAACCTCCGTGGTTCATCTTGTCAACCTCCGTGGTTCACAGTGTCAATTTCCGTGGTTCACAGTGTCAACCTCTGTGGTTCATCGTGTCAACCTCCGTGGTTCTTGCCGTAAAGAAGCCGTCTCCTTACAAATTACAAGTCGGCTTTTACGCGGTTAAAGGAGTTGAAGAGCGGCGTTATATTGCACGAACAGAAACGATAGTCGGCAATACATACGGCCTTAACTCCTTTAATCTCTTCAATTCCTTTAGTCTCTTAAAATAACTATTCTATCATTTTAAGGAAATCGTCTTCGCTTACAATGGGCACTCCGAGGCGTTCCGCCTTCTCTAATTTAGACGGTCCCATGTTGTCGCCCGCAAGAACAAAGCTCGTTTTCCCCGATATGCTTCCCACGTTTTTGCCGCCGTTTTGCTCGATAAGTGCCTTGTATTCGTCGCGACTGTGGTGCGTAAACACGCCGCTGATTACGATGCTTTTGCCGGTAAGTTTATCGGATGAGCCTGCTTGTTGCTCTTCCGAGAGCGCCATTTGCAGCCCGTAATTGCGCAAACGTGCCACGATTTCTTTGTTTATGGGGTTGCTGAAGTAAGCGATAACGCTCTTGGCAATAACCTCGCCCACACCTTCTACCTCTGTCAGGTCTTGCAGCGAAGCCTCCATCAGGGCATCTATATTCTTGAAATGTCGCGCTATAAGCCGCGCAGAGGTCTCTCCTACAAAGCGTATCCCTAAGGCAAAGACCACACGTTCGAAAGGTACTTGCTTAGAAGATGCTATGCCTCGCACGATTTTAAGTGCCGACTTCTCGCGGTTTCCGGCTCCATTGATGTCTTGAACGGTAATGTTGTAAAGGTCGGCAGCGTTGTGTATCAGTCCTCTGCGGTAGTAATCGTCTACCGTTTCGGGGCCTATAGAGTCGATGTTCATGGCTTTTCGGGCTATGAAGTGCTCTATGCGTCCCTTGATTTGGGGCGGACAAGCCGTGTCGTTCGGGCAATAATAGGCCGCTTCGCCCTCGTAACGTGCCAGCGGGGTGCCGCATTCGGGGCAATGAGTAATAAAGGATATCGGCTTTGCATCGGCCGGCCGTTTGTCTAAGGCCACGCCTACAATCTTGGGAATTATCTCTCCTCCTTTCTCTACATATACGTAGTCGCCCACGTGGAGGTCGAAACTTTTAATGAAATCTGCATTGTTCAGCGTTGCTCTTTTTACGGTTGTGCCCGCGAGTTTTACCGGTTCCATGTTGGCAACCGGTGTAACTGCGCCCGTTCTTCCTACCTGATAAGTTACTTCAACGAGCTTTGTACAGGCTCGTTCTGCCTTGAATTTATACGCAATAGCCCAACGTGGGCTCTTTGCAGTGTAGCCCAAAGCCCGCTGTTGGCGCAGTGAATTTACTTTAAGCACTATGCCGTCTGTGGCTATGGGCAGGTTTTTGCGCTCCGTGTCCCAATGTTTGATGAAGTCGTAGATTTGCTGTAACGATTTTACTTTGCGCATTCCCGCGCTGATTTTGAACCCCCAATGCTTGGCTTTCATCATGTTTTCGTAATGTCCGTCGGTAGGGAGTTGCTCTCCGAGCATATAATAAAGGTAGGAATCGAGATGGCGCGACGCCACAAGACGCGAGTTCAGGCTCTTCAAGGTGCCGCTTGCAGCGTTGCGAGGATTAGCGAACAACGGCTCTTCGTTGGCCTCGCGTTCGGCATTGAGCTGCTCGAAAACTTTCCAAGGCATCAGTATTTCGCCGCGCATCTCGAACTCGTGCGGGTAATCGTTGCCCGAGAGAACGAGCGGAATGGCACGTATTGTCTTCACATTTTCGGTAACATCGTCGCCGTGAATGCCGTCGCCGCGGGTGACGCCCTGCACGAGTTGTCCGTCTACATACGTCAGGGAAATAGACAGCCCGTCGTATTTAAGTTCGCAACACACCTCGAATTCCTCGCCCATAAGTCCACGCGCCACCTGTTCGAACCACTCCTCAACGTCTTGTTCGTTATAGGTGTTGGCCAAAGACAGCATGGGATATTTGTGTGCAACCTGCTTGAATTCGCTGTTCAGGTCGGAACCGACGCGCTTGGTCGGCGAGTTCGGATCGTCCATTTCGGGGTACTTGGCTTCCAAGTCCTGCAATTCGTGCATCATAAAGTCGAAGGCTTGGTCGCTTATTGTCGGTGCATTCAGCACGTAGTATTTATAGTTATGCTCGTGAAGCTGTTGCCTCAGTTCCGAAATACGTTGTTTCTCGTCCATAAAAAATAAGTGTGTGTGTAAAGAATACCGTACGCAAAAATAGGCAATTCTTTCTGAACGTGCAAATTATTTGCATGCTTTATGGGCGACAGATGTACGGTGTAAAGGCGGAAAACAGTACTTCTGTTTTTGATATATGGATAATATTTTGTACGTTTGCAGGCAAAACAAGGAATATGCAGATTATTGTTTCGAGCGAAATAGAACGCGTTTGCCCATCTTTTGTGGGGGCTTGCGTAGAGGCAGACGTAGTGAATACGCCCTTTTCGGAAGGGCTGTGGGGCGAGATAAAGGCAATGGAAACGCACTTCAGGCGCACGCTTACCACCGAAACATTGAAAGATATCGGCGGTATAGCTGCCACACGGCGGGTGTATAAGGCCTGCGGAAAGGATCCGTCGCGCTATCGTCCGGCGTCCGAAGCACTCATCCGTCGGATGCTTCAGGGCAAAGAACTGTATCAAATCAATACGCTTGTCGACCTTATCAATCTCGCCAGCATTGCCTATGGGTACAGCATAGGCGGCTTCGATGCCGATAAATTCGCGGGTGATACGCTGACATTGGGCATCGGAAAGGAAGGAGAACCCTACGAAGGCATAGGGCGCGGCATGATCAACATAGCCGGATTGCCGGTTTATCGCGATGCACAAGGTGGGGTGGGAACGCCCACGAGCGATAACGAACGTACCAAAATAGAGTTGCAGACCGCTCGCCTTGCGGTGCTCATCAACGGGTACGACGGTAACGAAACGAACGTGAGGGCCAACGCCGAGTTCATTTTAAGTTTGTTGCGCAAATACTGCAACAGCACCGAAGGCCGTTACCATATATACAAATAGGTGTAAATTCGCTGCTTGTTTGCAACAGGAAATACGCACAAGCGGTGTTTTTACAGCACTTTCTCTATCAGCATACGGTCGGCATCCGTCCATTTCAAGGTGCCTAGTTCTCCTTTTACGAGCCATTTATAGTTCAGGTGTTCAAGCAATTTGAATGCTTCGTCGCCACCTTTACATAGGTATGCCGTAAGTGTAACCGTGAAGTCGGGGTATTCATAGTCTACGCTACCGAGCTTGCGCCCCACGAATATGTCCCAATCCATTTCCTCCTTAATCTCACGCACAAGGGCTTCATGGTCGCTCTCTCCGTCTTTTACTTTCCCTCCGGGGAACTCCCATCGCTCCGAGATGTAATCGTAATGCGACCTACAACGCTGCATACAGAGGTATTTCCCGTCTTTTATCATCACTGCAGCTACTACTTTAGAATGCTTTTTTGCCATAATTCCGGTAATTGTATTTGTGGCTAATTTACGAAAATATGTTGAATATTCCTCCTGCAATAGCCGTTTTTTTGTAAATTTGTACCCAAAACGATTGAATACATGGGAATTGTAATAGGAATAGATGTAGGTATCAGCACCACCAAAATAGTAGGTATCAACGAAGAGAGGGGCGTTATGTCGCCCATACGTATCAAGGCAACCGATCCTGTAACCTCTCTTTACGGTGCTTTCGGCAAGTATTTGTACGACAATAACATAAGTCTGGCCGACGTAGAGCAGGTAATGATTACCGGTGTAGGTTCGGCCTATATCGATTCGCCCATCTACGGACTGCCTACAAAGAAGGCGGAAGAGTTTATTGCAGATGGGCTCGGGGCACGTTATGAAACCGAACTCGACCGCATGATCGTGGTAAGTATGGGCACCGGAACCAGTCTTGTGCAGTGCTGTGGCGACGATATACGCCATATTGGTGGCGTAGGTATCGGCGGCGGAACGCTTATGGGCCTCTCGCGCATTATGCTGAAATCGGACGATATCAAGCAGGTTGCCACGCTTGCCATGCAGGGAGAAATCAAGAACGTGGATGTTCTGATCGGCGATATCAGCCCGAATGCGTTACCCGGATTGCCCAAGAATGCCACCGCGAGCCTATTCGGAAATGCGAAAACCAATGCCACTCGCGAAGATATAGCATTGGGTATCATCACCACGGTATTGCAAACAATAGGCAGTTGTACCATACTTTCATCTCTTGGCAGTGGCATCAAGGAGTATGTTCTGATAGGAAATCTTACGCTGTTGCCGCAGTGTAAGGATGTTTTTCATGCCATGGAAAAGCTTTATCATGTACATTTCATCATCCCGAAGTATAGCGAGTTTTGCACTGCAATAGGCGCCGCGCTGTATTATATCGATAAAAAACGAAGGTAAGAGATTGCGGATAGCAACCTCCCCCCGCCCCTCTGAAGGGAAGAGGGGCTGCTTCCCCCGCCTTTGGCGAGGCAGAGGGAGGTTCTCATTCGTAGCTTCTGTGCATTATCCCAAGAAGTGGCTTTCGCCAACAAAGAACAATACAACGTAGCCGATAATCATACTTATGACGCCTACAATAAGGCCCGCTTTAAGCATATCGTTCTGTTTAATGAGGCCGGTAGAGTAGGCTATGGCATTCGGAGGTGTGGAAATGGGCAGACACATGGCCGATGAAGCAGCTAAAGCAATGCCAATCAAGATGGTTGAAGTGCCGCCGATAGCGTTGAGACTGTTTCCCATACCTGTGCAAACTACGGCAAGTATTGGTACCAACAATGCTGCCGTAGCCGTATTGGAGATAAAGTTGCTGAGGAAATAGCATATAAATCCCGATATGATAAGTATGGCAATCGGCGACCAAGAGCCGAACGGAATGCTCTCGATAGCACGGTCTGCCAGTCCTGAACCGTTCATTCCCAAGCCCAAGGCAAAACCTCCGGCCACCATCCAGATAACACTCCAGTTGATTGCCTGCAGGTCTTTCGCCGTAATAACGCCCGTTATGGCAAAGATACCCATCGGGATCATGGCAACCGTATTAGAGTCTATGCCAGTGATTTTGCTTGGGATAAGCCACAGAAGTATAGTAAGTATGAAAGTTCCGCTTACCACCCACATGCGCCATCCGTGGTGAATTTCGCCTTCGATCTCGAGGTGTATCGTCTTTTGAGTGAACGGGAAAAACCTTAGAATGAGCCTCCACGAGATGAAAAGCAATAATATAACGAGCGGAAACATAAAAGCCATCCACTCTCCGAAGTCTATTCCCATGTTCAATCCTGCCGGATCGTTGAGCGCTTGCAGGGCAATTGCGTTGGGTGGAGTGCCTATCGGTGTGGCCATACCGCCAAGGTTAGCCGCGATAGGAATACTCATTGTAAGTGCCGTGCGGCCCTTTCCGTTGGCCGGAAGTGCCGCAAAAACGGGGGTAAGAAAGGTAAGCATCATGGCTGCTGTGGCGGTATTGCTTACAAACATGGAGAATATGCCGGTGATAAGCAGGAAACCAAGGAGCACGTTTTCGCTCTTTTGGCCGAACGGACGTATCAAATTCTTGGCCAACAACACATCTAATCCCGACTTAGTTGCCGCGATTGCAAGGATAAAACCGCCTAAAAATAGCATGATAACCGGATTGGCAAAGGTTGCCATAATGTCCTTACTGCTTAATAATTTGCCGAATATATCGTCCTCGTCTCCCTTGAAAAACGAGATACTATTATTGGAGACCGTGAGACACATCACCGTGATAATGGCCAAAGAAGTGGCCCATGCCGGTATCGCCTCGGTAAGCCATGTAAGCGTGGCGAATACAAAAATGGCGATAATTCGTTGTTGTACAACTGTCAGACCATCGATATCGAACACACTGGTAGGCAGGTTCCATACGATAGCTGTTACGATGATGATGCACACAAGCTCGATAAGTTTCTTCATTTCGAAATGGTTAGTCAATACATTTCCTCTTTCTTCAGTCATAGTATTCAATGTATGTTAAAAGTTATTAGTTAATAGATCAATGCTGGCAAAGGTAAATTAAAAAAGAATAACGGGCAAAAAGTTTTGACATTTTTTTGGGTAAAAGGATGCATCTCGATAGAATATGTGAAATAAAACCTCGTTTTTTGCCATACATTGTTGCTAAAAAGTATTATCTTTGCATAGACAATCGGTTCATAAACGCAATTGATTAAAAAGGGAAACAGGTGAAACTCCTGTACAGTCCCGCTGCTGTAAGCGATCCTTTTCTATGAATATGAACACGTAGCCACTGGCAATTTGTCGGGAAGGCGTTCATGTTTGGGTTGCAAGTCAGAAGACCTGCCGTTGTTTTTTGGTGTGCTTGGCTGTTTCGAGGAAGGCGGCGAAGTCTTAATTCTAAATGGTTTATGGGCAGACGTCGGTGTCTGTCTCGTTCGTGAAATGCGGGTACGATTATTATATCCGGTGCTGTTGATGGCGGTGTTTCCCCTTTCGGGGGCGGCACAAGCCCTGCATGAGACCGATACGGCGGGCACTCGTGCGACGGTGCTCGATAATGTAGAGGTGGTGGCACGCAATATTCCGAGCAACATGTTGTCGGGGAGTCCGGTGCAGGCAATGACTCATGCTGACATGCAGCGCATGGGTGTGACCGATATAAGCGATGCCTTGAAGCATTTCTCGGGCATTCAAGTGCGAGATTATGGCGGTGTAGGTGGGTTGAAGACCGTGAGTATCCGCGGTTTGGGTGCCCAGCATACGGGCGTGAGCTACGATGGAGTGCAGATAGGCGATGCGCAATCTGGCCAAGTAGATATCTCTCGTTTCACGTTGGATAACGTTTCGTTGCTCTATCTCACCATAGGTCAGCAAGACGATATATTCCTCAGCGCCCGACAGTATGCCTCTGCGGGAACGATCAACATAGAGACCATGCGGCCCGAATGGGATGGAAAGGCGAGCGAGGCGAACGCTCACTTGAAGACAGGCAGTTATGGTATGGTTAATCCGTCGCTGCTCTATGCCCGACGTTTGGGGAAGAAGCTCACGTTGAGTGCCTATCTAAGCTACTTGCATGCCGATGGTGCGTACAAATTCCATATGATGAATGGCAATAAGAGTATCGACGAGAAGCGGAACAACAGCGATATAGCTACGTGGCGTGGTGAGTTTAACCTCGCTTGGCATATCACCGATCGCCAGCGTTTGGTGATGAAAGCCTATTTGTTCGACTCTAAACGAGGGCTGCCGGGCGGTGTTATCTACGACAACACGTACTCCGCAGAGCGTCTGACCGACCGTAATTACTTCGTACAGATGGCTTATGAGAACGATATCTCGGCCAAACTGAAGCTGAAAACGGCCGTCAAATACAATTACTCATGGCAAAGAGACTTCGATATCCCTGCAAGCGGACCGACAGAAGACCGCTTCCGACAGAACGAGGTCTATGCTACGACCACGGTAATGGCGCAGCCTGTCAGACACGTAAGCGTGTCGTTAGCAGAAGACTTCCAGCATAATTACCTGTCGACTACGCTTTCCAATTGTCCTTATCCCACGCGTAACAGTTCTTTCACCGCACTTGCAGCCCGTTATAAGCTGCAGAATTTCACGGCTACGGCTTCGCTTCTTTATACCCACATCTGCGAAACAGTTAAGACAGGCGATGCAAGTAAGGGCTTTCATCGGCTAAGTCCGGCGTTCAGCATGCTGTGGCAACCGTTCAAAGAGAACCTTCGGTTACGGCTGTCTTATAAAGATATTTTCCGCACGCCCACGCTCAACGACCTTTATTATCTGCTGATAGGCAACACGAACCTGCGCCCCGAGAAGACCAGACAGTGGAATATCGGAGCTACATGGAACCGTAGACTGTCGACAACCATCAGTTATGTGGCGCTTACGGTAGACGGGTATCTCGGCAATGTTACCGATAAGATAGTAGCTGTTCCTACCATGTTTATCTGGAAGATGATGAATGTAGGAACGGTGCATACCCTTGGCGTAGACGTTACGGCGAGCACCAATCTGCAATGGACGGCCGATTGGAGCACGAACATCGTATTTACATATAATTATATGCGTGCGGAAGACAAGACTACACCCAACGGATCTACCTACAATCACCAAATTGCATACACGCCGAAGAATGCAGGTAGCGCCGCCGTGATGCTGCGCTGTCCGCAGGAAATAGACCTTTCGTATAACTTATTATACACGGGAACGCGCTATACAACGGGCTATAACAGCCGCGATCATCATATGCCTGCGTTCCTCGACCACAGCATCTCCGTGGGCAAGATGTTCAGGATAGGGCGCACGGAACTGACGGTTCGGGCATCTGCGCTGAACCTTTACGGCCGGAATTACGAGATCATACGCTTCTATCCCATGCCCGGTCGCAATTACAGGGTGTCTATACATTACAAATTTTAATTCTAAATAATAATAACAGATGAAACAGAAACTATTTAAACTCGCACTGCTTTTCACGGCAGTTTTGGCCTTTTCGGCTTGTAGCAACGATGATAATTCGCCGATAATAGAGCCGCCTTATTACGGTTACCACTATGCCTATGTGGTGAATAACGGCAATTGGAACAAGAACGACGGCACTGTAGCCTCATTAGACAGTGTGAACAAGACTTGGACAGTGAACGACCTCTACAAGCAGGCCAACGGTTCGGGCATCGGAGATGCACAGGATTTGGTGCTTGTAGACGGCAAGATCTTCGTTACGAGCACCACCTCATCGAAGATAGAAGTGCTCGATAAAGACGGTAAACTGCTCTCGAGAGTCGCTATGCCTAATAAATCGCCCCGCTATATCGCCCAATACGGCGGCAATGTGTACTTTACGGCTTACAGCGGTTATGTGTATAAGATGAACGTAAACAGCTATCAGCTTACCGACAGCGTACAAGTAGGCGACCATCCCGAGGCATTGGCCGTTGCCGCCGGCAAGATTTATGTGGCCATCTCGGGCTATGGAAAAGGAAAATCGCTGGCAGTCGTAGACATTAAAACCTTCAAAAAGACCAAAGAGATAGAGACTGCACTCAACCCATACAACCAGATGATTGCAACTGCAGACGGCAGCAAGGTTTACTTTGTGGCATGCCTTGACCACTCAGACCATCTGTTGCAGTGCGTCGATACCAAGACCGATGCCGTGAAGACGGTAGAACATGCTTCGTCGATTGCGCAGGATAAGAACGTTAACAGCCTTGTTTGTATCTATGCACCCTATGGTAAGAACGGGAACGTACCGGCCAAGAAGTATTTCCGTTTCAATATGGAAAACAACTCGACAACCGAAATTAAAGGCCTTGCAGACGTGCCCAATCCCGGACAGGTGAGCGTAGATTGGAAGACAGGCAATATCTATGTGGTAAACAACGACTATAGCGGACCGTGCCAATTGTATGTGTTCGACAGCACCGGAAAGCAGCTCCGTAAGCTCACTTCGGGCGCCGGAACGATGCAAGTGGTGTTTGCTAAGGAATAAATTTGTATCGATATGATGAAAAAGATCATATTGTTTTTCGTTATATCGGCGGCAGTATCGCTTTCTTATTGTACCGTCAACGGCAGCGTTGCAGGCAGGGTAGAGGGCGATACCGTTTCGTTTAAGTACGCTCGGCATATCACCGTAGTGAAATACAAAGGCTACTCGGTGGTTTCGCTGGTTGATCCTTGGAAGCAAGGAAAGGTGTTGCACGCCTATGTGTTGGTGCCCCGAGAGGCGCCGTTGCCCCCGTCTTTGCCCGAAGGAACCGTGGTGCGCACGCCTTTAACGCGCAGTGTGGTGTTCACGACTGCCCACTGCCAACTGCTCGAATACCTCGGCAAGGCTCGGCAAATCAAAGGTGTGGCCGATCTGAAATATATACTTATCCCCGATATACAGCAGCGGGTGCGACAGAAGAAGATAGCGGATTGCGGCGAAAGCATGTCGCCCGTCATCGAAAGGATCATCGACTTGAAGCCCGACGGCATCATCCTATCGCCGTTCGAGAATAGTGGTGGTTACGGTAGATTGGAAAACATCGGCGTTCCCCTTATAGAAGCGGCCGATTACATGGAAACTTCGGCACTCGGGAGAGCCGAGTGGATGAGGTTTTACGGCATGCTCTACGGCTGCGAAACGAGGGCCGATTCGCTCTTCCGAGTGGTAGACAGTACTTATACGGCACTGAAGCGGGCGGCCGGCAAGTTGCCTGTAGGGCGCTCGATACTTACGGAACGCAAGACCGGAAGCGTGTGGTATTGCCCCGCGGGCGGCAGTACGATAGGGCAGATGATACGGGATGCGAACGGAAGGTATGCCTTTTCGCACGACCGCCGCAGCGGAAGTCTGGCGTTATCTTTCGAGCTGGTGCTCGATAAAGCGGGCGACAGTGATGTGTGGGCATTCAAGTTTAATGGCGAAAAGCCTATGAGTAAGGCCGATCTGTTGGCCGAATTTCAGGGATATAACGAGCTCCGTGCCTTCAAGACGGGTAATATATACCAGTGCAATGCCTCGAAGAGACCTTATTTCGAGGAGGTTCCGTTCCGTCCGGATTACCTTCTGCGCGACATGATCCTGCTGCTTCATCCCGATAGAAAGCAGTTCGGCAGTCTTAGGTATTACGAACGTTACTGACAGGGGGTATATCTAAGGCGGCTACACTCCCTGTTTAATGCCATTAGACAGGGGGTGTGGGGATGATGGATTAGTGATTAGTGAGGAGTGATTATTGGTTGTTATTTATAAGGAGACGGTCTTTGTATCATAAGGAGATGGTCTTTGTATCATAAGGAGGTGGTCTTTGTATCGTAAGGAGACGGTCTTTTTATCGTAAAGAGATGGTCTTTGTACTGTGAATTTGGTTTGTTTAAATTTCTTCATGATGGTATTCGTATCTCCGACTCCCTATTTTTGAGGGTTGTGGAGGATTTGAACAAGCTAAATTCATGTAAATTCTGTTTCTTGTTTCTCATGGGTATATCTTCTCTCTTTCAGAGGGGTAGAGGTGGGGTTTGTGTTAGATATGCATTTTATTCTAACCTGAAAGGATATACGATAACCACTTCCGTGAAGTCTGCTTTTGTAAGATGGGCCTTTACGTTGGCACCGATGGTCAGTCCGCGCAAGGCAGGTATGGTGTAATGGATGCCTATGCGTTCGTAGTAAGGCTTTTCTATGATTTCGGCATTCTGCCCCATGTGTCGGTACAGATACCATCCCAATGCCATTGCCATAGACCAGTTATGGTAATAAACCTGATGCTTTGCGGCTATTCCGACCGACCACGGACTGTGCTTCGTGCGGTATCCGTCGGCCTTGTCCAGCGCCTCTACCCGCGCCGCATACGAACCGTAGAACAAGTCGATGCCCATGCCGCTTGCCCATCTTCGGGCATAACGGCGCATTATATCGACTTGTACCGAATACGCATTGTAGAAATGAAAGCGACCGGTGCGGTAGTCAGCCGAGTCGGGTGGTGTGCCGTATTGCGTTTTCAGCCAGTCCTCGTTCAGCACTTTGCCCCCTATACCGAGCGCAACCGCGGCATACCAGTAAGGAATAAACGACTTCTGTGAGGCATGTTTGGCGAAACGTTCGCCGTATTCTGCCGTTGGAAAGTACTCGATGCCTACGGTCGGGCCCCAAATGTTTGCCCCCTTGTTGGGACGGTTCAGCGCTCCGTTGCTGTGATGGTAGTAGTCTATGCCTGCTCGCAGCCCCCAACGGCCGGACAAACGGTAATGGGCATGGATGCCGGCCCCGAAGTATATGAGGAACCGACTGCCTATCAGTTCGTTGTCTACGTTGTTGTAAGGATCGTACTTCTTATGTGCATAGCTCATGCCAGCCGCGAGCGTGTAGTCTGCCGACCATCTGTGCCGGCGCAAGAAGGTGCGGTTGAAGGCGGCATACAGACTGACGATGTTTCCTAAGCGCGAGTCGTAATCTACCGTTTTTGCCTGTCCTAAGGGGAAATCCGGCCCTCTGTGCATGGTTACATTGTTGATGCTGTAGCGCAATCCGAGGCTGATAACGGGATAATCGTAGTCTTCTGCAAAGGCATCGCTGTCTGTCGGAAGAGTATGGAAGTTCAGTTGAGCGGCGATAGAGAAAGATTGTTTCTTTTGTTGATACATCCTCTGATACATATCCATGCTGATGATGCGGCCCGCATGGGTGTCTGCCGAGAAGCCGATACGCCGGACAGAGTCGCGGCAGACGGCCGATGCGGGCATTGCACTGCCCGTACACAGCAGGCACAGAGATAGTATTTTCGGGATGTTTCGCATGCAAATAGCGGTGATAAAAACGCACGAGGGCAGCATAAAACATGCTGCCCTCGTGCGGAAAACGGGTTAGTTAGCGGCTTCGAATTCCTTGAGGAAGCGCATATCATTCTCTGAGAACATGCGCAAGTCGCTCACTCTGTATTTCAAATTCGTTATGCGTTCTACGCCCATACCGAAGGCATAGCCCGTGTACACCTTGCTGTCGATGCCGCAAGCCTCTAATACATTCGGATCTACCATGCCGCATCCAAGTATCTCAACCCAACCGGTGTGCTTGCAAAAACCGCACCCCTCGCCGCCGCAGATGAAGCATGAAATATCCATCTCTGCACTGGGTTCCGTAAATGGAAAGTAGCTCGGACGCAGACGTATCTTCGTTTCGGCGCCGAACATCTCGCGTGCAAAGGTGAGAAGCACCTGCTTCAGGTCGGTAAACGATACGTTCTTGTCAATGTAGAGGCCCTCTACCTGATGGAAAAAGCAATGGGCACGCGCCGATATGGCCTCGTTGCGATAGACGCGGCCCGGGCATATAATGCGGATGGGCGGTTGGTGCGTTTCCATATAATGGGCCTGATCGCCCGACGTATGCGAGCGCAGAAGCACGTTCTTCGTAACATCATTGGCGCTTTGTTCGATAAAGAACGTGTCTTGCATATCGCGTGCAGGATGATCGGCAGCAAAGTTCAGCTTCGTAAAAACGTGCAAATCGTCGTCTATTTCGGGCCCGTCAGCCAGCGTAAATCCCATTCTTCGGAAGATATCTATAATCTCGTTCTTCACTATAGTGAGCGGATGACGCGTGCCGAGCGGTATGGGATAAGCCGTGCGGGTAAGGTCTATGTCGTCTTTTTGGCTTTCTACGGTTTCTGTTTGTTGCTTCAACTCGTTGATCTTGTCGATGGCAAGTTGCTTAAGCTCGTTGATTTTCACGCCTACCGTCTTCTTCTGATCGGCCGCCACGTGGCGGAAATCGGCCATAAGCGCATTGATTTCGCCCTTTTTACTAAGGTATTTCAGCCTTAATTGCTCTATTTCGTCTGCATTGGAAGCCGTAAGCGTGCTTACTTCTTTGAGCAGAGATTCTATCTTTTCTAATAACATAACGTGTTTGAAATTTCGAATTTACCTGCAAAGATAGTGCAAATAAGAGACAATACAAAATAAAACGATGTTTTTATTCCGTACATCTGTCTGCGCTGTGCGGTACTTCTATCGGTCTTGCATGGCATGCCTGCAGGGGGTACAGAGTACATGTATCTGCAGCATCTGTATTTTATGTGTTCTGCAGATGTAAAAAGTTATCCGAAAATTTTGGTACTTTATCGAAATAATGTTGTAATTTTGCAAAGAAAATACGGGGCCCTTATCGAGGGCAGAAAATAAGAGTATGATGAGAAAAGGACTTTTCTTCGTTTTGTTGTTGGCGGCTATTGCTGCCATAAGTTTTTCTACATCCGGCTGTACCGATAAGAAACCGGCGGCCGACACCTTGTCTGTAGACACGACGGCAACCGATACTACCGCCGTCGACACGATGGAAAATCTCATTTCGGAAACACCTATGCCAAAGGCAGCCGATGAACTTTTCGACGATTTCATATTCAACTTCGCAGCCAATAAGAAGCTCCAGATGCAACGTATCTTATTTCCATTGAAGGTAACACAGGGAAAGAGCACGAGTACCATTCAGAAGAAGCAGTGGAAAAGGGAATATTTTTTTATGCATCAGGACTTTTATACGCTTATTTTCGATAACGTGAAGCAGATGAATGTGGTGAAAGATACGACGATAGACCATGTGATTATCGAAAAGATTTACTTCGACCAAAAAAACGTGAAGCAGTATCTGTTCGACCGAATTAACGGGCGATGGATGCTTACCTCTATCAATTATAAGCCGATGTTCCAGAACCTGAATGCCTCGTTCCTGAAGTTTTACCACCATTTTGTTACCGACTCGGCGTTTCAGGTGCAAAGCATAAACAATCCGCTTACATTTATCGGTCCCGATCCCGATGACGATTTCAGCACGATGACAGGCTCTGTTGCACCGGAACAGTGGTCGTCTTTTGCTCCCGAACTGCCCAAAGGGCTGATATACAATATACTTTACGGGCAGAAATACACCGAGAGCAATATGAAAATATTCGTTATCAGAGGCATTGCCAACGGGCTTGAAACGGAGCTTACCTTTAAGCGTATGGGCGGAAAATGGAAGCTGGTAAAATTGCGTACATAAGATGAAAGACGTACGGAATTACGATCTGTTGCGCCACAACACGTTCGGTATCGCTGCCAAATGCAGCAGGTTTGTGGAATTTTCAACGGTAGAAGAGTTACAAGATGTGCTCCGCAGGCTTACCGATGACGATATGCCGCTGCTCTTGTTGGGCGGCGGAAGTAATTTGTTGCTTACGGGCGATTATCACGGCACGGTGCTCCATTCTGCCATTATGGGGCACGAGGCAGTCGAAAAGGGCGATGACGTCATGCTTAAATGCGGTTCGGGCGAGACGTGGGACGATATTGTAGCACTCTGTGTTGCCCGAGGTTGGTACGGTACAGAGAACCTCTCGTTCATTCCGGGAGAGGTTGGAGCGTCGGCAGTTCAGAATATTGGCGCCTATGGAGCCGAGGTTAAAGACATTATAACATCTGTTGAAGCCGTGGAGATAGCAACTCAACGGCCGGTAAGCTTTACCAACGCGCAGTGCGAATATGCCTACCGGCAGAGCAAATTCAAGGGTGAATGGCGCGACAAATATGTGATTACCTATGTTACTTATCGGTTGTCTAAGACTTTCAAGCCCCGTCTTGACTACGGAAACATACGCTCTTGCCTTGCTGAACAGCAAATTGCCAGTCCTACACCGCAGCAGTTGCGCGATACGATCATACGTATACGGCGCGAAAAACTGCCCGATCCTGCCCTTGAGGGCAATGCCGGCAGTTTCTTTATGAACCCTATCGTAGGTAAAGACAAGTTCGACGAGATTGCCGGACATTATCCCGAAGTGCCTCATTATACGGTAGATGCAGAGCATGAGAAGATACCTGCCGGCTGGATGATAGACAAATGTGGCTGGAAAGGGCGCTCCTTAGGAGCTGCAGGTGTGCACGATAAGCAGGCTCTTGTGCTCGTAAACCGTGGCGGGGCCACGGGTGAAGACATCGTAAAGCTCTGCCATAAGATACAAAAGGATGTATACGACCGCTTCGGTATAGCAATTCATCCCGAAGTAAACATTAGATAGACTCAACTTAGGGGATATGAAATTTACATTTCTCGGTACGGGTACGTCGGGCGGTGTGCCCTCTTTAGGCTGCGCGTGTGCGGTATGCAGGAGCACCGATAGGCACGACAAGCGACTGCGTTCGGCGGCACTGATCGAAACGGATACCACACGTATCTTAATCGATAGCGGGCCCGATATACGACAGCAGCTCATGCCTTTGCCGTTTAAAAAGATAGATGGTGTGCTGCTTACCCATATTCATTACGACCATGTGGCAGGTATCGACGACTTGCGCCCGTTTTGCGTGTTCGGCGACATTAATATCTATGCCGACGAAAGTACGGTAAAAGCGTTGAAACAAACCATGCCTTATTGCTTTACAGAGAAACTTTACCCGGGTGTTCCGTTGCTCCGACTTCATCAGATAGTACCTCATCTTAGACGAAAGATTGGAGATATAGAATTTACTCCGGTACAAGTGATGCACGATCGGTTGCCTATATTGGGCTATCGTTTTGGGAATTTCGCCTATATCACCGATATGAAGACCATCGAGGCTACGGAATATAAATATTTGCGCGGGGTAAATACACTTGTTGTAAACGCGCTGCGATGGGAGAAACCCCACCACTCGCACATGCTGGTAGACGAGGCTGTGGAGTTTTCGCGTAGGGTAGGGGCGCGACAAACCTATTTCATACACATGAATCATCAGATAGGTTTCCACGATGAAGCCAACCGCCGATTGCCCGAGGGCTTCTGTTTAGCGTACGACGGGTTACAGATAAATGTGTGAATTTGCAGCCTCTATATTGCACAATATCAATGAATTGTGCCTAAAAATAGTTGGTTTCGGTTAAATAAAGTTATATACTATTGAATTATATCCAAAAACCTTGCAATCATAAATATTATTTGTAATTTTGCAATGTGTTTTTCATAGTATTAGATTTAAGGTTAACAAGGTTGGAGTACAGCGGTACTCCTTTTTTATTGGTTATAAGCCTATGCCTCGTAATGTTTTCATGTTGATGTCGTAAGGGCGGAAAGAACGATCGCAGTTTCTTATTTCCGTATCGGTAATTGCGGTGATAAAACACAGCGTGGTATGCTGATTTTGTTCGATAGTTTTCACTTCTTTATAGGGTATACGGTATTCCTGTCCGGCATAAGTATAGCGGAAATATTTGTATATCCGGCAATTTTCCTGCAGTATCGCGGCATAAGAACTCTTCGAAAGATAAAACCTATTCTTTTAAGAAAGGGGGAAAGGCAGACGTAGAGACAAGAAAAAAGAAAGATACCCGTAAGATATCTTTCTTTTGTAATTTGAATGAAAGGGTGCCAGAAGTGCTTTACCGCCGCCTTCTGCCGAACAGACGGTCGATGTTGAACCTGCGGTAAAGCTTCCAACCCAGCAATGCACCGTCGATAACGCTTGCCCCTGTGGACAGCAGGCCCGCAATGCGTTTGGAAGGTGTTGCCCCCCAAATGTCGTCGGATTTGCGGAACAGATCGCTCCAAAGGCTTTTTATCTGCTCTTCATCTTTCTGAATGTCGCTTCGTAATGTATCTTTTCGCATCCTTAATTCTTCGAGCGAGTTGACTGTATATGGGGTGTGCGATGACGAATGGTCGTTTATCATTTTTTTATTTATCCAATAAAATACTTGCAAGGAACTTGACTACCGGCCGTTCCAACCACTGTTTGTGGAAAAGAATGAACAGTATAAGTAGCGCGAAATAGCAACCTGCCACGATTGCGAATGCCAATGATGTGCCTACGGAGGGAGCTAAAGCGTACACGGCAGCAAAAGATATGTAGATAAGGGCCAATATAAGGAGCAGCGACAGCACGAGCGTAAGAGCGATGGCCGTTATCAGGCGCACCACTTTTTCTATTACATCGAGCTTTGCAAACTCCGTTTGAAGCCCGATGTAATGCTTGAGCACCTCTGCAAGTTGCCCTATTGTTTCTATGTTTTTATCGTTAGAAAACATGCCGATATCTTATTCTACCGTATCTGTAGCTGCATCTTTGATGTCGTCTACCAAGTCATCTACTTGCTTTCTTGATAGTTTGATGTCGTGTTTTTTGCAGAAGTCGTCTACCGCATCGGCAATTTTATTACGTGTGTCAGCACCTTTTTCGGGTGCAACAAGCAAACCTAAAGCAGCTCCGGCGATAGCTCCGCCGATGAAAGCTCCGATATAACCTAATGTTTTCATAAATGTGATATTTAAAAAATTATACGTTCTATATACATTATATATACGGGACAAATATAACAAAAGATTTGTTATTCGTGACAAGAAGTGCTGCCATTTTTTGTTAAAATATGCGTATTTCCTTGATTTAACAAACTTTATGTGCGGTTTTTCAGTGTCTTTGTGAGATATTTTGTAATTTCGCCAAGGAAGTAAACAAATGGTTTAATCTATAAATAACTGAGTAGAATATGAAAAAAAGTATTGTTTTATGTGCAGGATTGTGCATGGTATTGACTTTCACCGGTTGTAAATCAAGCGAAAGTGCTTATCGTAAAATGTATGAAAAGGCACAGGCTCAGGAGAACGCACACGCACAGGAACAGCCTCAAACCGAAGCTCCAGTCGTTGCTCCGCTGACAGAAAAGCCGGCTACACAGACTACCGTTGTCGACAATTTAGATAATGTTTCTGTTCGTTCAGAGAATGTTCAGCTCGTTAATGGTTCCGGATTGCAGGACTTCAGTGTAGTTGTAGGCTCTTTCTCGTTGAAGGCTAATGCCGAAGGACTCCAGAGTACGTTGAAGTCGGAAGGCTATGATGCGCAGATTGCCTATAATCCCGGTAACAATATGTACCGTGTGATTTCCGCTACTTTTGCATCTAAAGCCGATGCAGTAACGTCTCGTAACCAGTTCCGCAGTAAGTATCCCGATGCTTGGTTGCTATTCAAAAAGTAAGTATCGAAAGGAAATATCAGGCAGGAATGCCGCATTTGTCTGACATGTTAGTGCGGCAGACGCCTGCCGGTACTATATGACACGTATACTTTCTATAGATTACGGGCGGAAGCGTACGGGGGTAGCAGTCACCGATCCATTGCAGTTAATTGCGGGTGGATTGGCGACTGTTGCTACATCAGAGCTACTCAACTATCTTATGCAGTATGTGCAACATGAGGAGGTGGAGCGTATAGTGATAGGAAAGCCCATGCAGACCAACGGACAACCGAGCGAGAACCTGCAACGGGTAGAGCAGTTTGTGAACAGGTGGCGTAAGGCAATGCCGCAAATACCTATTGAATACTACGACGAGAGGTTTACTTCGGTGATAGCACAACGGGTTGTTATCGATAGCGGACTAAAAAAGAAAGCGCGGCAAAACAAGGCGCTGGTAGATGAAATCAGTGCAACGATCATTCTTGAAGACTGGATGGCTTCAAGAAAATGATTAGTATTACTATGGTTGGAAGAGAGAAATGTCGACAATAACTGCATTCTCTATGATTTTGAAATAATATTTTAATAACGAATGATATTACCTATTTATATATATGGACAACCGGTGTTGCGCAAGGTGGCGAAAGATATAACGCCGGATTATCCGGACTTGGAAGAACTTATTAAAGATATGTTTGAGACGCTAACGGCGTCGGATGGCGTGGGATTAGCTGCCCCTCAAATTGGGAAAAGTATCAGAGTTGCTGTGATAGACCTTGATGTGTTGAGCGGCGACTTGCCCGAATATAAGGATTTCAGGAAGGCATACATTAACCCGCACATCATAGAAATCGACGATAGTAGCAAGAAAGAAACCATGGAGGAGGGTTGCCTGTCTATTCCGGGAATTCATGAAAACGTTACAAGACCGTCGCGTATCCATGTGCAGTATATGGATACAGCCTTTGTACAGCATGATGAATGGGTGGATGGATATTTGGCTCGTGTGATGCAACATGAGTTCGATCATCTGGATGGAACTATGTTTGTGGATCGTTTATCTCCTTTCCGCAAACAGATGGTCAATAGTAAACTCAAGGCTTTGATACAAGGCAAGTATCGTTGTTCTTACCGTACGAAGCCGATACACAAATAGAATTATTCCCGAAATATGTATCGAAAGCTCATCGTTTGGGTATTTTTATGTCTGTCATTGAATGTATATGGGCAGTTCAATACCGACAGATTACTCACGAGTGGACAGATTGCACTTCACTATGAGGACTATGTTCTTTCGATTCAATACTTCAATCAAGTTATTTCTTTGAAACCTTTTCTGTATCAACCTTGGCAGTATAGAGGTATTGCCAAGTTCTATCTCGACGATTATGTGGGGGCAGAAGCTGATGCAACCGAGGCAATTAAATTAAATCCGTATATCCACGGACTCTACGATTTGCGGGCTATTTCGCGCATACGTCAGGAGAAATACGAGGATGCCATTGCAGATTATACTCAAGCCATACGTATTGATCCGCAGATACAGAACTATTGGTTCAACCGTGCCATCTGTATGTTGAATACGAAAGAATACGATCGAGCGTTGCTGCAGACGGATACCATCGTTTCTAAATGGGCGAAATTTGCCAATGCTTATACTTTGAAAGCAGAGATATATCTGCAAAAGAAAGATACTACGCAGGCTGCCAAATGGCTCGATAAGAGTTTGGAACTCGATCCGTATGACGGTAATTCGTGGACTACGCGCGCTTATATCAGTCTTTCGAGGCATAAGTGGCGCGACGCAGATCAGGAACTTTCCAAAGCTATACACCTGAAACCGAATACGGTGAACAACTATGTGAACCGTGCACTTGCACGATTGAATTATAATAATCTGCGCGGAGCGATGGCCGATTATGACAAGGCATTGGAGTTGGACGACAGGAATTTCCTTGCTCATTATAACCGCGGACTGCTTCGCATGCAGCTTGGAGATGATAATCGTGCCATCTCCGATTTCGATTATGTTATCAAATTAGAGCCTAAGAACTTTTTAGCAATATTCAATCGAGCACTGCTGAACGACCGTACAGGTAATTTGCAGGCGGCTATCCGCGACTATTCACTTGTAATAGACCAATTCCCTAACTTCTGGACAGGGCTTTCTCATCGTGCCAGCTGTTATCGCCGATTGGGACAGGTGGCAAAAGCCGAGCTCGATGAGTTTCGCATTCTTAAGGCCCAAATGGATAAACGGCTTGGCGTACAGCAACGGTGGAGCAAGAGTAAATTGCACCAAATGCGCAAACGAAGCGAGATAGATCCCGAGAAATACAATGAAATTGTTGTCGAAGATGAGAACAAAGTAGAACACGAATATAAGAGCGAATATCGCGGACAGATACAAAATAGAGCCGTAGACGTGGCGTTTATGCCTATGTATGAGCTTTCTTATTTGCCTTATAAGAATGGTGTAAAGGCGTATCAAGCCTATGAACGCGAGGTAGAGGCCTTTAATACCCAAGCTAAACCGGCCCACCACGTGTATGTAACGTGCAATGCCAGTCAGTTGAGCGAACGGCAATCGAAGGCTTATTTTGCCATGATCGACTCTCTTTCGGCACATATCATGGCAGTGCACCATATTGACGACACTCGTAATTTGCTGTTCGAGAGAGCCGTAGCCTACGGACTATTGCAGAATTACGATGCTGCAATCAGCGATCTCACCGTATATTTACAGATCGACAGCACCTCTTCGATGGGGTATTGGCAACGTGCAGTATGCCAAACAATGATGAATAATTTCGATGCTTCCAAGGGAGTGGATACACAACTGAAAGTGGCAAAAGCAATGGAAGACTTCAACAAAGCCATTGAACTCAATTCCCGAAACGCGTACATATACTACGATCGTGGCAATTTGCATGCTATGAAAAAAGAATATACCCAAGCTGCAGACGACTATACCATGGCTCTTAAATACGATCCGCGACTAGCCGAAGCCTATTATAACCGCGGCTTGGTACGAATATTCAGTAACAACAGGGCCGAAGGGATTGCCGATTTAAGCAAATCGGGAGAGCTCGGACTTTATGATGCCTACAGTGTTATCAAGCGTTATTCGGTTAATAAGAGCAAATAAGATATAGTACATCTAATGCTATTTTTAAATGAAAACATTGCTTGTTCTCGAAAGAAAGCATTACTTTTGTGCCCGATAAAAGATTAAATACTAATTTGTTATGGTAAAAATCACATTTCCGGATGGCTCTGTACGTGAGTACGAACAGGGCGTGACGGGGTTACAAATCGCCGAGAGTATATCACCTGCTCTCGCTCGCAACGTTGTATCTTGCGGTGTTAATGGTGAGACAGTAGAGCTGAACCGTCCGATCAACGAAGACGCAACCATTGCTCTTTATAAGTTTGAGGACGAAGAAGGCAAGCATACCTTTTGGCATACTTCTGCCCATTTATTGGCCGAGGCGCTACAAGAGCTATATCCGGGCATACAATTTGGCTTTGGACCGGCCATAGAGAACGGGTTCTTCTATGATGTTATGCCCAAGAAAGGCGACGTGATATCAGAGAGCGACTTTCCAAAGATAGAGGCTAAGATGATGGAACTTGCTAAAAAAGATGAACAGGTGGTTCGTAAATCTTTGTCTAAAGCGGATGCTTTGAAGGAATTTAAGGCCGACGGACAGGAATATAAGTGCGAACATATCGATCAAGACCTCGAAGACGGCACGATTACAACATATACACAAGGCGCGTTTACCGACCTTTGTCGCGGTCCGCACCTGATGTCTACCGGTCTTATCAAGGCCGTTAAGATAACCAGTGTGGCCGGTGCATTCTGGCGAGGTGATGCAAAACGTGAGCAATTGACACGCATCTACGGCATCACTTTCCCCAAGAAGAAGATGCTTGACGAGTATCTCGTGATGCTCGAAGAGGCCAAGAAGCGCGACCATCGCAAGATAGGAAAAGAGATGGAACTGTTTACTTTCTCCGAAAGAGTAGGCAAAGGATTGCCTATCTGGTTGCCGAAAGGAACGGAATTACGCCTGCGTTTGCAGGATATGCTGCGCAAGATACAGAAACGTTTCGGCTATCAAGAAGTAATAACTCCACATATCGGTTCCAAGAATTTGTACGTAACATCGGGCCATTATGCACATTACGGCAAAGATAGTTTCCAACCCATCCACACGCCGGAAGAAGATGAAGAGTACATGCTAAAGCCGATGAACTGCCCTCACCATTGCGAAGTGTTTGCATGGAAGCCGCGTTCTTACAAAGATCTGCCGTTGCGTATCGCCGAATTCGGTACGGTGTATCGCTACGAAAAGAGCGGAGAGTTGCACGGACTCACCCGTGTACGTTCGTTCACCCAAGACGATGCGCATATTTTCTGCCGTCCCGATCAGGTGAAGAGCGAGTTCCTGCGTGTGATGGATATCATACAGACCGTGTTCAAGATATTCAACTTCGATAACTTCGAAGCACAGATATCGCTCCGCGATCCTAAGGATCGTGAGAAATATATCGGCGCCGATGAGGTTTGGGAAGAAAGCGAACAGGCGATAAAAGAAGCATGTGCCGAGAAAGGACTCGATGCAAAGATAGCTTACGGAGAGGCTGCATTCTATGGACCGAAGCTCGATTTCATGGTAAAAGATGCCATCGGTCGCCGTTGGCAGTTGGGAACAATTCAGGTAGATTATAATCTTCCGCAGCGTTTCAAGTTGGAATATACCGACGAGGATAACGTGAAGAAGACGCCTGTAATGATACACCGTGCTCCGTTCGGCAGTCTTGAACGTTTCACAGCCGTACTTATCGAGCACACCGCAGGTCATTTCCCGTTGTGGCTCACGCCCGACCAAGTGGCCATACTGCCCATTTCTGAAAAGTATAACGACTATGCCAAGAAAGTGTCTAAATACTTTGATGCACAGGGAGTACGTGCAACAATCGATGATAGAAACGAAAAAATCGGCCGGAAAATCCGTGATAATGAATTGATGCGTGTGCCCTACATGGTGATCGTAGGCGAAAAAGAAACTGCCGACGGCCTTGTTTCGATGCGGAAACAAGGAGGAGGCGAACAGGCTACCATGACTATGGAAGAATTTGCCAAGCGCATTAATGGCGAGGTTGCCGAGATGCTTAAGGTAACCGACATACATCCGAAAGACTGATACATCTTGCATTGTACAGGGGCAGAGGGGTAAAACAGCCGTTCTGCCCCTGCTTTGTTTATAACCACAGGTGCCACTGTATTTTCCGTATATTTAGAGTTGTATAAAAATAGAAGTGCAATCTTTGCTTGATAGAAATGACCTCTATCAAACAAAGACCATAAGTGTTGCGAGAATAGATAATACTTTTGTCGGGAACTGTCGATAAAGGTGTAGATGGCATAGAGATGAAACGTAAACAGAAAGTGCTGAACATCACACGTTCATGTAGTATAGCTGTCTTTCGAAAGTTTAATAAAATAATATTAAAAGTTTTGCTAATTGGTGGAAAAAACGTAACTTTGCAGCCGTTTAGCAGAATAAACACAATTAAAATAGTTGAATGAAGAATGACAAAATGAATAATCAGTACCGCGTGAATGAGCAAATTCGCGTAAGGGAAGTACGTATTGTAGGTGACGACGGCTCTACTGTAATGCCAACACGGCAAGCCTTGGATATGGCACGTCAGCAAGGTGTTGATCTTGTAGAGATATCTCCTAATGCCCAGCCACCCGTTTGTCGTCTCATCGACTATTCCAAGTTTCTTTACCAACAGAAGAAGCGTCAGAAAGAAATGAAGGCCAAACAGGTAAAGGTGGAAGTAAAAGAAATACGCTTCGGACCGCAGACCGATGAGCATGATTACCAGTTCAAGTTGAAACATGCTAAGGAATTTCTTAACGAAGGGAATAAGGTTAGGGCATACGTCTTCTTCCGTGGGCGCTCCATTTTGTTCAAAGAACAGGGCGAAGTTCTACTGCTTCGTTTCGCAAACGACCTCGAAGAGCTGGGGAAGGTAGAGCAAATGCCGAAGCTCGAAGGCAAAAAGATGTTTCTTTATCTTGCACCGAAAAAGGTCGGGGTGGCAAAGAAAAGTCAGCAGAAAATGGATCGCGAGAAACATGAAGCCGAGGCCAAAGAGCAGAAAGGTGCCAAAGCAGAAGACGAGACTGCAGCAGTTAATCCCAATGCAGGTCTGTTTGCCAACGCCAAAAATGGCGAAGACGCGCTGAAGAAACTCAGTCAAGAGTAAACGAAATGAAAGAATGTGCGTAACGTCTTGGTATATACGTTGCCACAGAAGTAAATAAATAACAATTTAAAATTAACAAAAAATGCCAAAAGTAAAGACAAATTCCGGTGCGAAGAAGAGATTCCGTTTTACCGGTACTGGTAAGATTAAACGTAATCATGCTTACCATAGTCATATTCTGACTAAGAAAACAAAGAAGCAGAAGAGGAATTTAGTTCATCAAACTCTTGTTGATCGAAGCAACATGAAACAGGTACGCGACCTGCTTCGCCTGCGTTAATTCATTTTTAGTCGAACAATTAAAGGAAAAGAAACTATGCCAAGATCAGTAAATCATGTTGCTTCAAAAGCAAAAAGAAAAAGAATTCTGAAGCTCACCAAGGGTTACTATGGAGCGAGAAAGAATGTTTGGACAGTAGCAAAGAATACTTGGGAGAAAGGTCTGACTTATGCTTATCGCGACCGTCGTAATAAGAAACGTACTTTCCGTGCATTGTGGATACAGCGTATCAATGCTGCCGCACGTCTTCAGGATATGAGTTATTCGCAGTTGATGGGAGCTCTTCATAAGGCTGGCATTGAGATCAATCGCAAGGTTCTTGCAGATTTAGCTGTTAATAACCCAGAAGCTTTCAAGGCTATTGTTGATAAAGTGAAGTAAAATCGTTTAAATCAATAATACAAAGAGATGTATCAAGCTGATGCTTGGTACATCTCTTTTTTGTTTTATCTCGATGGTGTGAGTATGCTTCTTAAATGCCATAAACACACGTTAAAAAACTCTTTTTATCGCTATTTTTATGTTTAAACAATCCTAATCCGGTGGTATGGCCGTTATTTTTTCCGTATCTTTGGCAATGATAGCGTAAATCGAATGTAATCAAACATGTTTGATATTATTGGGATGATGCCTATCTTATGCAAAAATAGTGTAAGCAGAGCGCAAAAGAAATTGCTTGGAATTACTGATATGTAATTTGTTTTAGGCAATACAATATTCGAGTATGAAAGGTTTAAAAATAAGAAAATACGGCTTTGTACTTTTATTTATTTTCTGTTGTCTGCCGTTAATGGCGCAACAGATCGATAAAGGTGATTTTAAAACTGTAAGCGATTTGGCTCCTAACGGTTATCGTTTTTGGATATATACGCCGGCTGATTATGAGCAAGGGGGACATCCTCTTCCACTTGTCATCTTCCTTCATGGTGCCAGTCTTTGTGGAAATAATCTGCAAAAGGTAAGGCGTTACGGCGTATTGGATGCCATCGACAGAGGGAAAATAATCCCCACGTTGGTGGTAGCACCGCAAAATACGGGTGGTGCATGGAATGCACATAAGATCAATGACTTATTGGAATGGACGAAAAATCATTATGCTGTAGACACTACCCGTGTGTATGTTCTGGGCATGAGTTTGGGAGGTTACGGCACAATGGACTTCGTTGGAACCTATCCTGATAAGGTTGCAGCAGCCATGGCTCTATGCGGCGGTTGCTCTTTAAGCGATGTCGGCGGACTCGGAAAGGTGCCTTTGTGGATTATGCACGGTACGGGCGACCGCGCCGTATCGGTGAAACAATCGCAGAATGTGGTTAGTAAATTACAGCAAATGGGGCTCGACAAACTGTTACGCTACGACTGGCTGAAAGGCGCATCTCATGGGTTTTTAGCCCGATTGTTTTACTTGCAGAAAACCTACGATTGGCTCTTTTCGCATTCATTGCAGGACAGTCCCCGAACAATAGATAAGCATTTCGACATCACTTCGGCAGATATTCAGCAGACGTATCAAGAGCTTCGCGTCGTTCCTTCTATGTACGACAACGATTAGAATGCCATATCTCTACAATTTCATCGTCAAACTTATTCGCCTGCGCTGCATATCTACCGCCAAAACCTTTACCTGCACATGCTCGTGCAGATGTACCACGGTAGCCGGATCGCTTACGAATTTGTTCGCCAGTTGCGATATATGTACGAGTCCGTCTTGATGAACGCCGATGTCGACAAAGGCACCGAACTTGGTAATATTAGTCACAATGCCGGGCAAGAGCATCCCTTCGTGCAGGTCGTCTATGGTCTTTACGTTCGGATCGAACTCGAACAATTCGATTTCTGCACGCGGATCACGCCCGGGTTTTTCCAGTTCTTTCATGATATCATTGAGCGTCGGAAGCCCCACTTCCTTAGTTACATACCTGTTCAAATCTATGCCTTTCTGCTTTGTTTTATCTTTTATCAGCTCGTCTACGCTGCATCCGCAATCGTCGGCCATCCGCTCTACGATGCCGTAACTCTCCGGATGAACCGCACTGTTGTCCAATGGATTTTCGGCATTCGGAATGCGGAGGAAGCCTGCACATTGCTCATAAGCCACGGGCCCTAATCGGGGAACCATTTTCAATTGCGTGCGCGAGACAAACGCACCGTTCTGTTTTCTGTATTCCACGATATTCTTGGCAAGCGTAGGACCGAGTCCGCTCACGTATGTAAGCAGGTGCTGACTGGCCGTATTCAGGTTTACACCCACCGAGTTCACGCAACTTGCCACCGTTATATCAAGGCTCTTTTTCAGTTTCGCTTGGTCTACGTCGTGTTGATATTGCCCTACACCGATGCTTTTTGGATCGATTTTCACGAGTTCAGCAAGCGGATCCATCAATCGTCTGCCTATTGAAACTGCGCCACGCACGGTAACATCTTCATTCGGAAACTCCTCGCGTGCCGTCTTCGAGGCCGAATAAACGGAAGCGCCGTCTTCGCTTACCACAAATACATGTATGCCCTCTTTCCGGTAATGAGCCTCCCGAAGAATGTCAGAGGTTTCTCTGCTCGCCGTTCCGTTGCCCACTGCAATGGCCTCGATGTCGTATTCGTCGACGATTTCCGCAAAGTGTCGCATGGCTGCTTTCCTGTTTCCTTTGGGCGGAAAAGGGTAGGCAACGTCGTTATAAAGTAGGTTTCCCTGCGCATCGAGGCATACCACCTTGCATCCGGTGCGTATTCCGGGATCGACACCCATCACGCGTTTCTGTCCTAAAGGGGCTGCCAACAGCAGCTGACGAAGGTTTTCGGCAAACACACCGATAGCTTCTTCGTCGGCTTTTTGCTTATATAAGGCGGCTATTTCGGTCTCTATAGAGGGTTCGAGCAGCCGTTTATAAGCATCCTCTGCCGCTTCTTTCACCAATAGAGCGCAATCTCCGTACCCTCTGACGAACTGTCGCTGCAGTTGAGAAACGGCTCTTTCGTTGTCAACCGAGATATTAATGCGCAGAATACCCTCGTTCTCGCCGCGACGCATGGCCAGCAGACGATTGCCGGAGCAACGGCGCAACGGTTCCGAAAAGTCGAAATAATCGCGATATTTAGCTGCTTCGTCGGTATCTTTTTGGGTTTTAACAACCTTAGACGTAATTACCGCTCCGTGCAGAAAGGCATTACGCAGGCGTTGTCGGGCCTGTTCGTTCTCGCAGATATTCTCTGCAATGATGTCTTTCGCACCGTCTATGGCTGCCGAAACGCTGTCTACACCCTCTTTAACGAACCTCTGTGCCGCCTGCATCACGTTTCGTTCGCGTTGCTGCATAATGATATCGGCCAAAGGTGCCAATCCCAATTCGCGTGCCACCTGTGCCCGTGTGCGACGTTTGGGCTTGTAAGGCAGATAGATGTCTTCCAATTCGGTGCTGTCCCAACAGTCGTCTATGCGTTTTTGCAGTTCCGGCGTCATCTTTTCCTGCTCCTCTATAGTGTTGCAGATGGTCTGTTTACGTTTTACGAGTTCGTTCAGCCGGTCGTTCCACTCGCTGATAAGTCCGATCTGCACTTCGTTCAACCCTCCGGTACGTTCTTTCCGATAGCGTGCAATAAAGGGTATAGTGCATCCTTCATCAAGAAGTTGCAGTACATTTTCTACTACCGAGTCGGCCAAATGCAACTTGCTAACAATGATCTTTGTAAAAATATTCATCTTTTTCCGTGGTTTCTGTCTTGTTTAAGTATTATTAAACGGAAATAAGGAGGTATGCTTCGGTTTGCCGATACACCGCCTATCCTTTGCAAAGATACTGTTTTTATGGTAAGAACAGGCAGAAAGTGAAACTTTTGTAACGTGAATAAAATATAAACAAACGCCGGGTGATGCAGAAACAAAAGCGGTTTATGACCGGAAAACGAGGGCAGGTTATGCGAATATAAGTTAATATTTTAAATACCCATACCGTAGACATTTAATTTATAAATATTATTTCTTACATTTGCAACGTATATAGTTATTTTTATTGTACCCATTGTACAAAATACTTATAATGCACAGACGGTAAACGGTAATTGGCAAAATCGTCATGATAGGAAGAAACACAACCATAAAACAACGCTTGGCATGGATGTTATTGACAACATTTATGCTTATGCTGCTGTTGAAAGGTATTCACTATCATGGCGACGTTTATTCGAGCAAAAAGGCTGCGGTAGAGCATTGCGACAGTATTAATGCGGTGAAAAGCACGTGCTCTATTTGCGAATTTACATTACATGAGTCGGTGGAGCCTCATAGCTATTCTTACGCTCCCGTACTCCTGTTTTCGATCTATACCATACCCGAACCGACTTTTGTTGCAGCTTATCGTCCTTTTATTCCGATAAGCGCCCATTCTCCTCCATGCAAGGCATGAAGTCCATGTTTGCAGCGTGTGCATGAAAAACAGTACATGTATCAGCCATATCACATATTTCTATGACCGATATATGTTCTGTCTGTCGGCGTTACACGGGCTATGTATGGATTATGTTGTCTCGGTCTGTACGGGATTGAGGCAGATAACTTTATTCTGAAGAAATCAATTTAATTTTAATATATGTGTTACAATATTCATGTGCGCAGTATCGCCATGATGATCGTTACAATATTGTCTGTGCTGTACAGTCGTGCAGAGGTGTGCGTAGCGGTAGCGGATAACAGTGTAAAACGTATCGTTGTTATCGATGCCGATACGCAACTACCGTTGGCAGGAGCACGGATCATCATCGGCAGACAGGAGTGGCTGACCTCGAAAGACGGCTATGCAGAAGTGCCCTCAGCGGCTCTTGTCGGAAAGATATGCATGGTAAAAAACGTGGGCTACGAGCCTGTAAGCGTAGATATAAGAACGCTTGTGTCGGCAGAAACGCCGTTTACCGTACGTATGATGCCCTCGATCAACAGTCTCGAAGAGGTTGTAGTCTCGGGAAAATATGGAGAAAATTCCCCTGTACGGCAGTCTGTGGCCCTTGGCAGTAACGAAATACAGCGCAATGGAGGCGTTTCGTTGGCAAAAATGCTCGAAAGTGTGTCGGGTGTGAGCACCATCAGCAATGGGGCTACGATATCTAAACCCGTCATACAAGGTATGCATAGCAGTCGCATTTTGCTTCTTGACAACGGTATACGGTTGGAAGGACAGGGTTGGGGAGCCGATCATGCGCCGGAAATAGACCAAACTGGCTTCGGTAAAGCCGAAGTTGTGAAGGGTGCAGAGAGCGTTCGTTACGGTTCGGGAGCATTAGGAGGCGTAGTATTGCTCAATCCGGCGCCGTTACCTTATGGTTCCGACCGTTGGAGTTTATCGGGTTATGCCGGTATGGGGTATGCTACGAATGGCAGAGGCAAGGATGTTTCGGCTACCGTAGAGACGGGTAAAGGGGCTTGGGCCGTTCGTCTGCATGGATTGTGGCGATATTCCGGCGATTATTCCACGGCCCGTTATCTGCTCAATAACACCGGACAGCGCGAGAACAGCTGGTCTCTATTTACGGGATATAGGGCAAAGAAGTTCGATGCTTCTGTCTTCGCGAGCTGGTATCATACCAAAAGTGGCATATTCTTCGGTTCTCATGTGGGCGGATTAGAAGACCTCTTGGCAAGATTCCGTACGGGTAGACCGGTGGAAGAGTCCGTTATGTCCTACACAAGCGATATACGTGTGCCTTATCAACAGGCCGATCATCTGCTGTTGAAGGGCGAACTGGCTTGGCATCTTGCCCGAAATAGCCATCTTATATTGGATGTTGCATATCAACATAACCACCGTCAGGAGTACGAAAACCGGCGTAGCGAAATCTATGATTATGTACCCGTAATGGATATACACCTGCGCAGTTTCTCTCTCGATCTGCGTTGGCGTAAGCCGTGGAAGCCTGTAGGATGGGAAACACAGTGCGGTTTTTCGACCATCTATCAGCGTAATATAAATCAGGAGGGCACGGCTTCTACGCCTTTTATTCCCAATTATACCACCCTTGCATCGGGTGTTTACCTTATTCAGAAAGCAGTCTTGGGCGGCATACAAGCCGAAATAGGACTGCGATACGACTTTCGTAATACCGATGCGAGCGGTTACGATTGGCGTCGCGAGCTCTATGGAGGTACCAAACGGTATAGCAATTTTACCGGTAGCATGGCCTTCTATAGGCAGTTCGACAGGCACTTTGCCGCAAGAATAAATATGGGATTGGCATGGAGGGCACCCGATGTGAACGAGCTTTATAGCAATGGTCTGCATCATGGCAGTTCATGGTCGTTGGGCAACAGGGACCTGAAATCGGAGCGAGGCTATAAGTTCGTCGCAGGGGCAGAGTACAAAGAGGCATGGTTGTCGGTAGAGCCGAGCCTCTTCTATCAGTATATCGGCAATTATATATACGACAGTCCCGACAAATCTTTGGGTGAGGGAGGCATCCATGTTCATTGGAATGGCGTCTATCCTATATTTGCCTTCCGGCAAGACAACTGTCACTTTTATGGCGCAGACCTGAATGCTCGTGCCGTATTACCTAAAGGGTTCGCGCTCAAGGGGAAAGGAGAATGGACGAGAGCACGCAATGCTACGTTGCATACATGGCTGCCCCTTATTCCGTCGGACAGGTACACGTTTGCGGCAGAATGGCAATGTAAGTGGGGCAGAAAGCGACAATGGAAGGCTGAAGCAAGGGTTGAAAACCTGTTTGTATGCAAACAAACGCGCTTTGACAGGGAAAAGGAGCTCGTTGATGATACGCCCCCGGCCTATTATCTGCTCAATACGTATGCGGAAATTGCTTGCCGTATCGGCAGTGACCGTACGGTCAGAGTCATGTTTTCTACCGAAAATCTTCTCAATAACGAGTACAAGGAGTACACCGATCGGTTCAGATATTACGCTCATGCCCCCGGGCGAAGCGTATCTGTCAGGACAGTAATTAATTTTTAAACAATATATTATGAACAGAAAACTATTTGTATGGACGGCGCTGACGTTTGCTGCTGTCTTGTTGTTTGCCTCGTGCGATAAGAATGCACTTGAGGCCCCGAAGCCGAAGGTGGAGGATGAAATCAAAGGACACGATGAGTGGAATAAGATTAAACTGGTGATGCGAATGGGCAAAATGAGTGCCGATAATAAGTTTGTAGAGGCCTACGACGAGTCGTATCAGAACGTAATACCCGTGAAACAGGTTATAGAAATAGGCCGTGCAGCGGGTGGTACGGGCAGTGTTCAGATACAAAGTGCGCTCAAAGAGTTCCAAGTTATCAAGGGCAGCAATGTTTATTATACGCTCGAGATGTTGTATTACGATCGCAAAGGCAGGCTGATGAACGAACAATTTTGTACTTATCCGGCCAAAAAGGAGTTACAGATGCTGCCCATACATCAGCACTTTTTTACGATCAGCGATAAGGATTTTTCGGGAAAGGAGGCCTATCCGACTACGCTCGATGGCAAAGAAATAGATGAATTCGGTAAGTCTGGCAGCACAAGACCGTCGTTTCAGCAGCTACAGAAGCTAACGAAAACGGTATTCAATTACTCTTATCGCGATACAGATCCTGTGGATAAAACGATAGGAGATACCTATCAGGATGAGAAGACAGGCAAGAGCCGCACCGTGGATCGGATAAGGAAAGGCCGTTCGTTGGATGCCTCGGTACCTTACGACCGTGTAGGATTGAAGGGATATTTCCGGTTTGTGCGTGCCGACATACGCTTCCAGATGCGCATAGACCTCGTTCATGTACTGCCGGGGGATAAGTATATCGGTCGTGGAGAGGGTGGATTGCTCGATTTCGATGAGCGTCATCCGGCATGGAGCGTTAGCGATGTGATACTTAAACTGCCTTTCCGTGTGGTGGCCGATGCCGATAATAACATCGACGTTTACGTAAAGGAATTGGCCAAGGCGCTTGGTAAAGACGAAAAAGATGTGGCGGCAATACTTAAAAGTAGCGATATAAAAGTACAGAAGGGCTTCCGAATATAAGTACGGCAACCTGTTCTTATGTACAATTTGTTCATAGTAAAATAAAAACAAACCTAAAATAATTGTCAATTATGTATAGAATTTTAAACAAATCGATATGGGCGGGCATGGTGTTTATCCTTATGTTTGCCGTATTTACGGCTTGCTCTTCCGACGATAACAACACCCCCGCACCCGAGCCGCAGCCTAAACCTAAAGTAGAAGGCGATATAGACTGGGCCACTTGCGAAGTACTTTTCAAGGAAGGACATCTGCATGGCGCAAAGTTTCACGGTAATCCCATGTCTTCTAAAATGACCTTCCCGAGAGAGCAACACTGTGTGTTGAAGAAGAATGCCGACGGCACCATCGCCCTGATATCGGGTAAGGGAATGGAAGGGCGCAAATACTTTGTGGCGCTCGGAGGGTATTACTATGCCCTGCGTCTGGTATTTAAAAATGCTGCCGGAAAGGTGTTGAACGACGAAATAAGCAGCAAAGAAAATGCGTCGCATTATCAGATTTTCTACACCGTATCCGACCTTGATGACAGCGGTAAACCGTATGTACCGAAGAATATACGTACGGGGAATGCTCTTAAGGGCGATTGGGATAAGAAAGATTTTGCCGCAAGAGCAGCGATGAATTCAGACTTTTTCGACTATAGATACCGCGATACCAATCCCGACAGCTTACAGATATCCACGCAAATACCCGGAGGCAGCGCAGACGATGTGGTTAGCCTCCTGCGTATAGGGCGCGTTACAGACGGCACGCAACCGCAGGATTACATCGGTTTCAAGGGCTATTTCAACTTCTATTTGCAACCTAAAGATGAAGAAGTGCAGGAACTTCCGAGCTATTTCATGGCCATGCGACTGCTCTATGCCAAAGACACGAAGTACTTAGCTACGGCCGATCCCGACGACGAAGACGATGCCTATAAAAATATTAAGCGGCCTCTACCTTATTATTCTGCACCGACCGAGTGGAAAGAAGTGCTGCGCTTCAATCTTCCGATACGTGTTATTGCAGAACAAAACGACTCGTTCCGCGATCCTGAACGCTTCTATGAAGACCTTAAAAGGGAGTTCAAAAAGAGCATAGAGGAACTGAAGAAAGAGTATGATGAGCTTATTCCCGACGACAATAGCAGCTTTTATATGTAATTACAACCTTTAGATAAGGAAAACAGACGATACCAATGCCATGCAATTAGCTTAAATTGCGTGGCATTTTTCGGCTATCTATCCTAATATAGTTCCCAATAAGAACAAAAAAATGGGGTAGTTTCTCATAATTTACAATAAAAAAAGTATTTTCTTAAAAGAATTGTTTACCTTTACAGCCTGTTACGATTATTTGTGACAGAACATAAGAGTTTTAACGAGGCGTTATGCTTATCTTGTGGTTTGAAAACTTAGGAAACTTTCAAAGAAATACAGAGAATGCATACGGATCGCCACGCATAAAGGCGTGGGCTGTAGGCCGTATTCTGTATTTCAGGTATTCCTAAGACCTTCAAGCTACGAATGTGGGCATTGCAGTTCCACGCTTCATGTGTAATAAAAGGGCCTTTTACGGGGAACAGACGGGGCATATAAGGGGATTATGCGTATGGTGTATAAGGAATAGACACGGTTTTTAATGAAATTCATGCTATTTTATAGAATAGAGAGTTGTAATTCTTTAAAAGCAAACTATTTATATTTTATTGAAGTTTCGCAGATGTTCAGCTTCTTAGAATGTAAGATGTAGTACTGTTAAGATGTAAAGACATTGGTTATAGGTACTAAAAACGAATTGAATGAATAGTTTAGATTCATAGGTCTAACTCGCAGTTTTTCCGTAGTTTAACGGACTGAAAATTTGTGTAAACTTGATAGATAGACTTACAATTTTATTTATATTTTGCAGTAGTAGGTAACAACTGCAGTCAAAAGAGAATTAAAAAAAGAAATGAAAAGAATTATATTGTTGTGCTTTGCCATGCTGAGTATAGGGTATGCCATGGCAACACTCGAAACCAATGTGGCAGCAGATGGCTCTGTAACACTTACGTTGAAGGCCGCCGGAGATTTGGCCAATGGCTTCAACGGATTACAGGAAAGCGTTAAAAATGCTAAGAAAATCACTGTTGTTACGGCTGCCGGCGTATCTATGAGCAGTGCGGATATGACGGCTTTGTGTGGTGGTTACGACGGGGCAAAGTTCCCTTTGATGGAGAAACTCGACTTGGAAAATGCCGATGTTTCTAACGACGACGACCTTAAATGGGTAAGTGTAAACACGCATCTGAAGTCGATTACTTTTCCTAAAACCACGGAGAATATACCGGACAGGTGCTTGAAATATGTTGGAAGTGGAACTGTTGAAGAAGTTATTATTCCCGATAATCCAGACCGTTCGTTTACTATCGGCACGCAAGCCTTTGCCATTTCTACGTTAAAGCGGGTGGTATTGGGCAGCGTATCGAGCGGAACAATATCGTTACAGGCTTTCTCGAATTGCACTGCACTGGCCAAAGTAGACTTTCATACGGGGTGGACAAAAATCGATAATCAGGCGTTTTTCGGTTGTACGGCACTGAAAGACGTCGTGCTGCCCGAAGGAATTACAGAAATAGGGTATGGCGCTTTTTCGGGTTCTGCCATAGAAGCGATACATTTGCCCGGCACTCTGAAGACCATACGTGCAACGGCTTTTCTCTGCAGTAACCTGAAATCGATAACTATACCCGCAGGTGTAGAGCTGATAGAGGCGCAGGCTTTCCAGAATTGTTATAACCTGTCGGATGTGTATGTGTTGGGCGCGAATACGAAAGCACAGGAACAAGCGTTCCCTCCGTCTAACACCTATAATTACACTTACAACGGTACAGGAGCCGGAGAGGTTGTAACTAAAGATGCATTTACTTGCAACGACGGCAATATGCGCACCCGAACAGTGTTGTACTATCCTAAGGATGCTTACGACAACTATGTTAATCAGAATACGAAAACATTGGGCACAGCGGGGAACACAACACGTTATGTGACCGATAAAGACGGCAACAAATGGCCCGTTGCCGATGGAGGAAAGTACAATAATGGTACAGGTGATTACGCCGGATGGAACAACTTTATGCTCGTATCGGGGCTGAAAAAGGAGGAAACTTGGGAGGATGATAAGCGTATAGACGATAAATGGTACACGCTGTGCCTGCCGTTCGACATGACCGAGACGCAGCTCAAGAGCGCGTATGGCAGTACTGTAGAAGTGGTGGAATTTTCGGATGTTGAGGTTACTACGAATGCCGATCACGACAAAATGATAACATTGAAATTCAAAGCTCCCGTTACTTCCACCCGTGCTCACCATCCCTATATGATCCACCCGGGAATGCATGCAGGCACGGCAACAGGTGTAAAGACCACTATCACCGGCATTGAAAAACAGGAGGAGAAACAAGAAAGTCTTGAAAACCAAAAGGTCGTCGTTACCAAAGATGGCGTTACCTACACGTTTATAGGCAATTATGAAAAAACGAAGCATCTTCCTGCACCGTCTTATTACTATTATTCAGGGAAAGACGTATCGCAGTTTGCCAACGCATTTTATAAGTGGACTGCTGCCAACTCGGGTACATGGGCATCGTACACCGCATGCGTAGTTCTCGATAAGGATAATGGTGCGAACGCCAAACCTATGTTTTCGTTCTTCTCCAAGGAGGATAATAGCCCGACAGGCATAAATTCTGTTTCTGCCGTAAAGGGCATCGCAGACCGCCCACTTGCCGCCAATAAGGTGTACAACATGAACGGACAGGTGGTATGCAGCGGTAATGTGGACCTGAAAAACCTGCCCAAAGGCATCTATATAGTGAATGGTAAGAAGTATGTTGTACGCTAAATAAGAAAAATAAACAATGAAAAATAGGTATATAAAACCTGCTTGTGAAGTTGTAGGTATGGAAACCTCGCGCCTTTGCAGCGGCAGCGGAACGCATGCAGGCGCCAGTATCGGCGGACAAGGAAGCCCTAATGAGCAAGATCAGGGACATATAGAAACCGGCGGCCCCGGTGTATCGGGTGCCAAAGGAACTTGGTTAGATGAGGAATGGTAGAGTAACATAAAATTCTTCCCCTAAAGTGAAACGATAGAAAGGGCTGCAAGGTTTCGATAACGCTTGCAGCCCGTCTTTTTGATGTTCCGTATGTTTATTCGGCATAGAGATGTTGTGTAAAGTGCGTATTTCTTATGTGTAATCGCGATAAAATATATTGCTGTAATTCACGAGCGTATCGCGAATTTTTCGTAACTTTGTCGCCTTATTCTTTAATTGTTAATATGAACAATATCAAAAAGATAGTCCTCACGGGAGGACCATGTGCAGGTAAGACCACTGCACTCGTAAAAGTGATAGAACACTTCTCGAGTCTGGGTTTCAAAGTGTTTACCATTCCCGAAGTTCCCACGCTGTTCAGTCAGTCGGGCATGGACTATCTAACCACGAACAAAGGCTTCTTTTATGAAGGCGAAAAGGCAACGCTCGAAATACAGATGGCATTGGAAGACAAGTTCATGCGCATGGCTTCGGAATGTAAGGAGCCGACAATCATCGTTTGCGACCGCGGGGCAATGGATATTTCTACATACATGAAGCCCGAGATGTGGCGCGAGATGACGGCGGCAATCGGCACTTCTACCGCCGAACTTCGCGACCATCGTTACGACGCGGTGCTCCATCTGGTGTCGGCAGCCGATGGGGCCGAGCAGTTTTATACCACCGACAACAACAAGCACCGCAGCGAAGGACTGGAGCTGGCACGGCAGTTGGATAAGAAAGTAATTGCGGCTTGGACGGGACATCCGTACCTGCGGGTAATCAATAACCATGAAGATTTCAGCAATAAAGTTTACCGTGTGTTGAAAGAGATATCGAGTGTACTCGGCCTGCCGCAGCCTATCGAAGAGGAGCGCAAGTACATCGTGGAGCTTCAGGGCGTCGTTCCAGATTGCATAGAGAGCGACATCACGCAGACTTATCTGGTGGCCGAACCCGGCAGTGAGATACGTCTGCGCCGCCGCAGATGGCAGGGTAAGTATGTTAATGTGCTCACCACGAAGAAACGCATATCGGCTACAGAGCAGATACAGACCGAACGCCAGATCAATAACAACCTCTATTCGTCGCTTTTGCAGCAAGCCGATCCGTACCGACATACTATCCGTAAGGTGCGCAGGAGCTTCATTTGGAAAGGACAGTACTTCGAACTCGACGATTATCTTGCCCCTGTAAGCCATTTAATGATACTCGAAACCAAAGGCGTTGTAGAAGACGAAGCCGTGAAGTTCCCGCCTTTTGTGAAAGTAATCGAAGATATTACGGGCAATTCAGAGTATTACAATTATAATCTCGCACTCCGGACAAACTCGTAATTTGCTTCTATGAAGCCGGTTAATCGGAATATAAACCAAGGTAACACATAATGAAAAAGTTATTTATACCGATACTGTTGCTTGCCATGTTGTGTGCTTTTGCATGCCGTCCACGTACGGATAACGGCAAACAGAATATGGCATAAGCCCATGAAATCGTGATAGATACCATTGCTGCAGACGATTCTTTGCCCGATGATGTAATAGAGGGAGCAGGCTGTGTTTACTATCGTACAAAAGGGAGATTTCTGAACGAGGAACCTCAAACAGATGTTATTTTCAACGTAGGATATCCTTATGCGGCCATGAAGATCGATGGAGAATTGCAGATAATGAAGCTGATAGGTTGCTCAGTGCGCTTGGTAACGGCGATAGTTGGTTCTTTTGAGGAGAATACATGTGCTATCTGTCTTGAATAGATGCCGCATTTGTGGGCGATAGACCGAAATTATAATCGATATATAGCAAAATACCATGGCGGAATCGTGATAAAAACAGCTGGCCTGTGTTTGATTTCCGTGCGAAATGTTGTATCTTTGCAAATAGTTTTGTTGTGCTTCTCGGGGGCGGAAAGAGCCGGCTGTACATGGGGCAATTGCCGTGCAGAGCAACGTATTGCAAGGGAGATTTAAAGTAAAGACGATAGAAACGAATGATTTCAGTAGAAGGTTTGAAAGTAGAATTCGGCGTGAAACCGCTGTTTCATGATGTGAGTTTCGTGGTGAACGACCGCGACCGAATTGCCTTGGTAGGTAAGAACGGTGCGGGGAAATCTACTTTGCTCAAGATATTATGCGGCATGCAAAAGCCCACGGCGGGCGTTGTTGCCGTGCCTGCCGATACCACTATAGGCTATCTGCCGCAGGTAATGAAGCTGGCGGACGATACCACCGTGCTCGAAGAAACGCGCAAAGCCTTCTCTGGGAATACCGAATTGAAAGCACGTATAGACCGCATGGAGCGCGAACTTGCCGAACGTACCGATTACGAGAGCGAGGAGTATCTTGCTTTGGTGGAGCGGTTTACGCAGGAACACGAACGTTACATGATGAACGGAGCCGAGGGCTACGAGGCCGAAATGGAGCGCACGCTGACGGGATTGGGCTTTTTGCGGACGGATTTCGACCGCCCTACGTCCGAATTTTCGGGCGGGTGGCGCATGCGTATCGAACTTGCGAAGATACTGTTGCAACGCCCCGACGTGCTTCTGCTCGATGAACCGACCAATCATCTCGACATCGAAAGCATCCAATGGCTCGAACAATTCCTTGCTCAATCGGCCAAAGCGGTGGTCTTGGTAAGCCACGACAAGGCTTTCATCAACCATGTTACCAACCGTACAATAGAGATCACCTGCGGTCACATCGAAGATTATCGCGTGAAATACGATGAATATCTTACGCTGAGAGCCGAGCGGCGTGAGCAGCAATTGCGGGCTTATGAGAACCAACAGAAGGAAATTGCCGACATGAAAGACTTCATCGAGCGTTTCCGGTACAAACCTACAAAGGCAGTACAGGTACAGAGCCGCATCAAGCAGTTGGCCAAGATCGTGCCTTTGGAGGTAGATGAAGTAGACAATAAGGCCATGCATCTGAAGTTTCCTCCATGCTTGCGTGCCGGCGATTTTCCTATTATTGCAGAAGATCTCGGTAAGGTTTATCCTGCTACCTCTCTCCAACTCTCCTCTGAAAAGGTAGACCGAGAAGGAATAAAAGAAAGTGCAACGACACCGACTTCTGCTCCCTTGCAGGGAAAGGTTGAAGGGGGACATCTTGTCTTTTCGGGTGTAAACATGACAATCCGGCGTGGCGAGAAGGTTGCCTTTGTGGGAAAAAACGGAGAAGGTAAGTCGACTCTCGTCAAATGTATCATGGGAGAAATCCCTTATACGGGCACGCTGAAGATCGGACATAACGTGCAAATCGGTTATTTTGCACAAAACCAAGCCCAGCTGTTGGACGAAAATCTGACGATACGCGATACCATCGACCGCGTGGCAACGGGCGACATGAGGCTGAAAATCAATGACCTGTTGGGCGCATTCATGTTCGGTGGCGAGATTGCAGACAAAAAAGTGAAGGTGTTGAGCGGCGGAGAACGATCTCGACTGGCCATGATAAGGCTGCTGCTCGAACCGGTTAACCTGCTTATCCTCGACGAACCGACTAACCATTTGGACATCCAGTCGAAAGATATACTGAAAGAAGCGATCAAAGCCTTTGACGGTACCGCCATCATTGTGAGTCATGACCGTGAGTTTCTGGACGGTCTTGTAACGAAAGTCTACGAATTCGGTGGCGGAAAAGTGCGCGAACATCTTGGCGGCATCTATGATTTTCTTAGAACAGCCACTCTCGTTGTCTCCGATGGAAAGGGAGAACTGCACGCTAACTCCATCGATGCAGCGCTGCAACAAAAAACGTCTGCCCCCAATATTGCTTCCTTTTCAATGGGAGAAGGGCGGAAAGAGACTCCCTCGACCGGTAATCTTTCTTACGCCGAGCATAAGGAACGGCAGAAGAAGTTGCGCAGAGCACAGAAAGCAGTTGATGAGAGCGAAGCCAAGATTGCGAGTATGGAAAAGCGAATTAAGGAGCTGGATGCTCTGCTGATGCTGCCTGCCAACGCCTCGAACATGGAACTCGTAACCGAATATACCGTAACCCGAAAGGCGTTGGACAGCGAAAACGAACGCTGGATGGAGCTCTCGGAGCAACTTGAGGCAATGAAAGTTTAAATCACACATATAAAAAATTAAGAAATATGAACATGAAACAAATTTTACCGGCCATGATGATGATGGCCGCTCCCACCATGGGATTGGCGCAAGATAAGCCGGGTATTCGTCTGTCGAACCTCGACAGAACAGTCCGTCCGGGCGACGATTTCTATGAATTTGCAACGGGAGGATGGCAGAAAAGTCACCCGCTTCCGCCCGCTTACTCGCGCTTCGGCAGCTTCGATCAGTTGCAAGAAGATAACAACAAGCGTATCAATACCATCCTTGGCGACCTGCTTAAAAAGCAATACAAGGCCGGTACGACGGAGCGAAAATTAAGCGATTTCTACAAATTGGCTATGGATTCGGTACGCCGCAACAACGATGGAGTGGCGCCGGTGAAGCCGTTGCTCGACGAAATGGAGGCTGCCCGAACCTTGGATGCGTTGCGCCAATTGCAACTAAAGTATGCGTATTTCGGCTACGGAGTGCCCATGGGCTGCTTCTTCGGGGCCGATGAAAAGAATTCATCCATGAACATTCTGAACATTTATCAGGGTGGTTTGACGCTCGGTTTGAAAGAATATTACCTCGATAACGACGCTGCTACGGTCGCCATCCGTGAGGCTTACCGCGGACATATTGCCAAGATGTTCCGCCTATTCGGCTTTACAGAGGCGCAAGCCGATGCAAAACGCGACGCTGTTTTGCGCTTTGAGACCGCTGTTGCATTAATTTCGAAGAGTCGCACCGAACTCCGAGATCCGCAAGCCAACTACAATAAGATGACTCTACAGGAGTTCAAGGAAAACTACCCCAACATTCCGTTGGAAGCAATGATGCATGCCGAGGGCGTGAAATCGGCTTATATTCAAGATATGGTGGTAGGCCAACCCTCGTTCATGGCGGGTATCGACAAACTTACATCGGTGCTCACGGCCGATGATTTGCGTGCCTTGATGGAGTGGGACGCCATTATGTCGGCGGTAGGCTATCTAAGCGACGACGTTCAGGCGGCCAACTTCGAGTTCTTCGGCAAGGTGATGAGAGGGCGACAAGAGGACTATCCGCGCTGGAAACGCGTAACATCACAGGTCGATAACCAGTTCGGAGAGGCCTTGGGCAAGATGTATTGTGCACGTTATTTCCCCGAATCGAGCAAAAAACGCATGCAGCAATTGGTGAAAAATCTGCAGGTTTCGCTCGGTCAACGTATTGATGCGCAGACATGGATGAGCGATACTACGAAGCTGGCTGCGCACGAGAAGCTCGCCACGTTCTACGTAAAGATAGGCTATCCCGACAAATGGGAAGACATGAGTGCGCTGACGATCGATCCTACAAAGTCGTATTACGAGAACGTACAGGCATGCAGATTGTTCTGGGACAAGCGGAATATCGAGAAGCATGCAGGTAAACCGGTGGACAAGGACGAATGGGGAATGACGCCGCAGACGGTGAATGCCTACTATAACCCCACGACCAACGAGATTTGTTTCCCTGCAGGTATTCTGCAATATCCATTCTTCGACGCGCAAGCCGACGATGCATTCAACTATGGCGCTATCGGTGTAGTGATCGGACACGAGATGACTCACGGCTTTGATGACCAAGGACGGCAATACGATAAGACGGGAAATATGCGCGACTGGTGGACGGTTACCGATGCTGCTAACTTCAAGGAGCGTGCCGATATGTATGCTGCGTTCTTCTCGAACATCAATGTGCTGCCCGATTTGAAGGCAAACGGTCGCCTTACGCTCGGCGAGAACCTTGCCGACCACGGCGGTCTGGAGGTGAGCTTCCATGCTTATCGCAACGCTACCAAGCAGAAACCACTCAAAGTGAAAGACGGTTTTACGGCCGATCAGCGGTTCTTCCTCGCCTATGCAGCGGTGTGGGGACAAAACATAACGGAGAAAGAAATACGCTCGCGTGTGAAGAGCGATCCTCACTCTTTGGGTGAGTGGCGCGTGAACGGTGCCCTCCCGCACATCGAAGCATGGTACAAGGCATTCGACGTGAAGCCGGGCGACAAGCTCTACTTGCCCGAGAACGAACGCTTGAAACTATGGTAAGTCGTTAGCGGAAAGATAGTTTTTTATACTTAGAACATCAAAAGGGCGTGAACGCTCGGTAGCGGAAAAGGAACCGTACACCGAATGTTCGCGCTCTTTTCTTATTGCCTTACTCATCCATTTTTTCTGATGACCGATAAAAATGAGGTGGATTATTTTCTTCTTTCTGTCGAATTGTCTATGTTATTTCAACATTGAAAAAATACAAATTATTATAAAAAATAATAATTGATATGGCTTTTAATTTTAAAATGCTTGTATTTTTTTATGTAAAAATCTATATTTGTAACCAGTTATCCTGAATAATCAAACGACCGATTAATGAAAACTTTTGATTAGACTTAGATTAATTAACAAAAAATACTTAACTAAATAAAAATATCATGAATGAAAAATTGAAGAAGGATTTGTGCATTAAAAAAGGCCATTTCTTGACATCTATGAGACTTTTAGCCTTGTTCTTGTTTTCAGGAGTGAGTCTTTTTCTTAATGCGAACAGCAACAGGAAAGAGCGAGGAGTCTTATCCTATGTGGTTGAACAGCCAGATGTAAGAATATATGAACAAGGGAAAAACGCCGATATTCTTCGTCAGGTGCAGAATGAAACTCGTATGTTAACGGGTATTATTACGGATAAAATAACGGGGGGAGAACCGCTTGTCGGAGTAACTATTCAAGTAAAAGGAAAGCCCAATTTAGGTTGTATTACCGATGTAAACGGGCGTTATAAACTTACAGGAATTATTTCTGATGACGATATAACCATCTCCTATATAGGTTACACAACAAGAACATTGAGAATAGGTAATGTGGGTGAGTTGGATATCCAACTGACTCCGGCAGATGCCCAGATGGGTGAGGTGGTGGTAATAGGTGCAGGTACGCAACGCAAAATATCTGTAACGGGCTCCATCTCTACCGTTTCGGGAAATGATTTGCGTACGCCGAGTTCTTCGCTTACCAATAACCTTGCCGGCAAGTTGGCCGGTGTAATCGCCAAAACAAACAGCGGCGAGCCCGGCTCAGTGGGCGAATTCTATATTCGCGGCGTATCAACCTTTGGCGGACGTACACGGCCTCTCATTCTTTTAGATGATGTAGAAATCTTTCCCGGCGACCTTGATCGCATTCCGCCAGAGACCATTAAGAGCTTTACCATTTTGAAAGACGCTTCGGCTACGGCCATTTATGGTGCGCGTGGTGCTAATGGCGTAATGATTATAACAACGAAGACGGGCGAGAAAAATACCAAAACTGCCATTAACGTAACGCTGGAAGCCTCGTATTTGCATCCGGTGAACCGTGTGAAGTTTGTAGACGGACCAACTTATATGCGTATGTATAACGAGGCATTAATTACTCGCCATCCGAGTGCAACCCCGAGATATTCCGAAGATGCGATTGAAAATACAATCAAAGGAGTAAATCCTTATGTGTATCCGAATGTGAATTGGTACGACCAACTGTTTAAAAGTGGATGTTTCAATCAGCGGGCAAATCTCAATGTGTCGGGCGGTGGAAACAGAATTGCTTATTACATGAGCTTGCAGTCGAACCATAACACGGGATTGCTGAATACGCGAAACGGCTACGCGTTCAATAATAACTATAATAACTGGGAGTATATTTTTCAGAATAACCTGACCTATGATCTCACGAATACCACGAAAGTTGGTCTTCGAATGAATACGCAAATAGGTAATACAAAAGGACCTAATATTGCATCGCGAGACCTTTTGTGGGATACATTTCAAAACGATCCTGTAACATTCCCTGTAATGTTCCCCGCACAAGAGGGCGATAAACATATTCGTTTCGGTAATGCCGTGATGAGCGATAGTCGTTTGTTTGTGAACCCCTATGCTAAAATGTTGAGCACTTATCGGGAATTAAATTACGCAACATTCAACACCTCGCTGAACGTTACCCAAGAGTTGGATTTTATAACCAAGGGATTAAACGTTACTGCATTGGTGAATTGGAAACAATATGCAAGCTCCAACTATTCACGCTCCATCACACCTTATTATTACAGAGTGGTAGACGGCAGCTGGCAAGCGAGTGATCCCAATGCGTTTGAAACGGAACTTTTAAGGAGTGGTACCGACTTTATATCACAGTCGGATATCACAAAACACAATGATGATACGTTCTATTTTGATGCTCGCTTGAACTATAGCCGGCGTTTCGGCGGACATACTGTTGGCGGCATGCTGATGTACATGATGCGCGAATACCGCGAAGAAGTGTATCCAAGTAGGAACCAAGGCCTCTCTGGTAGATTTACCTACGATTACAACAATACCTATTTGGCCGAAATAAACTTTGGGTATAACGGAACCGAACGCTTGGCTAAAGGGCAACGTTTCGAGTTCTTTCCGGCAGCATCGATCGGTTGGGTGGTTAGTAACGAGAAGTTCTGGAAGCCCGTTTCAAAATATATTGATTTTCTGAAACTCCGTTGTAGCTATGGTCTTGTAGGAAACGATGATACTGGAGAGGATGCAGGGGCAGCCCATTTCCTCTATATAAACGAGGTGAATGTAGGAGGCGGGAGTGGTTATACTACCGGCCCGTACAACGGTTCTCCGTATAATATTACTAAACATGGTCCTGGTGTTGCTCGTTATGCAGTGGAGGACGCTCATTGGGAGCGTGTTAAAGAGTTTGATCTTGGACTTGATCTGCGTTTGTTTAATCAATTAGACATTGTTTTCGATTATTTCCATCATAAAACCGATCGTATCTTAATGCGTCGTGGTTCCTTTCCTACGATCTTAGGTTATTGGTCGGCCATTCCTTTCAGTAATGTTGGTAAAGTAGACAATAAGGGTTTCGAATTAGCTGTAGTATGGAATACGAATATCAATAAGGAATTGCATGTGGAAGTACGAGGTAACTTAACCTATAATCAAAACAAATATGTGTATGTAGACGATCCGGATTATCCTTACGTATGGCAAACGAGAACAGGCAAACCATTAAGTCATTGTATCGGATATATTGCCGAAGGATTGTTTAAATCGGAAGAAGAAATAAGATTGCATGCCGATCAGTCGGGCTTGGGCAGCACGCCCATGGTGGGTGATATTAAGTATCGTGATGTGAATGGAGACGGAAAGATTACCACAGAAGATCAAGTGATGATTTCGGAATATGGAAGTTTGCCACGCATGCAGTATGGAATAGGTGTAAACCTTACATGGAAAAAGCTGGACTTCGGCGTGTTCTTCAACGGCTCTGCCAAGACTAAGAAGATTTTGCAAGGCTTCCAGCCTTTCCATGCTAATAACAGCAGTCAACGTACTGTTATGCAATGGGTGGCCGATAGCTATTGGGCAGAAAACAATCCTGATGCAAATGCGGGCTTCCCCCGTCTCGGACTTTCCGAGAGCGACGATGCTAATAACCAACCGAATAGTACGTTTTGGTTGCGCGACTTCAGCTTCTTGCGCTGGAAGACTCTAGAGATAGGCTATTCGTTCCGTTATTGTCGCCTTTACTTCAGTGGCGATAATCTTGCTGTGTTCAGTCCTTTCAAGTATTGGGATCCGGAGATTTGGTGGAATTCCTATCCACTTCAGCGAACGTTCAACATAGGTGTACAAATTAAAATTTAATGAATTATGTTTAGTTTGAATAAGATAAAGAAAACGTTGGGGGTATTATTGTTGTCGGTCTTTGTGCTGACTTCATGTAATTATTTGGATATTGTGCCGCCGCAAGCTCCCGATTTTGATGATACAATGAAAGACAGAGATGCCACATTAGGCTTCCTGTATTCTTGCTATACGGGCATTCCAGCTATTTATTTAGATTGGTTCTGTCAGTATTTCGGGGCAGCCGACGAGTATGTGGAGCCGCAATTGTATGGGCATCGAGAGCAGTTTGTTTCTTACAACCAGATGACGCCGTCGAACCATACGGAGTTTGGGCCGTGGACAAACTGTTATAACAATTTAGGTCAGTGCCACCTATTCATGAAATATATAGACGTGCTGCACCCCGATAATGTGTCGGAAGCGGATAAAATTCGTTGGAAAGCAGAGATTAAATTCTTGGAGGCTTTCTATCATATGCAGCTGTTGAATGCTTACGGGCCTATTCCTTTGGTAGATCATTATATTCCGCAGAACACGGCCAAGACCGATTTTCCCGGGCGTAGTCATTATGATGTATGTGTGGATTCTATTTGCAAATGGTATGATGACGCAGCTGAACATCTGCCTCCCACGGTGTCTGTAGAAGAATTGGGACGTGCTACTTCTACGGCATGCAAAGCGCTTAAAGCCCGCGTGCTGTTATATGCAGCATCGCCATTATGGAATGGTTCGTTTCCTTATCCTAATTGGGAGAACACGGTTTATGAAACTCCCGGGCGGGGAAAGGAGCTGGTTAGCCGCACTGCTGCCCCCGCCAAATGGCAAAAGGCTTTGGAAGCATGCAACGAGGCTATTGACCTTGCGGTGAACGAAGGCAAAAGAGAATTGTTCGATGTAGCGGCTTCAGAGGTCTTAAGAAATAACGATCAGCTTTCGTTGCCTGATTATAACGGTGCTGATGAAACCTTCAGAAAGAAAGTCATGTTGATGCGTTACCTCATGACAACTACCGAAACGGAAGGCAACAAGGAGACGATATTTGGTGTAATTACCACAGAAGTGAACTCAATGCTGATAAGTATTCCTCACGGAGTTACGCTGAACGGAAGTGGAAACCCCATTGGTGGATGGGCAGGTATGTCGCCCACACTTTACACGATGTCGCACTTTTTTACCGCGGATGGCAAGTTGCCCGAACGCGATGGTAATTTTTACCCGAAAGCAGACTGGCTGCAATCTGCGGGATTGAGCAATGCGAATATTATTAAGCTACACGATAAGCGAGAACCTCGTTTCTATGCATGGATGTCTTTCGACGGCGATGTGTACGGAGAGGTTATTTCGAACGGAGATCCTTTAACTGTTAATATGCTCAGTGCTGCTAGACTTGGTCAGGGATATAATCCCTCTCGATATCAACGTGATAATAACCAGACGGGATTCATCAACAGGAAGTTTATTCAACCCAACGTCAAATTTAGGCAAGATGGTGGAAACAACATACGTATGGTGCCATTCCCCATCATTCGTTTGGCGGAACTTTACTTAGATCGTGCAGAATGCTATGCCAATGTAGGGAATGTTCAGAAAGCGTTGGATGATTTGAACGTGGTGCGTGAGCGTGCAGGCGTTCCTTTGCTGACAACTGCCGACATCACCACCGATCACACTTTGATGGACATGGTGCGCGAAGAGAGGTTCGTAGAGTTGTGGGGCGAAGCCCATCGCTATTACGATTTACGACGCTGGATGCTGGCACCCGATTATCTGAAGGCTGGCCGCTTCGAGGGATTGAATGCGCTCGAGAAAGTGAATCCGTCGTTTACGGAGTTCAATCAAATTAAGCGTATTGATCAGCCTTTCCAGTGGAACGATCGTATGTACATGCTCCCAATTGCTGCCAGCGAGGTTTACAACGATCCTAATCTAAGGCAGTCGCCAGGCTATTAACCATAAAATAAATTTACGATGATGAAAAAGTTAATATATTATATTCTTCTGTTGTTTATGTGCATGGGCGTGGCCACATCGTGCCGTAACAGCGACTACGATTTACAAAACTTGGTACCCGACGCCTATCACAAGGTAGCTTATGTGAAAAATTACGGACAGCATAACCTATCGTTGTTTACCACGCAAGCAACGGCCACCGACACGTTGATTGTGCTAAAGGGTGGAAGTGAACCGAATACAAGCGCAACGTATCACATGAGAGTGCTTTCGCAAGAAGAGCTGGACAGTGTATACAGCGGTGTGCAAGGAGCAGATTATAAGCTGATACCACAATCGGCGTTTACTTTCGAGAGTGGCGAGGATATTTCTTTTGCTGCGGGTGAAGCGGGAAAGTATTTTCCGGTGAGCTTCAAGCCCATGGAAATTTTCCAACTAATAGAGGCCAACCCGAGTAGCAGGTTTGTGTTACCATTACAGTTAGTGAGCACAACCGATAGCGTGAACGCCGATATGTGCAGCGTGTTGTATTTACTGGACGTGCGCAGCCCTATGATTTCTTTCGCCGAGAAACAGATCGACGAAATGATGATATATAAATCGCTCGACGTGGTACTGCCTATGAAGATACAGAATTGTGATGCCAACAAATGGAATATCACCTGTACGATCGACGTGACGGACAACGCGCAGGCGGTGGCCGATTATAATTCTTTTCATGGCACGAGCTACGAATTGTTACCTTCGAATGCCTACAGTGTGGAGAACCTTTCGTTTGCAACGGGCGCGCTTACTGCCGAAGCCACGCTCAAAATCAATCGTGCGTATCTGGTGAGCGATCACAGTTATCTGCTTCCGTTGAAGATCGGTTCTTCTTCTATGGGTGATCAAATGCAGATCGACGGTACTTACACGTATGTGATGATAGGCAACCCCCGTTTTGCAACGCGCGAGGTGGATCGTTCCGACTGGCAGGTAGTGTTCTGCAACAACGATAACGCCATAGGCGGATCGGAGGATAATGCAGGCATTGGTGCTATTTTCGATAATAACAACGGAACATTCTGGCACACGGGATGGCAGATTCCCGACGCCTCCTCGTTCTCGCACGGCGGTGTTTCGGGCGATGATTACGATTATAGTCACTCGCGTAATTACCATGCTTTTAAAGGGCATCGTGATGCTGACAAAACTGTATTTGTGATTGATATGCGCAAGGCGCGTCACATTATTGCTGTGGGAATTACGCAGCGATCGAACTTCTCGGATTTCCATACGGGCGACGTGATGCTTTCGGCCGACGAGCAGTTCCTTTTCAAGCCTGTGGCCGACGGCGGAAATTTGAGCGACTATCATCAGGTAGCACTCAACAATTGGCAGAAGTTACTAACGGTGGATGCACCCCACGACGGCGAACCACACTGGTTCGACGCAACACAAACGGTGATTAATGCCGGTGGCGTGAAGGGAAGATTCGTAAAGATGATGGTGCGAAGTTCTTACCGTGGCCAAAATGTTAGTTTGGTGGAGTTCCGGCTCAGAGAGCTGCTGGCTATAGATGGCGTGGCAGTGGAATAGATGATAGGGACGTCTGTCAATCAGTATTTCTTCTCTGCTGTGCAGTGATACTGGTATAAGGCATTCGACATGAAGTCGGGCGACAAGCTTTATCTGCCCGAAAGCGAGCGTTTACAACTATGGTAAGTTGTTAGCGGAAAGACATATTTTTATACTTAGAACATCAAATGGGCGTGAACACTCGGTAGCGGAAGAGGAACCGCATACCGAGTGTCCACGTCTTTTTATTATTGCCTTACTCGTCCCTTTCATTTCATCAATCGCCGAAGAAACACCATGTTATGCAGACAGGCGGCCTGCCTAAGCACGATAGAGGCAATGGTTATACCGCTTAGAAGCATAGCCTTATTAACTGTCACTTTATACCTGATGGAGATTTTTACTCGAATTAGAAACCGATAGTCATTAAAATTATGAAAAAACGAGTTCTCTCTATATTCGCCTCTTCTATTTTTTGCTATATTTGCAAACATAAACAACATGGGCGCTATTGCCCGAAATATAAAAATATAACTTATGAAAACAGCTCAAGAAATATTGAATGATCCGTTCTGCAACAAGGGAACAGCATTCACATTGGAAGAAAGAAAGGCACTGAACCTTACAGGGGCGTTGCCGTCTGTAGTACAAACACTTGAAGAACAAACAGTGCAGACCTACAAAGAATACCAGAGAAAAGCTACCGATTTGGAGAAACGTGTCTATCTGATGACGCTGTTTAACACCAACCGCATTCTTTTCTACGCCTTGATGTCGCGGCATGTGGCCGAGTTTATGCCTATCGTTTATGATCCTACAGTGGCAGATGCCATCAGACAATACGATGAATTGTTCATGAAACCGCAGGATGCAGCGTTCTTATCTATTGATTCTCCCGACGATATAGAACAATCCTTGAAGAATGCGGCGGGTGGTAGAGACATACGACTCATTGTGGTGACCGATGCCGAAGAGATATTGGGTATCGGCGACTGGGGTGTCGGAGGAGTGGCAATCTCTATTGGTAAACTGATGGTTTACACGGCTGCTGCAGGCATCAACCCTAATCAAGTACTGCCGATGGTACTGGATGTGGGTACCGATAACCCTAAGTTGCTCGCTGATCCGTTATATCTTGGCAACAGGCATCCTCGCGTGCGTGGCGAAAAATATTATGATTTCGTGGATAAATTCGTTACTACGGCCGAGCAACTCTTTCCGCGCTTGTACCTTCACTGGGAAGATTTCGGGCGTTCCAATGCCGCAACGATTTTGGAAAAGTATCAAGATCGTATCACAACATTCAACGACGACATACAGGGTACGGGCATCGTGGCGCTTGCAGGTATTCTCGGTGCCCTGAATATTTCGAAAGAGAAATTCGTTGATCAGCGCGTAATGGTCTTCGGAGCCGGTACGGCCGGTGTGGGTATTGCTACGCAGATATACGAGGAGTTTCTGCAACAAGGGCTTTCAAAAGACGATGCCTGCAGTCGTATCTACTTGGTGGACAAGCAGGGAATGCTGTTTGACGATACCGTAGGACTGACCGATGGGCAGAAACGTTTTACTCGCCATCACGCGGAGTTTGCCGATGCAACGGCGTTCACCGATCTTTATAGTTCTGTTAAGGCTGTGCATCCTTCCATCCTCATCGGTACATCGACCACGCCACACATGTTCAGCGAGCAGGTTGTCAAGGAAATGGCGTCGGCTGTGAACCGCCCTGTAATCTTCCCGTTATCCAATCCTACTGAACTGGCAGAGGCCACTGCGGAAGATCTTATCCGTTGGACAGACGGTCGAGCGCTTGTTGCTACGGGCATACCCAGTGCTCCTGTTGTGTATAATGGTGTAACTTACGACATCGGACAGGCCAACAATGCCTTGATGTACCCGGGATTGGGACTCGGTGTAATAGCCTCTACGGCCAAGGTGGTCAATCAGGCGTTGCTGTCGGCTGCCGCACATGCCCTCGGTGGAATGGTCGACACCTCGAAATCTGGTGCTGCTGTATTACCTCCGGTGGACAAACTGACGGAATTCTCCGAGCATATCGCCGTGGTTGTAACGGAGAATGCTATCAAACAGGGCATAACAAAGGAAAAGATAACAGATGCCCGAAAAGCTGTAGAAAATATCAAATGGCAGCCTAAGTATTCTTGACAAACAGGCACGTTTGGTGTCTGCATCATTTCAATTCACTGTGGAGAAAGCGTTTGTTTTCTCCATAACAGATTTGTTATTCTATGGTGAAAGGCAGGTTGCATGGCTTTCTCTGCTTCCCGTTCGTTTGGAGTGTCGCCGATTTGTAATCTGTTTTTGCAGCTCCGTAACCCCTTCTTTCCCTACTTAATTGTCTCGTTGCTTACTATAATTCGGATTTATATTGTATCTTTGCAGTTGAGGCGTGGCGTGCGAACCTGCGTCACGAATTCAGAATGAAAACAGATTGATGAACGAATGCCATTAAGATTACCCGATAAACTGCCGGCAGTAGACCTGCTGAAAAAGGAAAATATCTTTGTTATGGACGAAAGTCGTGCCCACAGGCAGGAGATCCGTCCATTGAAGATTGTGGTGCTGAATCTGATGCCGTTGAAGATTACGACAGAAACAGATTTGGTACGGTTGCTTTCCAACACGCCTTTGCAGCTCGAAGTCAACTTCATGAAGCTGCGTAGTCATACTCCCAAGAACACTCCGGTGGAACACATGATGATGTTCTATAAAGATTTCGACGAGTTGGCAAAGCAGAATTGGGACGGTATGATTATCACCGGTGCGCCCGTGGAGCAAATGCCGTTCGAAGAAGTAGAGTACTGGGGCGAGCTTAGCAAGATATTCTCTTGGGCGCGCAACCATGTTACGAGTACGCTGTATATCTGTTGGGCGGCGCAAGCCGGACTGTATTATCATTACGGTATACCCAAATATCCCTTGAAAAAGAAAATGTTTGGCATCTTCCGGCAATATCCTTTGATGCCCGAGCTACCCATCTTCCGCGGTTTCGACGACGTTTTTTCCATGCCGCAGAGCCGCCATACGGAAGTTCACCGCGAGGATATCGTGGCGAACAACCACCTCACGCTCATCAGCGATTCGCCGGATAGCGGTGTCGGAATGGTGATGGCGCGCGGTGGGAGAGAATTTTTTATTACCGGACATCTGGAATATGCCTCCGATACGCTCGACAAGGAGTATAAACGCGATACAGGGAAACGGGGCGATGTAGAAATGCCTGTGAACTATTATCGCGACGATGATGTGCGCAACGAGCCCTTGGTAACGTGGCGGGCCCATGCCAATTTGCTCTTCAGCAATTGGGTGAATTACTACGTTTATCAGGAAACACCCTACGATATCAATGATATCAGATGAGGTATTTGCAAATAATAATGATTTTCGTTTATGCGTAAACTCGAGCTGTTGGCGCCGGCCAAAGACCTTGCATGCGGCATTGCAGCCATCGATCATGGCGCTGATGCCGTGTATATCGGTGCAGATCGCTTCGGTGCGAGGGCTGCCGCAGGCAATTCCGTGGTAGATATAGAGGTGCTGTGCAGCTATGCCCATCGGTTCGGAGCAAAGGTTTACGTCACTATCAATACCATTATTTACGAAGAAGAGCTTGCCGTCACCCGCGATATGATATGCCGTTTGGCAGCATCGGGCGCAGATGCACTGCTCGTACAGGATATGGCGGTAGTGGAGATAATGACTACATTGCGGCGCGAGAATGCCGATATGAAGTTGCCGGCACTGCATGCTTCCACGCAAACCGATAACAGAACGGCCGAGAAGGTGGCATGGCTGAGGTCGACAGGCTTCGAACGTGCCGTGCTTGCCCGTGAGCTTTCGGCCGCCGAGATTGCCGAAATCCACGGTCGGGTGCCCGGTATGGAGCTGGAAGTATTTGTGCATGGCGCCCTTTGTGTGAGCTATTCGGGTGTTTGTTACGCCTCTCAATATTGCTTCCGTCGGTCGGCCAACAGAGGAGAGTGCGCACAGTTCTGCCGCATGAAGTTCGACCTAATGGACTCGGATGGCAGGGAAATCGAACATCAGCGGTATTTGCTGTCGCTAAAGGATATGAACCGGATTGACGATCTCGAACTGCTTGCCGATGCCGGAGCGTGCTCTTTCAAGATAGAGGGCAGGCTGAAAGAGGCGGATTATGTAAAGAATGTGGTCTCGGCATACAGTAAACGACTGAACGAAGTCATAGCAAGACGTCCGCAAGATTATCGACGCGCTTCGCTGGGAAAGGTAGAATATGCCTTCGAGCCCGATCTGAAAAAGACTTTCAACCGTGGTTATACCGATTATTTTCTACATGGGCGACGGCCCGACATCTACTCTCCCGACACGCCGAAGGCACTTGGCGAATATGTCGGATGCGTGAAAGAATTGCGCAACAACAGCTTCAATGTGGCGGGAACTGCCGTGTTCAGTAATGGCGACGGGCTTTGCTTCATTAACAATGAGCACGAACTGGAAGGCTTCCGCGTGAACAGAGTAGAGGGTAACCGGCTGTTCCCGTTGAAAATGCCGGCACACCTGCGCCCGAGATTTGCACTGTATCGAAACAACGATGAGGCTTTCGGAAAAATTCTCTCGCAGCGGACAGCCGTGCGAAAGATACCGATTAGCATCGCATTCGGCACTACGGAAAACGGCTTCAATCTGTCTGTTACGGGTGAAGGCATTGTGCCTGTGACCAAGATATTGGCGATGGAAAAGCAGAAAGCCCTGAAACCGCAGCGCGAAAACATACTCAATCAGCTCGGAAAACTCGGCAATACGCCCTACGAGGCGCAGCAGATAGAGATACGAGAGGAGGCAGACAGATACTTTGTACCGTCGAGCAAACTCGCCGAATTGCGCCGTGCAGCGATGGAAAGTATTGTACCCGCGGCCGATCGGCAGCCCTCGCAAGTCTTTTCTTCGGCCGTTTCACCAGTAAAATATTGGCAACCCGAATACGAACAACACCCCTACCTTTTCAATGTTTCCAACCGTCTGGCCGGCCGATTTTACGCAGATCGCGGCATTAGAGACATTGCCTCGGCGTTCGAAACATCGCATCTTCACGGCACGTCAGGTGCATCTCGCCGGCCCGACCTGCTCATGCAATGTCGTCATTGTCTGCGTTTCAGCTTGGGATATTGCGTGAAATACGGCGGAAAAAAGCCCTTCTGGCGCGAACCCTTGTATCTCAGATTGGCAGATGGGCGACGTTTTCGCCTGCAATTCAACTGTAAAGAATGTCAAATGAACCTATATGCAGAAAACTAAGAAGTTTACCGTAAGCCTGTCGGCACTTTGGGTTGTATCGGCGCTTTTGTTGCTTTCGTCGTGTTATCATAAGAAAACGGCTAAGTCGGATGCGCTGGTTCAGTACAGCGAACGGCAGCTCGATTCGCTTTCTTTCCAAAGTACGCACCACTATACCAATAACTATAACTTTATTGTGAAGAGCGACTCCTTGGTGTTGTTGAAGCAACAACCCGAAGAAATGATATCGGGTTTGATGACCGACTCGCTGGTTCTTCGCCGACACGAGCACGTGGTAGTAGCCGATATTCGTATGATTTCTACCGATAGCATCGACTCCGTGTGGGTACAGTTAGCCAGCGATCAGCACACATTCGGGTGGATACACGAGACCGAAATGCTGCCCAAAGTGGTACCCGACGATCCTATATCGCAGTTCATCTCTACGTTTTCCGATGTTCATTTGCTCATCTTCTTGGTCGTTATCAGCATCATAGCCGTAACTTATTGGATACGTAAGTTGCTGAGGCAGCGGGCGCGTATCGTGCATTTCCGCGATATAGACTCGTTCTATCCCACGTTGCTGTGCCTTCTCGTGGCCTCCTCGGCGGCACTCTATGCCTCTATACAGATGTTCGCCCCCGATGTTTGGCGGCATTTCTACTACCATCCCACGCTCAATCCCTTCGGTGTACCCGCCATACTGTCGGTATTTCTCCTTTCCGTATGGGCTATGCTGATAGTGGGCATTGCTGCTGTAGACGACGTGCGCCATAGGTTACCGTTCGGTGAGGCTGTGCAATATCTGAGCGGACTGGTGGCTGTATGCGCCGCAGACTATATTATTTTCAGTATTTCCACCTTATACTATATAGGCTATATCCTGCTTGCCGTTTACTTTATGTTTGCTATTCATAGGTACGTGGAGTATGGTCGTGCCCGATATGTGTGCGGAAATTGCGGTGCAACGCTCTCGCATAAAGGCCGTTGTCCGCATTGTGGAGCCGTTAATTCCTGACATGATCCTTCTTTCGTTTGCATTTGTGTAAGGAACAGAAGTGTGCTCTAACGCAGATAGAAGCATGGCCTGAGTGCGATGTACGGCCGTTCTATTCTTATCGTATCGCCTGTTTATAAAGCCAATAAGGTGTGATAGAGTATTAAAACTTTATGTAAAATGGGCGTAGTATGATGTTTTTTGATTACTTTTGCAACAATATACTTTTTATAAACGTCATATCTGCATGAGAAAGATATTGAAAAGCCTCTTCTATATAGTGCTTTTGACAATCATAACAGTAAGTTTTAGCAGTTGTGGAAACAGGCAGAAAAAAGATTTCAACTTAATGCTCGTCAGCTTGGCGGATAAAGATCAGACCATCGACCGTAACGATTGGCAGTCGATTGAATACTATCTTGACGCCAACAAGGCCCAACTTAAAGAATTTTACCACGACGGACAACTCGACATAGAGGCTGTGAAAAGCTATATAACCGAACTGTTCGAGCACAGACGTCCGGCTAAAAAGATCTCGTTCGTGGGTATAGGAGGGCGCGAATATCTTGCCGTTAACTTCTATCTTGAACGCTCCGGTTCGATGATTGCCTACGATTCGCCGGCGGGAGACGGTTCTTTTAAAGCGGCTATCGTGTCGATGCTCAACAGTTTACCGAACAATAACGAAGACAATAAGATATATATTGTAAACAGCAGCATCAATGCCTATCCGCAAGGGTTCCGTAAGTTTATTGCAGATAGCGATATATTCGAGGCTACAAAAGGTATAGGCGATGCCGGATATACCGATTTTGGAGCTATCTTCGGCAATATTCTCAACAAGACCGGCAATGATGAATTGAGCATCTTGGTTACCGATATGATTTACTCGACCAAGGATATGGCAGGCGTTAATCCGCAGAAAGTATTTGCCGAGGCACAGGGAATGACCAACGCAGTGTTCAAGGATGAGGTTAAAAACCGGGCTATGCTCATCGTGAAAATGCGGGGTTCGTACAACGGACTTTACTATCCTTACAACTCTCCTTCGAAAGGGTATCGGTACGATGGGTATCGCCCGTACTACATTGTTGTGGTTGGAAGCAACGACAATATAGCCCGTTTGACCAAAGACAAGAATTATATGTCATTCGCGCGTTTTGCTTCTATGCGCGGATACGAAAACATGTATCTCTTCGAGACCGACGATGTGTACAAGCCTTATTGCTCTCTACTTCTGAAACATGGTAGTATTCGCGGCAGATTTCGCCCCGAACGTGGACAGAACACCCAAATACATGCCATTGAAGATGTAGAACCCGACCGTAACAGCGGAGACATTCGTTTGGCTTTAGCTGTAGATTTGTCGGGTATGCTTATTGATGATCAGTATCTTACGGATAAGGCCAATTACCGCATAGATGCCGATGACAAGATAGAAATCAAGGAGATACGTCGCATCGGTAAAGGTGATGTAACGCCGGCAGAAAAGAAATATATCGGCAGTGCTACGCATCTGTTCATCTTGTCGGCCGACCGGATAACGCACGAGCAGGATGTAAATATCAGGCTACTTAACCGTATGCCGCAGTGGATTACCGCATCGTCGAGCGACGATGATACCCATGTCGATAGCCGTACTACTTTCGGGTTGAAGTATTTGCTGAATGGTATTTACAGCAGTTATGAGAAATATTCCGACGGCGAACCTTATTATTTCCGGCTGCAGTTGAAGTTTAAAAATTAAGCAATGGGCCAACCTAAAAGAAATTAATCTTACGAAATGAAAAGAAATACTTTATTGCTGATAACGGGAATTGTACTTACAGTCTTGTTTATCATATTTTCCACTACGGTTTTAGAGGCCATGTATTACGAAGATGAGTTCTCTGTAGACATGTATAACCAAAATCTTTATTTTATCGTAGCGGTTATTTCGGCGGTAGAGGCATGGGCTTTTGCCGGAATATACTATTATGTAATCAACAGTGTGAGTTTCTCCCGATGGTATCATTGGCTGTTGGTGCTGGCGATTGCGGCGGTATCCGTTCCGATAGAAATTTATGTATATCTGAATGGAGTGTTCGATACGGAAGGCGTATCTTATTCTTCTCAGCTCTTAAGTTTTAGCGTGGTAGTAATGGTGGTAGAGGCTCTGCTCTTCGTATTGGCGAGCTATTCCGTGCGTTGGTGGTCGTCTAACTGCAGGCATACCCCTATTCCGGAATAATAACAGGCGCTTTGCGTCGACGTCTGCATGCAGACATAAAGATATTGAAAAAGAATGATGAGACTATTCTTATTTTTAGTTGGCGGTACTGGCAGCCGTGTTATGCGTCCGCTCATTATGCAGTTTGCTGCCGGAATTCATCCGGTCGACGATAACGGGAACCCCATATCCTTGGAGGTGATCCCCATTATTGTAGATCCGCACAAGGCAAACGAAGACCTGAAACGTACCGATAACCTGCTGCGCTGGTATAAGCAGCTTCGTAAATCTCTATATGGCGAGAGTGCTGACGTGGCAAAGGGTTTCTTCTCTGTCAAGATTTCATCGTTGAGTGATATTCTGCCTAACGGCAGTAACCTGAGTGATACGTTCCTTTTCAATATGGGAGCAGTGGAGTCGAAGAAGTTTCAGGATTTCATTGCCTATTCCACATTGGATACAGGAAATCAGGCTCTATGCTCGATGATGTTCTCCGACGATCAGCTTAACACCAAGATGGATATCGGCTTTGTGGGCTCTCCGAATATTGGTTCGGTGGCGTTGAACGAGTTTAAAGATTCCGAAGAGTTCAGGCAGTTCTCCAACGTATTTCAAAAGAACGATCGTATTTTCGTGGTTAGTTCTATCTTCGGCGGCACGGGGGCGGCAGGTTATCCCATTATAGTTAAGAACATTCGCAATGCCGGAAATAATGCCCAAATAAACAATCGCGGTAATTTGCGTGATGCACGGATAGGGGCTTTGACGGTTTTGCCGTATTTCAATGTGCAACAGGATGAGAACAGTCCTATCTCGCATGCCGATTTTATCTCGAAAACAAAGTCGGCCTTGTTCTATTATCACGATAACCTGACGGGGCTGAAACGAAATGGAGTAGACATACCCATGTCGAAGATCAATGCTTGTTATTACTTGGGAGACGAAATTCCCTCTAATCCGTATTTCAATGATCCCGGTGGTAACGGGCAGCGCAATGATGCCCATGTGGTGGAGTTTGTGGGTGCATTGGCCGTACTCGATTTTCTTTCCATGCCCGATGAGCAGCTGCAAACTATCGATGGTAACGCGATAAATCCGGTATTCAAGGAATACGGGCTCGCCAGTGATAAGACAACGCTGTCGTTGAAAGACTTCGGAGTGTCTACACGTGCACTGATCAATAAGCAGTTTATTAAGTTCCATCTTGCCTATATGTATATTACAAATCAACTGAAAGCAGATATCGGCAGAGGTTATACGGAAGACAAACCCGAAATAAAGAACAGTTTTCTATCCACAAGTTTTTATTCTACGCTGACAAGCGACTTCTTTGTAGGGTATCGTTTGTGGCTAAAAGAGTTGAAAGGCAATCAACGTAGCTTTCAACCTTTTAATCTGAATACGGATAAACTGAGCGATGCACTTACCGATATTGCACCGAAAAGCGGTCTTTTTAAGTCGGTAATCGATTATAAAAGCGTACTTTCAGCGTTGAATAAAGCCTCGCAGCAAGCCGTAAAAACGCAGCAGTATGGTACCGATAAAGTGGCGCTGAAACTTTTAGATCTGCTTGATGAGACGCTCGACAAGTTGGTAGACGAGAAATACGATTTGTTTTCATAACCGGTAAAAGCAAGAACAAACAAACATGTCAAAGATATTATCATACAATAAAAAGACAACCGGTGAGGGTTGGATACCTTTGAATAACCAGTATCATGCTGATGAAATCGACATGATTGATGATCCTAACGGTGGTCTTTCGCAACATCCGCGTACTGCAATCCCATCCCCGTTCGCTCAGATGGACTTGGTAAAGAATGCATTCAAGCGTCTTTCCATGCATACAAGTCTGAATGGCGAGGCTATGGATGAGAAACTCGTTGCCAATGCACTCGATGTGGCACAGCTGTTTTTCAATTATACCGAGCTTCGCAACCGGTTGCATATTGTGGAATGGAACCGTGCGACAGCGCTCGATGGGCTGAAAAACTCTTCTCAACATAAGCTGTTGGGCGAGACAATAGAGATGTTTCTTGAACAAGATAAGGAGGCTTTTAACTTCGACCGTATGGATCGTTTGTACTTTTTGGTACTTGGAAATCAGGTCATCGGCAGCACTTCTCCCGTTACATTGTTCATGTCGACACCCAATGCGATGCCCCATGTATTCGATATTCCTGTAGAGCAGAACGTGAAATTGTTCGACCTATGGCGGCCGCTTTATATGCGTAACGAACGTTTTATTAAGTACATTTACGCTTTGTTTACGGCTTATCCCGACTTGAAGAAACTCTGTAGCGAGGTTAATGCTTACCTCATTGCCAATATGAAGTTGCTTTCGGCAGACATGCAGAATGAGATTTTGAAAGAAATAGGTAATCCCTTGGTGTACGATGTTGCCAATGTAGAGAAGGCACGTTCGTATCTTGATACTAATTTCGATCGTCTGGATGAGGGCGTTCAGGCACTTGGAGTTCCTTTCTATTGTGCACGTGCCGAAGATATACAGGCTGCCATTGCACGGAGCGACTTTATGATAGTAACTTCGCGTGCGACAGACGAACGGCTTCCGTTGGTATTGCAGAACCATTTGAATGCCACGTCTATCGATCCATTCAAGTATATTACCGGCGCTTGGGATGATACCACGGCCATACAACCGGAGGATTATGTATTGGAACCCGATAAACGTATTCTCCCTGCAACTACGCATCAGTACCCTTGGTTGACCGATGACGACTTCTTCCAACCATCGTTGATCAAGCTCGATTATACGTTAGACCGCGATTGTTTCTTCGATGGAAACCTTTCTATCGGTAGTAGAGAGACAGACGATTGCGACTTTGTGCTCCCGTTGAAGCCCATTTATTTCAAATACTTTGATGTAAAAGACCTGTATGGAACAATAGGCGGCCGTCCGAGGTTCGAACTCCAGCACTGCAAGAACGGACAAACGGAAACCGTAACAGCCATACTTCGTATTCCTGTACAGAAGCAGAACGGATATATTACCCTCAAGCGAATTTATGTAGCGGCAAACAGTGTCGATACAACTTACGATATGAAGAACAATCGGGGGTATTTTATTACTGTGCCGTTTGCATTGAGTATTTTCCCGTTTGTACGTACGCAGGGCCTGAAACAATACAATGTGCAGCTGATAGACCGTGCACTCGGCATGCTTGAAAACCACCATTTATCTTTGTCTTTCTATAAGAATGGCTATCGAAACAAGGTGCCCGATGCCGATATTCTTATGCGTAACCGGTCGTTGAAGTCAGAAAAACGTGTAGGATCGAGCTATTATTGCTTGCATAGCGATTTTGATTATATCGGCATAACGCTATCTGATGGCAACGAAAACCTTACTGCCGAGGGTGTTATTTGTCCGCGGTGGCCGGATTATATACCCGGGCACGAGGCATTTACATTTGCTGTCGACTTCGGTACCACCAATACGCATGTGGAAACTATGTGCGGAGCAAACATGCCGGAACCCCTTAAGATAACTTCTGCATCGCGCGACCGTTTGCTCGCCACATTATATAATGGAGAGAGTATCCTATACGATGTTATTCTTAAACAGGAGTTCTTGCCTAAGAATATAGGCGAAGATTACGGTTTCCCACAACGTACAGTGCTTTCGGAATGCGAGCGTTTAGATGCCGAGAATGCCGATTATATCGTGGCGCTCGGCGATGCAAACATCCCGTTCATATACGAGAAAGAGTCTATTGGTTACGGAAATCGCATCGTTCCGAACCTGAAATGGTCTACAGAGATGGCAAACAGCAAGCGTGTGAAGGCATATCTTACCGAATTGGCGTTGCTCATGCGTACCAAAGTATTGCTGGAGAATGGCGATATATCTAAGACTCGTCTCGTTTGGTTCTATCCGCTGGCCATGAAAGTCGGCAATATACGCAAGATGGGCGACATGTGGGCAAAGACTTTCCGCGAGGTCTTCGGAGTGCGCGATACCGAGACGAACCTTATACAAATGCCCGAGAGCGTAGCTCCCTATTATTTCTATAAGAGTTCGAGTACGTTCCGCGGGGCAGCGTCTACCGTGGCAAGCATCGATATAGGAGGCGGTTCGAGCGACGTGGTGGTATTTGAATCGAACGCACATCAGCCGGTTATGCTCACTTCTTTTCGGTTTGCCGCCAACGTACTCTTTGGCGACGGTTTTTCAGACGTACCTCATGGCGACACAAACCCCATGCTTATGAAGTACGTAGATTACTTCAAGCGCCTTTTCGACGGCGATGACGACCGTTATGGCGAACTTAACGGCATCCTCGATGATATAACTGCCAAACGTAAAAGTGAGGATATCAACACGTTCCTCTTCTCTGTAATAACCAATAAGGTAGTATCCGGCAACGATGTCTTCTCGTATAACATGCGCTTGAACGAGGATGAACAGCGGAAGATCATATTCATATATTTCTATGTTGCACTGATTTATTACGTTGCACGTATGATGAAGCACCGACAAATCGACAAACCGCGCAGCATTATGTTTAGCGGAACAGGCTCGAAAATACTCGATATCGTAGGTAGCAATCGCGACTTAGACCAGTTGACGCAGACTGTATTCGAGCGAGTTTACGGAGAAACTTACGATACAGATGGCCTTTCGGTGATCATGGAGAAGCGCGAACCCAAGCAAATTACATGTCGTGGCGCCCTTATGCAGGTGAGAGATCATGCCGGATGCGAACAGGTAAGCGAGCTAAATCGACTGATGGACAACTTCGACAGTTCTCTCAAGTATAATTATTCCATGATAGATAAGGAATGCCTGACTTATGCAGACATGGAAGATGGCGATATACGCAGCCGAATTGTAGGAGAGGTGAGGGCTTTTAACGATTTCTTCGTACAACTCTGCGACGATATTCGAGTAGTAGACCGCTTTCTTGTAGACAACAGGTCGTTGCAACAGTTCCGCGAATATGTAAACAAAGACTTGGAACACCATCTGCTTCATGGCTGGAACTTTGTAAACAAGAACCAAGAGGATAGGAATGCAACCGACACGATTGAAGACACTGTGTTCTTTTACCCGATAATCGGGAGCATCAGAGATAACCTGATAGAGCACCTTTAATGCCTTGACAGAAAGAGTGATAAACTAAAATTTGCAGAAGAAACATGGGGAATATATTTTCGGGTTTGCTCGGTAAACAGGGCTCTTCGGAGCAACAACCGGATGTGGTGGGGCAGTCTGCCGGAGATACAGGCGCCGCCGACCTTTTCTCTCAGTTGAATGAACGGATAACATCTTTAGAGAATAGAATAAATAGGTTGGAGGAAGAATTGCGACAACTCTCGAAACGTGAACGACAGAGTGCCGGTGTATCGCAGGTAGACAGTAAGGATAACGAACTTGCAATGCCTGTTTACGGGCAACAGAGGCAACTCTTTCTTGCTGCACCCACTACAGATGGCGTTTTCAGTCATGCCTCCTCGGTGGAACAGATTGGGAAAAGCATCTATCAACTTACTACAATGGATGGGGTAAACGGCAGTTTTATCTTGCTTGATACGCCGGATGCCATTGCTACAGCTATGATCAGCGTGTCGCAGTTTATAAAACCAGTGTGTAAAGTTGGTGGAAATGTGAGCGGTTATCCGCGCCACATCATCACCGAGGAAGAGGGTACAGCCGTGAAGGACGGTGAGCATTGGAAGATGATGCGTAAGGCACAAGTAAGGTTCGAATAGTGCCTATCGCTCTTTTTGCATACAACAAGATATGAAAAGAAAAGAAACTGATGGAGATAAAATGTCCTAAATGTAGATTTAGATACGATACGAAAGCGCCATCGGGGATGAGTGAAATTGCCTGTGTTTGTCCTCGTTGCGGTACTCCTTTCACTTATATCTTACCCAAGGATGAGGCTTTGTCGGCAAAATATACGGAAGATGTCTCTGCAATGCTTCACGAAGAAGAACCTTTAAAAGATGGGCAAGAGCCGGTGGCAACGGCCGTTACGGCACATAAAGGTAACGAAATTTATGATGAGATTACCGGCTACAACGCCGATGTGCGTAGCGATTACCGCAACGAGAGTGCCAAAGAGTGGCAGCATGTTGCGCCTCCACCCTTGCTGCATGTGCCGTCTGGTCATAATCGGGGCTGCTTGAAAGGTTTCTTGTTGGTCTTGGTATTGATGGTGTTTGCTATCATTCTGGCTTTTAACACCTGCAAATCTTCTGGCAGTATAGACGAAATTCAGACCGAACATGTGGTGCAGAGTTCTTCTGTAGGTTCTCCGGAACGGGATGAAAGCATGCGGGTAGAGGAAGATTCTGCCGGATCATCCGACGGATATGAGGAGGTGCATCCCGAACCGATACCCGATTGGATACAAGGAAGATGGATTTACGATACCTCTTACGGTAGGATAGTACTGACGATAAAAGGTAAATATATTTCGGAAACACTCGATGGAAAGACGAGCAATGGCACCTTTTATTATCAGCAAGGCAAGTTGCATTGCGATTTTAAAGATAGTACCGAGACCGTTTATCTGGTAGACGAAGCGGCCAAACAGATAGATGCGGGCGATGGAATGTATATGACGAAGCAGAAATAAAAACAGGGGAGCGGTTATCGTTCCCCTGCTTTTATGATGCGTATCTGCCATCTGTGGCATGTTTGTTTTTATTCGTATCTGATGGCTTCTATAGGATCGAGCTGCGCTGCTTTCTTTGCCGGATACCATCCGAAGAACACTCCGGTGAAAGTACATACGGCAAAACTCATCGCTATACTCCAACTCTGTATGTATATAGGCCAGTGGGCCAACAGTTTTATAGCATACGAAGCGCCTATGCCGAGAGCCACTCCGATAACGCCGCCCGTAACGCTTAGCAGGATCGCTTCTATCAGAAATTGGTTCAATATGTCTATTCCTCTTGCGCCGACACTCATTCTCAGACCGATTTCACGGGTACGTTCGGTAACGCTCACATACATGATGTTCATGATGCCTATGCCGCCCACGATGAGCGAAATGCCCGCTACGCAGCCCAATAATATAGTGAGCATGTTGGTAGTAGAATTCATCATGCTCGACAGTTCCTCTTGTGAGCGTATGTTGAAATCGTCGTCATCGGCTTCCGTTGTATCGGTTGCGTCTTTCAGCTTATGGTTCCGACGCAAGATGGCGGATATTTGATCGGTGGCTTTATCCGTAACTCCCTCCGTTATGGCAGAGCATTGTATGCCTCCCAAGTATGTTTGTGCCAATATACGTTTCATTACTGCCGTATACGGAGCCAGTGCCAAGTCGTCTTGATCCATACCCATAGAGTTGTAACCCTTTTTCTTCAATACGCCTATCACGCGGAAAGGAATGGAGTTGAAACGTACCACCTTGCCGATAGGATCGCTGCCATCGGGAAACAGGTTCTTAACAATCGTCTGTCCGAGGATACATACTTTGGCGCTGGATTTGATTTCAGCGTCGGTAAACATATCTCCATCTTCTACTGTAAGCTGCCTTATCTCAAGATAGTCTTGATTGACACCGTAGATAGACGACGGAGTATTGTTGTTACCGTATATGAATTGGCCGCTACTATTTACCACCGGACTGATGGCCTTGATATATGTACACTCGTTTTTGATATCCTCGTAGTCTTTCATCTTGAGTGTTTCCATCGACGAGGCATCTTGTCTTACACCGCCACGCATATCGGCTCCGGGACTTATCATAATCATATTGGAGCCCATTTCGGCAATATTTGCCTGTATACTTCGTTTGGTTCCTTGCCCTATGGCTAGCATGGTAATCACCGAGGCAATACCGATAATGATGCCCAATGCCGTGAGAAACGACCGCATTTTATTAGCTGCGATGGCTCTTAAGGCTATTTTTAAGAGGTTTATATAATTCATATATTGTTGCTGTAATTAACTATTCGTCGGAATTTGTAGGCAATGCGGCAAGTCCGTCTGCCGCCGACAAGATGTCTTGATTATACTCGTCGCTGATCACTTGCCCATCTCTAAGCTGAATGTTTCGGCTCGAATAGTGCGCAATGTCGGGATTGTGTGTTACGAAAATGATTGTCCTACCCTCGGCATGCAGCTTTTGAAAGAGCACAAGGATTTCGAAACTCGTCCTTGTATCGAGGTTCCCAGTGGCTTCATCGGCCAGTATAACGGCAGGATTGTTAACTAATGCCCGCGCTATAGCTACGCGCTGCATCTGTCCGCCGGACATCTGATTGGATTTGTGATACAGTCTGTCGCCCAAGCCAACGGCTTTCAGCGCTTCCACAGCACGGTCGAACCGCTCTTTGGCGCTTACTTCAGCGTTATACATCAGCGGGAGTTCCACGTTTTCTACGCTTGTCGTCTTGGGCAAGAGGTTATAGTTTTGGAAGATAAAACCTATCTTCCGGTTCCTTAGAACGGCACGCTGCGACTTCGACATCGTGCGTACAGACACGCCGTCCAAGTAGTATTCGCCGCTCGAAGGGGTATCCAAGCAGCCCAACTGGTTCAATAGAGTAGACTTACCCGAACCGGATTTCCCCATTATAGTTACGAACTCACCTTCGTATATCTTGAACGACACGTCACGGAGAGCATGTACAGTTTCGTCGCCTACGAGGAAATCGCGCTTTACATGTTGCAGTTCTATGACAACTTTCTTATCCATATTTATTCTTTTTGTTTCGGCTGTGCAGGGTAGGGTTACGTTTTACCTTACTTTTTCCTGCCCCTTGGGCCCGGTGCAAATGGACTACTTTCTTGATTGTTGCTTGTTTCTTGTTCGTTGTTCGAGCCCACTTTGATGGCTGTTATCACTTCCTTACCTTGCGAAATGCCGCTCAAAATCTGCGTATGCGTGCCGTCTGTCATACCGATGTTCACGGCATGTGCTTTCAATGTATTGTTGTTTTCGAGCGTCCACACCTTGTTCTTAGCCTCCGTGTCTACAATCTTCTTGTTGCCCACAGTCTCCTTGGTGGGCGTAAAGCGCAGCGCTTTCGACGGTACGCTCAATACCCCTTTGCGCTCGGCCGTGTAGATAGTGACGTTAGCCGTAAGTCCCGGCTTCAGTTTAAGGTCTGTATTGGGCGCACTGATCACCACCTCGTAGGTTACAACGTTATTTGTAGTCGTGGCTTCCTGCCTTACTTGCTTCACTACACCCTCGAACTTGTCGTCCGGATAGGCATCTACAGTGAAGGTAACTCGCTCTCCGTCGGCCACATCGCCGATGTCTGCCTCGTCTATATCTGCCACCACCTGCATGTTGGTCAGGTCTTTGGCGATGGTAAACAGTTCGGGCGTGCTGAAACTTGCCGCTACCGTCTGCCCCTCTTCTACGCTTTTAGACAGCACGATGCCATCGATCGGCGAGGTTATAGTGGCATATCCCAAGTTCGTTTGTGCCTTCCTGACCGTCTCTTGTGCCGATGCTACCTGTTCTTTAGCCTGCTTGTAGGTCAGCTGGGCATTCTCGTAATCGTCGGCGCTCACCAAACCTTTCTTGTACAGAGTGGCATATCTTTTAAAGTTCTCGGCCTGATAATTCAGCGTACTCTGTGCACTTGTCAGATTTGCTTGGGCTGTTTTCAGCTCACTAATGAGGTTTGTCTTGTCGAGTTCGGCAATAACTTGACCTTTCTTCACCACACTATTGTAGTCTACATATAACTTGTTAACGATGCCCGACACCTGTGTACCTACGGTAACCGATGTAACCGGCTCTATCGTACCCGTGGCCGTGATGCTGTTTTGTATGTTTGCAGGCGCCACCTTTGCTGTATCGAAAGCAATTTCTTCTTTCTTCTCGTTGCCCGAGAGCAGCCATGCAGCCACTGCCGCTATGAGCACTATGCCCGCTGCTATCCATACTTTGCTAACCTTCTTCATCTGTCTGTTATTCTTTCGTTATCATTTTTTTCGTTTGGTTATTTGACCGTATAATCATCGGAAAGTTTATTTGCGGGCGTTTATCTTAACATAAATTTGGAATACATCTGTCTTCCGTCTTTGTTTTATGCTTAACTTTGTGCAGACAAGTGCACTCAATGAACAGCAGAAACAGCCAAATACTTCGTTTGGCATTGCCCTCTATCGTATCGAACATTACCGTTCCGTTGCTCGGGCTGGTAGATCTTACGATCGTCGGTCATATGGGCGATGTGGCTTATATCGGCGCTATCGCCGTGGGATCGATGATTTTTAACGTCGTTTACTGGATATTCGGTTTCCTTCGCATGGGCACCAGCGGCATGACATCGCAGGCACTCGGCGCACGTAATCTGGCAGAAGTCATGCGGATGCTTGTGCGTTCATTGGCGATAGGCGGAGCAATAGCGTTGCTGCTCATTGTGTTTCAGTGGCCTATACGATGGGTTATGCTCTCGATTATGCACCCTTCGGCACAGGTAACTCCCCATGCAGTCACCTATTTTAATATATGTATCTACGGCGCACCCGCCATGCTCGGGCTTTATGGCCTTACGGGATGGTTCATAGGCATGCAGAATACCCGCATTCCGATGATGGTCTCCATTTTACAGAACGTGGTGAATATCGTGGCAAGTCTATCGTTTGTCTTTTTTCTTCATTGGAAAATCGAGGGCGTGGCCGTAGGAACACTCGTTGCACAGTGGGCAGGTTTCCTCGTTGCATTGGCCTGCTGGGTGCGGTATTACTCACGATTGAACCGCTACGACTGGCACTCGTCGCTCTTCGACCGTAAGGCGATGAGCCGTTTCTTTACCGTCAATCGCGACATTTTTCTGCGTACACTCTTCTTAGTTGGCGTGAATTTCTTCTTTATATCGGCCGGAGCGCGGCAGGGAGACGTCATTCTGTCGGTAAATACTCTGCTGATGACGCTCTTTACCCTGTTCTCTTACGTGATGGATGGCTTTGCTTATGCGGGCGAAGCCCTTAGCGGTAAGTACTACGGAGCCCGCAACCGTGAGGCGTTCACCGGACTTGTGCGAGCCTTGTTTCGTTGGGGTGCCGCCATGGCAGCGGCTTTTACGTTGGTTTATGCGGTGGGCGGAAACGCTTTCCTTAGCCTGCTTACCAACGAAACGCTTGTGGTAGAGGCGGCCGAACCTTACTTTTATTGGGCGGTATCGATACCCGTTGCGGGCGTTGCGGCATTTATCTTCGATGGCATTTTCATCGGAATTACCGCTACGCGCGGCATGCTCGTCTCGTCTGTAGCGGCCGCCTTGGCGTTCTTTGCGATAGACCTGTTGCTGCAACCCGTCATGGGCAATCATGCTCTGTGGCTTGCTTTCATTGTTTATTTGGCCATGCGAGGTGCCGTGCAATGGCGGATTTTCGGCCGACAGAGATGGGAGGAGGAACCTTCCCCTGCCCCTCCAAAGGAGGGGAGTGCCTTGCAGAAGCCGGATAAACTATCCATCTAATTGCCTTAAATGGGTAATATAAGCACGTTACAAAACTCTTCTATGGTGCTTAGATGGCCTGTCTAAGCGTGAAGTTTCTATGTGCTATCTTTCGCGCTCGTTCCAAATGGCGTTGAAATCGGCCTCGGTAATCAGTGCTTCTTCTATAGGTTCCTCTTCATAACAGTCGTAAATAAGCATTTCGAAGTCGTACGATATGCTCCTTTCGTCGTGTCTTTCATCGTAAAATTCGGTAGATGTTGCACTGCGAAGAATGGCGCGTGTTACGCTTTCATGATTGTATTCAGCATAATAGGTTTTATCGTTGAAGCATTCTTTGATATACTTCTTTCCGGTAAATGATGTGCTGACGAGGTTCGAGAGTACGTCTCTAATCTCTCTTAACAGCTTGTCTGTAGCCTCTTTTCGGGCAAGTTGAACACTGATGGTTAACGATCCGAAAGGCACATCGCTAACGATTGTCGGTTGCAGAGGTACTGAAAGTCGGCCGAAACTGTCGCGTATTTCTGCGATTTTCATCTCGCATTCTTCTTGAAGATGTTCCACGTAGGGATTGAGATTATAGAGAAAATGAATGTTGAAAATATTCTTATTATGCGTTATTTCCAACAACCAGTAATTGTCTTTATATGCAGATAGCGACGTAGGGGAGTAATAAAATTCTTCAAAACCGCCTTCTGTAACAAGAATATCGGTAAAACGTCGCCACTTTCGCCGGATTTTAATTTGCTTGAGACCATAGCATATCTGTTGTAGAATAATGAAAGATATGATTAGGATAGCAAGAAATAGAAAACTATACCTTACGTCCGGACTGACGATAAAGTAAAAGATGATAAGCAATGCGCCAAGTATTACTACTATAGTTAGCCAACAGTCTAATCGTTTCATAAGCATGTGTTTTGCACAAAGATAAGAAATATTCGGAAAGTGTGCAACATTTTGCGGCATAAAATAAAACATGCGTTTTATTTTGGAGTGCGGTCTTTTTCAGCTATCTTTGCGGTATGGAAATAGTATTCTTGGTTGTTGGCGTCGTTATAGGCGGCATAGTAACCTATTTTGTGTTGAATGCGAGGCAGAAAGACGCGGCTGCCAAGCTGATGTTAACTACACAACAGCTGGCGCAGGAGCAGTCGGCAAATAGGCAGTTACGGGCCGATATGGATGGTGCAGTGGCCGAAAAGCGCGATTTGCAGGAGCAACTTACGCAGTTGAAGATAGACCTTGAGCGCGCCAACACGCAGTTGCAGGCCGAGCAGGAGCATAATTCGAAAGAAGCAGAGATGCGGAAAGAGCAGTTCGAACAGCAGCTAAAAACCGTTCAGGAGCAGTTCTCGAACCTTGCAACCCGTGTGCTCGATCAGACGGCAGATAAGCTGAAACACTCTAATTCGGAGTCGATGGAGAGTATCACCCGCCCGTTAAAGCAGAACATAGAGCAACTTCATCAGGTTATCCAGACCACTAATAGCGAAACAACCAAGCATACAGCATCGTTATCTCAGCAACTTAAGGAGATGGCAGAGCAGACGCAAAAGATCGATGCTACCGCTACAAGGCTGACAAACGTTATACGCGGCGGTAACAAGGCGCAGGGGAATTGGGGGGAGAGACGCCTCGCAGAGTTATTAGAAAGCCAAGGACTGCGCCAAGGAATAGACTATGACATGCAACAAACCATCACTGATGACAAGGGAAATGCCGTTCTGAACGACGAAAGCGGTAGGCGTATGATCCCCGACGTGATACTTCATTATCCGAACAACGAAGATGTAATCGTTGATTCCAAAGTATCTATCGATGCTTATTATAATTATGTGAACACCGAGGACGAGGGTTTAAAGCGGAAATATGCCGAAGATTTGGTGCGCAGCATACGCACTCAAGCCTTCGGTTTGGCCAAGAAAGACTATAGCAAGTACGTTCAAAAGCCGCGAAAAGCTATCGATTTCGTCATTATGTATGTGCCTTTCGAGGGCGCTTTGCAGCTGGCGTTGGCCACAGAACCCAAGATTTGGGGCGAAGCATTCGACAGACAAGTGCTGATAACGAGCCAGCAAAACCTCATAGCTATACTGAAGATGATCCAGATAGCATGGCGGCAGTACGCCCAGACGGAAAATCAGAAGAAAGTGTTCGGTATGGCTGAAGAGCTTCTGAAGCGTGTAGGAGACTTCATAAAACGCTTTGATAAAGTGAAAAAGGATATAGAGAACCTGCACAGAGATTACGACGATGCCTACAGTAAAGCCTATACAGGTCGCCAAAGCATTGTGCAGAAGGCCAACGAACTGAAGCAACTCGGCGTAAAGGAGAGCGCCAATCAGCCCATACCTGATACGGAACCCAACCTTTTGGAAGATGAAGAAGATTAAACTATTGTTCGTTTGTTTGGGTAATATATGCCGAAGTCCGGCGGCAGAGGGCGTAATGAAGCATATCGTACACCAAGCCGGCGCCGACGAAATGTTTTATATAGACTCGGCAGGCATAGGCGATTGGCACGTCGGACAGTTGCCCGATGCCCGTATGCGCAGGCATGGAGCGGCGCGAGGTTATGATTTCGGCAGTCGTGCACGGCAGTTCAAGCGCGACGACTTTAAGCGTTTCGACTGCATATTGGTAATGGATCACGACAATTTTCGTATGGTCAATGCCATGACAAACGACGAAGAAGACCGCCGAAAGGTGCATCTGCTGACGGAATATCTTACGGAACACCACGACGCAGCCACTGTTCCCGATCCTTATTACGGCGGAAGCGCCGACTTCGACTATGCTTTAGATTTAATCGAAGATGCCTGCCGCGGTTTATATCATAAATTAACGATTTCTGTATAGAGCCAGCTTATCGGCGGCAAAATCTGTGGACAGATAGGACAATGGAAGCCTAAATTGCCAAAATATCTATGCACTGATATCGGTAGAGCAGATAAATAAGTCTCGTATTAGATACATCTGTTTGTTATAGACAGTATATCTGATGTGAGATTTCTCCGTATTCTGTGTTCTCAGGAGCACCGGTCGCAGCTTTTTCATTTATCGTCTTGTATAGACAAATGCAGCTGTCGGGCCTTAAAAACAAATGAATTTATTTTGCATTTTATTCTACTTGCAGTAACTTTGCATTGTTATGAATAGAAAAGAACGCTATGTTTACATTTTGAATTACTTCCGTAAAAAGATGCCGAACGTGTCGACAGAGCTACATTTCGGGAGCGCTTTTCAGTTGCTTGTATCAACGTTACTCAGTGCACAGTGTACGGATAAGCGTATCAATCAGATTACTCCGGCGTTATTCCGGCGCTATCCGACGCCGCAGAAAATGGCTAAAGCAGAGGTAGAAGATATACTTGAGTATATTAAAACGGTGAGCTATCCGAACGCGAAGTCGAAACACCTTGTGGAGATGGCACGGATGATCGTTGATGACTTCGGGGGTATCGTTCCTGAAACGATGGAAGAGTTGACGAAGTTGCCCGGAGTAGGGCGTAAGACTGCCAATGTATTGCAGGCAGTTTGGTTTGGTAAGGCCACTATGGCTGTAGATACGCACGTGTATCGTGTGAGTCATCGACTGGGATTGGTACCGAAAACGGCCAATACACCCTATAAAGTGGAGCGTGAACTGTTGCGGAATATTCCGAAAGAAGACGTGCCCGACGCACACCATTGGTTGCTGTTGCACGGCCGTTATGTATGTTTAAGCCGGATACCCAAGTGCCCTGAGTGTCCGTTTGATAGCTTCTGTCCGAAATTGTTGGAGAACTCGAAATTAGAATAACATGGATGCAAAAAGAATAATCCGATTTTTGAAAGACGTATCGGCTAATAACAATCGTGAATGGTTTCTGGCACATAAAGATGAGTATCTTGCCTGTAAGGAGGATTACGAAGCCGGTGTAGCGAAAGCAATCGCGGCAATTACGGAGTTCGATCCTACCGTTTCGCACATTACACCTAAGGATGCGTGTTTCCGATTTTATAGAGATACGAGATTTTCACAGGATAAATCTCCTTACAAGAACCACATGGGAGCCTATATTTGTGCACATGGCAAGAAGTCGCTGCATGCGGGATATTACCTGCATATAGAGCCGGGACGATGCATAGTTTCCGCTGGTTCTTATTGGTTGCCTACTAATATATTGACTTCGTGTCGTAATGAAATCATGGGTAATATCGATGAATGGCGCAAATGTGTGGAGAATGGAAAATTCGTAAAGTATTTCGGTTATGCCAACGAGGGGGAGTGGAACGATGAATATATGTCCCCAAAAGGGTTCGGACTGACACATCTTAAGACGGCTCCGAAAGACTTCCCGCGCGATTATGAGTTCTTGGAATACCTGAAAATGAAGGATTATGCCTGCTGGAATACGGTGGGAGACGATTTCTTCAATGGCGATAAATGGCTGGTACGAATGGCGGATATGTTTAAAGTAGCTAAGCCGATGATGGATTTTATGAACAGTGTGATTGATGATTATGAATGAAAATAGACGGTAATATTCAGTTGTTTCCGCTGTTGCGCGTGGCGCTTGTATTGATTGCCGGTATTGCAATAGGCAGTTATGTGGGCGACGGTCTGCCAATGCATGTTTGGTTCGTGGCTCTAATCGCCTCGCTCTTGATGGCGTTGATAGGTTATAAAAGGCGGCAATTGCAGAGTGTGATGCTATTATTGTCGACATTCCTATTGGGTGCATGGATGCTGTCTGTCCGCGAAACCGAATATCGGAAAAACGTTTATGGAGATTGTACTTATAAGGCAGTAGTAATAAGTCGCCCCGTTGTTAGGGGAAAAGTGTTGCAATGTGATCTGCTTATAGCATCGGGACCTATGAAGAATAAGAAAGTTAAAGCCTCGATCTTGCGGGATACCATAGACAAAAGATACCTTCGACTGGCACAGGGTGACGGGATTATTGCCCGTTCTGTTTTGGAAAGACCGAAGAACTATTATACTCATTCGCACTTCGATTATGCTTTATGGCTCCGTATTCACGGTTACGAAGCGAAGACTTTTGTTTATTACACGAATTGGCAAAAGGCAGAAGTAGGGTTGGGCGATCTGTCGAGAATGGAGCGTATCCGACTGAAGGCACGACAGTTTCGCGACCGATTGATGGCACATTTCCGTGCTTATGGACAGACTGAACAAGATTATGCCGTCGTGGCAGCGATGACGCTGGGGGATAAAAGCATGCTTTCAAAGGCCATGAAAGAAGAATATTCTTTAGCCGGAGCATCCCATTTGCTTGCACTTTCGGGGCTTCATCTCGGCATCATTTACTTCATGCTTACACTTCTGTGCTTGGGGAACAGACGTTTTGTACTTGTTCAAGTATTCATTCTTACGGTTATTTGGACGTATGTGGTTATGGTAGGAATGGCACCGAGCGTGCTGCGTTCTGCCATAATGCTGACTGTTTATGCCTTTGTAACCTTGCTAAATCGTAAACGTATGTCGGTTAATGTTTTAGCCTTGGCGGCTATCGTTATGCTGATAGCTGATCCGCTCGTACTGTGGGATGTGGGTTTTCAGTTGTCGTTCATGGCCGTGATGGGTATTCTGGTATTCTATTTTCCGCTTTATCATCTTGTTAAAGACCAGATACTTTTTACTTCGAAAGCCGTTCGTTGGCTTTGGGGAATGGTTGTGGTCTCCATATCCGCACAGCTCGGTACAGCTCCATTGGTGATGTATTATTTCGGAAACGTCTCTTTTTATTTTCTTCTTACCAATCTTTTTGCCGTTCCGCTTGCCACCATTATTCTATATTGCGTGTTTATATCGGTGCTGACGGCACCTTTCCCTGCACTTCAAAGCGTTGTAATTGCCCTGTTGTCTGCAGTGGCGGGCGTATTAAATCGCGGTATCGCCGTGATAGCATCGCTTCCCGGATCGCATATAAGCAATGTAAACGTCAATTTCTATCAAGTTGTACTTATGTATTTGTTGATAGGGTGCCTTTATGGTTTAGGCTTCTATTGCAGAAAAATGGTAAGAAGTGCTCCTAAATACTGAAGTATTCTTCCAGTTCTTTCTCCGCACATCTGTTGTTGTTCGGTAGGTCTTTGATAATGCGACCGTGCTCCAATAATGCGATGCGCGTACTTATTTCTACGGTATGCTGTAGATTATGACTGCTCACAATGACGGTTGCTCCCGTTTTTTGGTTATAATCGAGCAAAATTTTCTTTAGGACATTCTGGCTTGAAGGATCGAGAAAATTGAAAGATTCGTCGAGAATAATCAATTTGGGGTGCGTGAACATAGCTGATATAATACCTATTTTCTGCTTGTTGCCGGCAGAAAAATCACGGATAAGTTTCTTTTGTCCGAGAATTTCATTGCCCATGAAAGTCTTGAATTCTTCGAGTTGAGTTTCGATAGGGGCGCCATTCTGATTGTTCACTGTGCTAATGAACTCAATATACTCCTCTGCTGTAAGGAAATCAATTAGAAATCCTTCGTCGATATAAGCACCGGTAAATTGTTTCCAGACTTCGGTTTTCGAGGGCTCTATTTCCCCTTCAATCTCTTCGTCCGATATTAATATCCTGCCAGAATCGGCATTCACGAGGTCGAGTAGCAAGCGGAAAAGGGTGGTTTTCCCTGCACCATTGTTACCTACAAGGCCGAGAATTTCGCCTTGTTCGATTAAAAAATCGGGGATATTGACAGCAGTCTTATCCCCGAATTTCTTTATTAATTGTTTAAATTTGATTTGCATATCTTTATCTGATGTTCCTGCCATGGCAGTTCTTGAACTTCTTTCCCGAACCGCAAGGGCACGGATCATTAGGACGCGGCATCTTTTCTTTAATGATAGGAGCCTGCGGTTGGCGTGCTGTTTCGCGTGTATCTTGATGCGCAGCGGCCGCTTGATGAGGATCATTCAGCTCTTGTTTCATCTCATTATAGCGTTGGCTTCGCTCTTCGGGGGCTGCCTCGCGCACTTCGTCTTGCTGCATTTCGGGAATTTGTCCACGCATTAAGATGCTTGCCGTGCGGTTGTTCATATCATCGATCATAGTATCCCAGAGCTTAGCACTCTCGAGTTTGAAGATCAAAAGCGGATCTTTCTGTTCATAAGAGGCATTCTGCACGCTGTGACGCAGTTCATCAAGCTGGCGTAGGTGCTCTTTCCAATCGTCGTCGATGATATGAAGAAGAGTGACTTTCTCAAACTGTTTCACCACATCTTTAGCCTCAGAATCGTACGCTTGCTTCAGGTTACAAGGGATGTTGTATACACGTTTGCCATCTGTAATGGGCACCATAATCCGTTCATACATCTGTCCTTGATTTTCTTCTACCTGCTTTATGATCGGCCATGCCACGCTCTGTATGCGGTCTGTCTTACGTTTGAATGCGGCCATAGCATCTTGGAACGATCGTTCTTCCAAGTCGTTTCTCTTGTTATTGGCAAAATCTTCTTCGGTAAAAGGTACCTCCATGGCAAGAACTTTTAGGAACTGTTCCTTGATACCCTCGTAATCGTTGGTCTCGATGATATTCACTACACGGTCCCAAATTACGTTCGTAATATCCATACCTATACGTTCTCCCATGAGTGCATGGCGACGCTTCTCGTAGATAACAGTACGTTGTTTGTTCATAACATCATCGTATTCGAGCAGATGTTTACGGATACCGAAGTTGTTTTCCTCTACTTTTTTCTGGGCACGTTCTATACTTTTCGAAATCATAGGGCTCTCAATGCGCTCCCCGTCCTTAAATCCGAGACGGTCCATAACACTGGCTATGCGCTCGGAAGCGAATAAACGCATGAGTTTGTCTTCCAAAGAAACATAGAAAACAGAACTTCCCGGATCGCCTTGACGGCCGGCGCGACCGCGCAGCTGGCGGTCTACACGACGGCTTTCATGTCGCTCTGTGCCGATGATAGCCAATCCTCCGGCGGCTTTCACCTCGGATGTAAGCTTGATATCCGTACCACGACCGGCCATATTAGTGGCTATGGTAACGGCACCGAGCAGGCGTTCTTCTTGTTTTACAAGTTGTTCTGCCTGTTTCAATGCTCTATCCATATCGTGCTTGTCTATCTTTTTTTCCTCAATAAGGAGTTCTGCCTGATGCTCTGCTGCCGTATCTTTGTCGATGAAGCCTCTGCCGTCTGTACTTACCCAAGCCTGCCCCTTATTGGACCGACCGGCCTCTGCAACGATATCTGCCTCCTTTTGATGGAGCTTTGCGTTCAACACCTGATGCGGTATTCTACGCATTTGAAGCATCTTGCTCAGCAATTCCGAGATTTCTACTGATGTGGTTCCGACCAGACAGGGACGCCCGTTAAAGCGCATATCCATAATTTCTTCGATTACGGCATTGTATTTCTCGCGTGCTGTTTTATACACTCGATCGTCCATATCCTTACGTATAACAGGGCGATTTGTCGGTATTTCTACGACATCCAGCTTGTATATGTCCCAAAACTCGCCTGCCTCGGTGCTTGCAGTACCCGTCATACCGGCGAGCTTATGGTACATTCGGAAGTAATTCTGCAAGGTAATGGTGGCGAAGGTCTGTGTGGCAGCTTCGACTTTTACATGCTCTTTCGCCTCGATAGCTTGGTGCAAACCATCGCTCCAGCGGCGTCCTTCCATGATACGTCCCGTCTGTTCGTCTACAATCTTTACCTCCCCGTCTATCACGACATACTCATCGTCTTTGTTAAACATGGTATACGCCTTGAGCAGTTGCTGCAAAGTATGCACACGTTCGCTCTGTACACCATAGTGAGCCAATAGCTCATCTTTCTTATCGAGGCGGTCCTGATCGCTAATATTGGTTTGTGTTTCGAGATTAGAAAGCTCGGATGCTATATCCGGAAGTACGAACAAATTGCGGTCGTTTACCTGATTTGCCAGCCATTCTGTGCCTTTATCGGTGAGATCGGCAGAGTTTAATTTCTCGTCGACCACAAAGTATAACGGTTCTACAGCCTTGGGCATCTCGCGGTTATTGTTCTGCATGTAATACTCTTCCGTCTTGAGCATGCCTGCTTTGATGCCCTCTTCGGAGAGATATTTGATAAGCGGTTTGTTCTTAGGCAGGCACTTATAAGAGCGATAAAGTGCAAGAAAACCCTCGTCCGCCAGTTTCTGATCCTTGTTTTGCAGCCCTTCCGTAATCTTTTGTTTGGCTTCGGCAAGGTATTGGGTGGCCAGTTTACGCTGAACATCTACCAGTCGTTCTACTAATGGTTGATATTCTTCGAACATCTGATCATCGCCTTTCGGCACCGGTCCGGCAATGATGAGCGGCGTACGGGCATCGTCTACGAGCACCGAGTCAACCTCGTCTACGATGGCATAATTATGGGAACGCTGCACAAGATCGGCAGGAGAAATGGCCATATTGTCGCGAAGATAGTCGAATCCGAACTCATTGTTGGTACCGAAAGTGATGTCTGCAAGATAAGCATTGCGACGCTCCGCCGAGTTCGGGCGGTGCTTGTCGATACAGTCTACCGAGAGTCCGTTGAACTCATAAAGCGGCCCCATCCATTCCGAGTCGCGCTTGGCAAGGTAATCGTTCACGGTTACAACGTGCACGCCATTGCCCGTCAATGCGTTCAGGAATACCGGCAGAGTGGCCACGAGCGTCTTTCCCTCACCGGTAGCCATTTCGGCTATCTTGCCTTGATGCAGGGCAATACCGCCGAAGAGCTGTACATCGTAGTGTATCATTTCCCATTTCAGGTCGTTTCCTCCGGCCGTCCAATGGTTATGATAGATGGCTTTATCACCGTCGATGGTAATAAAATCTTTCTTCGGATCGGCAGCCAGTTCGCGGTCGAAATCGGTTGCGGTAACAACAGTTTCTTCGTTTTCGGCAAATCGGCGGGCTGTATCTTTCACGATACTGAATGCCACGGGCATAATATCATTAAGGGCTTTCTCGTATATATCGAGCACTTCTTTCTCGAGTTTGTCTATCTGATTGAAGATGTTCTCGCGTTCATCGATGGGTGTATCTTCGATATTCTCTTTCAGTTTTGCAATCTGCTCCTTTTGTTCCTTAGCTGCATCTTGCACATATCTCTGTATTTCTTTGGTTTTTGCACGCAATTCATCGTTGCTAAGTGCCTTTATCTCCGGATAGATGGCATTTACACTTTCGACGAGCGGCTGAATGAGACGCATATCGCGTGCAGATTTGTCTCCGAAAAGAGACTTTAATAGCTTGTTAAAATTCATTTTATCGTATTGTTTTTATTTTCCTATATATAATTAATGTGCAAATTTACGAATAATAATCGGTAATTTGCCATTTATGGAATAATTATTTGCCGATGATTTTGCAGAGACAGATTGCTGCCGCATCGGCGGTGAAGCAGGGATAGGCGTATGTTGTGGAAATGACAGATGTGCTATCTGTTTCAGTCAGATATATAGTATGATGGACTTATACTACGGATATATCCGACATAAACCACCTATCTGCTTTCTGCATGCCGTTATTGCAACGGTGCAGCTTTGCAGGCATTCGGTGCCCGTATTTGTATGGCTTTGGCAATGGTAGGCGCAATTCGGTCTACCGTAACAGGGGTATTGATGCGTTGTGGCTTTATTCCGCTTCCGTAAAAAATAATGGGAAAGGGGATAAATGCCGCACGCGATGTGTACGATTCGTGGTTGTCTTCGTTTAAAAGCTGCCATCCGGGCGAAACTTCTATGATAAGATCGCCACTGATAGATGGGTTGTAAGGACTCTCTTGTACGGCTCTGACGCCCGAGACCTGTACAAGAAATTCTTTTGAACGCGAAATAATGTCGGAGAACGAGATGCGCTTGTCTTCGATAAGTTTCCGGTTCAAGTAAATTTGGTTGTGGAAACAGGTCTCTACATAGCGCCCCTGCCCGTAGATAGCGCCCAAATACATATTGAGCAGATTGGCCGTGCGGTTGATATAGAATGTTCCCGTGGGGATACGATATTTGGCAAAGTCTACCTTCGGATCGTCGGTGTAGCCCGTACTTGTGAGTACAAAAAGCACATGTTGTGCACCAACACTCTGTTCTATATGGCTGAGTAGCGAGGATAGAGTATGATCGAGTCCACGATAGACACTCTCCATAGCGATGCGCCATTGTGCCGAATTGTCAGTTGCTTTGGCCGAGAGTGTGATGGAGATGTAATCTGTATTCTCGTCGCGCCCCATGGCATTCCCATTAATACAGCTGATGGCAATGTCGCTAACGGCATCGTTAGTAAGAGTCTTTGCCTTAGATGGTTTCACATTAACGCTACGGTAAGAGTTCAACCATTTCTGTCCGTTTTGCGAATAGTATTGAGATGTTACCCAATCTCCGCTCTTTTCATCTATCCAAAAGGCCCCGTCAGCTGCGTGACCTGCTGACAATACGGCAGCATCACGGTCGGCTGCAATTCCATATACGATAGCTGCACCGTTGGTAGAGATTTTGAGTTCGTCGGCAATTGTCGACGTAGACATGTTTTGCGGAGAAGTTTTGTATTTGCTGTCATCTACGCAGAACAGTGGTCGCAATGTATTGCGGTCGAGCCATTGCGTACCGATGATATTATTGTAATAGGGAGTGGTACCCGTAGAAATGGCAGCTATGGCCGATGAACGGTCTACCGGAGCGAACGGATAGCTTGCTGCTTCGTACACAGTACCTTGCTGTAGTAGTTTTTTAAAGCCGTTTGGCGAATATAAAGTGGCGAAATGTTCTATATAATCGGTGCGCAGTTGATCGATACTGATGTTGACCACGAGGCGTGGAGCGACTTGCAGCGATTGTGCATAGGCTTCCGTGCTCGTCAATGTTGCCAAGATAAGCGCCGATATATATTTATTCATTTCGTTGTTTTATAGAATTTTTTGCAGCTGTAATACAGCCACGTGATACGTATAAGCAAAGATAGTGCCACAATAAACATACCTTCTGCGTAGCTCTGCCAATAACCTAATACAAAGAAAAGCAAAAGTAATGCTCCCCAGAATGGCAAATAAGTATGGATTTGTTTATTTCTAAGTCTTTTAACCGTAGGATATGCGAAAAATAACGATAACGGACAGAGTGCCAATATTTGGAAATTGAGGTTCACAGTGGGATGTTTGGAGAAGATCATTAGGAAAAGTATTAGGCCTGCAAGGCCATCTAATGTCATTACCAAGGCATCGAACCCCCACCATATACGCTTAGTACCTCGTTCGATGGCGCAAACTATCAATACAATCAATAAGAAAATCAGTGCGCATGTTCTCGGCATGGGTAACGAAGAGTGCACAATTCCATCGGGATCAGGTTCGTTGAGGATGTGGAATGTGGAGTCTACCAAAGCCCTGCGATGCCCGTGTGTGTCGATCACAATGGCATGGGCAAAGTCTTGCATAAGGCTGTCGGGTAGAAATTGTCGGGCGTTGTAGCTCGTTTTAGCATCTGCCTTAACGCCGAGAAGCAGATCGTTTCCGAAACTTGCCCACGGGTGCGAGGCAGTCCATTGACGGATCATGCTGCGATAGGTTGCCGGTGTCTGTGTATCGACAGCATAGACTACGCTGCCTTGAATATGATCCGTAATCATATCTCTTGCGCGAGTGGTGCAGTTATCGTAGAAATAATTGTATCTGTAAACCCTATTCTCGGGGCGATAGTTCTCATCGATGGCTTGTGTAATGGCCCACTTTTCTTCGCGTGTAAGGTTCAGTTTCTGTTCTGTGATCCATCGTCCGGCCGCCTGATATTCGTCGACAAAGGCATTAAAAGGTATGATGCCCATTTCGTAGTCGGTGAGTCCGAAGACAAAGCGCAATATGAAGAATTTCTGTTTAAATGAGAAAATGCCGTAGTTGATAGCCAAGTCTTGGTCTCTACCTTTATCATGATACCTTATTGCCGTATGGCCATAAAGGGAATAAACCTCCTCTCCGGGCCCGCAGGTGAGCAGTCCTATCTCTACAGAGTCCATGCTTTGTAACAAAGCATTGTCGGTTTGAGCATCCGTATAGACCGTTGTTAATAACATAAAAATAACACTCCATGCGTACCTTAAAATATAATTAAAACGTTTCACGATGCAAAAATAGCTTATATTTTGCAGTTATCGTGCCCTTATTTCGAATTTTTTCGATATTTTTGCAACCAAAAATAAGAATTATAGAGGAAAATGAAAAAAATAATATGCGCTGCTTTCATGGCTGCAATATCTACGACAGCGCTTGCTCAGAGTGGTACCAATTCGCCTTATAGTGCGTATGGTTTGGGAGAACTTACTGAACAGTCGAGCGGTTTCAATCGAGGAATGAATGGTTTAGGACTGGGTTTTCGTGAACATAATCAGGTAAATTATCTGAATCCGGCTTCGTATTCTGCACTCGATTCTCTGAGTTTTATTTTCGATACAGGTTTGTCTTTACAGTTGACAAACTTCAGTGAAAATGGCAAAAAAGTAAATGCCAATAATGCCGATTTCGAGTATGTAGTTGCGGGATTTCGTGCTGCACGTCATGTAGGTGTTAGCTTTGGTATCATTCCTTTTACTAATGTAGGTTATAACTATGCCAATACGCAATATGTAGGAGGCAGTGCGGCAGCCTCGTCTACTACCTATACCAATACTTATGCAGGAGATGGCGGTCTTCATCAAGTATATTTAGGTGCAGGGTGGGAACCTTTTAAGGGCTTTTCTGTCGGTGTGAATGCCTCTTATCTGTGGGGGACTATAAACAGATCCGTAATAAATAGCTACAGCGATGCTAATGTAAATACGCTGTCGAAATACTATAATTCTTCTACCAGAAGTTATAAAGTAAACTTCGGTATGCAGTATACTGCGCAGGTATCGAAGAAAGATGCCGTGACTTTGGGAGTCACCTATGATTTAGGGCACAAACTTAATGCCGATCCGGAGTGTAGGGTTATTTCAAGGAATACGCAGACCGGAGTTGCCGATACTGCCGTATATAAGATAGAAAATGGCTTGGAATTGCCTTCTACTTATTCTGCCGGCATCATGTGGGATCATCATTCGAAATGGAAGATCGGACTGGATTACTCTTTTCAAAAGTGGTCATCGGTGAAATATCCGATGTATAATGTGGTAAATGATGTACCGCAATATGCTCTTCAGACCGACTTGTTCAAGGATCGCCATAAGATGACTTTTGGGGGAGAGTATTGCCAAGATATGAATAGTCGCAGTTTCTTGAAACGTATACGTTATCGTGCGGGAGTTTCGTACGCTACACCTTATTTAAAAATAAACGGGCAAGATGGGCCGAAAGAACTGAGTGTAAGTGCAGGTTTCGGCATTCCTATCGTAAATGGCTATAACAACCGTTCCATTCTGAATATATCGGCGCAGTGGGTAAATAGAGAAGCAACGGGATTGATCAAGGAAAATACATTCAGAATCAATATCGGACTTACTTTCAACGAGCGTTGGTTTGCGAAGTGGAAAGTGGAATAAAAGAAATATTCTATTGTAGAGACTTTGAGGTATTCTGTATTTTTATTTATGATTCTTTTTCTGCTTTTTGCTTCTTGTGAGGAACAGAAAGAACACATTGCACCGGCGATACGCGAGCGAGACTCTGTGGCTATGATGATAAGTTATGGGGTAAATACCTTGATATCCGACTCTGGCGTGATAAAATATAGGATTGTAACCGAGAAATGGGAGGTAAACGAAAACTTGCATCCGCAGCGATGGATATTCGATAAGGGGCTTTTTTTGGAACAATTCGATGAGAAATTTCATGTGCAGTCGTATATACAATGTGACACGGCTTACTATTTCAATGAGAGACGTCTATGGGAATTACGTAGTAGAGTACATATTTTGACGAAAGATGGACTTCGGTTTACCAGTGAACAACTGTTTTGGGATGAACGAAACCATGAACTATATTCGTATGTCTATTCTCATCTCGTTACCCCTGAACGTACGTTGGAAGGGAGCTACTTCAGAAGTGATGAAAAAATGACAAAGTATTTTGTCTCGAATAGTCGTGGATCTTTCGAAAAGAACGACTTTAGTGGAGAGGGAGATACGCTAACCTCTGCTCCCGATACGACAAAAGCGAAATTAAGGTTGCAAGCTCCTCCGCAGCGTAAGATCGGAAATTAGACTAAGCTTAAATTATATATATTCATTTAAAATACATTTATCGGTTTGGATATAGATATACCTCTTATAATAAGTATCATCGTTATGATGGTCTTGTCGGGCTTCTTTTCCGGAATGGAAATTGCGTTTGTCTCGAGTAATAGGATGCTTGCAGAGATGGACAAAGAAAAGAACGGACTCTCTCAAAAACTGCTCTCTCTCTTTTATCATCATCCTAATGGCTTTGTAAGTACCATGTTGGTAGGTAATAATATTGTGTTGGTTATATACGGCATCTTGATAGCTCGCTTGTTTGACAATACGATATTCCGTGGAATGGATGCTGCATTTACCGTGCCTGCCGATACCATTCTTTCTACGTTTATCGTACTTTTTACGGGAGAGTTCTTGCCCAAAACGCTTTTTAAGAGTAATCCCAACCGTCTGCTTAGTTTGTTTTCAGTACCGGCTTATCTATTTTATATCATTTTGTGGCCGATCAGTCGTTTGTCGACTTTCCTGTCCAAATGTCTTTTACGGATGGGTGGTATAAAGATGGATAAGGAAACCGATGATGAAGGTTTCTCCAAAGTAGATTTAGATTATCTTGTAAATTCGAGCATTGATAATGCGCGAAGTGATGAAGAGATAGAAGATGAAGTGAAAATATTTCAGAACGCATTGGAGTTTCCTGATACAAAGGTGCGCGACTGTATGATACCACGAACGGAAATCAATGCAGTAGATATCAATGAATGTACTATAGACGAACTTAAGCAGAAGTTTATAGAAAGCGGAAATAGTAAACTGATTGTGTATAATGAAGATATAGATCACGTTATAGGTTATATACACAGTTCGGAACTGTTTCGTAATCCTGATCGTTGGAAAGAAAATGTGTGTACGATGCCTTTCGTGCCTGAAACGATGGCAGCACAAAAGTTAATGAAGATATTGCTCCAGCAGAAAAAGAGTCTCGGAGTAGTAATTGATGAGTTTGGAGGAACAAGCGGTATCGTTTCGCTTGAGGATATTGTGGAAGAGATATTCGGAGAAATAGAAGATGAGCACGACAGTACGAAGTATGTGGCGAAAAAACTCGATGATGGTAACTATCTTTTATCCGCACGTTTGGAAATTGATAAGGTGAATGAAATGTTTGGATTGGATTTGCCTGAGAGTGATGAATATATGACTGTTGGCGGTCTTATTTTGCACGAATATCAAAGTTTTCCGAAATTGAACGAAATCATCAGGATAGACAAGTTTGAATTTAAGATAATAAAAAATACTATGACAAAAATAGAACTTGTGAAATTAACTGTGATAGACTGATGTGTTGTAATAAATGGAGTTAAAGGCAATTTTTATATTAAAAGTTCTGTAGTTTGATAATATTTTAGTATTTTTGTACGCATTTAATGCGGAAAGCACAAAAATAATTTATGTGGAGTGATTGATAAGTGTATATATTTTTGTGCTTCATGGCATGACAAAAAGAATAATAAATAATAACTTAAAATGGCAGCATTAGGAAAAATCAGAGGAAAAGGTACGATCCTGATTACTGTATTGGGTATTGCACTTTTTGCATTTATTGTAGAAGAAGGCGTCCGCACTTGCGAATCGAGACAAAACGAGCAACGTCAACAGATTGGTCAAGTGTTAGGCAAAAACATTGATGTTCAAGAATTTCAGAAGCTTGTTGACGAATATACCGAGGTTATCAAAATGCAACAAGGACAGAATAATCTGAATGATGAACAATTGAACCAAGTAAAAGATATGGTCTGGAATACGTATGTTCAGACTAAGATAATTGAGAAAGAGGCCGAAAAGCTTGGTCTTACCGTAACAGATGGAGAATTGCAGAATATATTAAACCAAGGAACGAACCCCATGCTTCTCCAAACACCGTTTGTAAACCAGCAGACCGGTCGTTTTGATGCAAATGCCTTGAAAAAGTTCCTTGCCGATTATAGAAGTCAGCAGGCTACCAATTCGCAACTTGCAGAACAATATCATACGATTTATAAGTATTGGTCGTTTGTAGAGAAAACGCTTCGTCAGCAGATACTTTCTCAGAAATATCAGAGTTTGTTTGCCCATTGTTTGCTATCTAATCCTGTAGAAGCCAAGATGGCATTTAAGGATGAAAACGAAGAAAGCCGGATAGAACTTGCTGCGTTCCCGTATTCGAGTATAGCCGATGATAAGGTGCAGGTGACAGATGCAGACTTAAAGGCCAAGTACAATGAGCTGAAGGCTCGTTTTAGGCAGTATGTGGAGAGCCGAGATATAAAGTATGTGGATATTGAGGTTATGCCTTCTTCGCAAGATCGTGCAGCTCTTCAAAAAGATTTTACCGGTTATGCGAAAGATCTTGCTGTTGCTACCGATCCTTCAGATGTAGTAAAAAAGAGTACGTCGGTAATCAACTATCTTGGTATTCCTGTGGCTAAGACGGCTTTTCCTGCAGATATTGCTGCACATCTTGACTCAATGTCGGTAGGACAGACTTACGGGCCAGTTGAAAATAAACAAGATAATACGTTGAATTTAATAAAGTTGGTGGCTAAGCAACAGTTGCCGGATTCTATTCAATATCGTATGATCCAAGTTGGTGGTGCTACCGTTGATGCTGCTCATAAGACAGCAGATTCCATTTATATTGCATTGAAAGGCGGGGCTGATTTCGAGGCTATTGCTAAAAGATATGGGCAGACTGGTGAAAAAACATGGATAACTACGGCACAGTATCAGAATGCACCTTCGATGGATAAAGATACCAAGACTTATATCAGCATGTTGAACACGGCTGCAGTGAATGCCATCGAGAATATTCCAGTCGTACAGGGAAATATTATTCTTCAGGTAGTTGACCGCAAGAGCATGATACCTAAATATACTGCGGCTGTGATTAAGAAGAATATTGAGTTTTCGCGTGATACCTATTCTGCTGCTTATAATAAATTCAGTTCTTTTGCAAGTACCAACCAGACGGCTGATGATATTGTGAAGAATGCGCAGAAAAACGGTTACAAGGTGCAGGAAGCAAAAGATTTGACTACGGCGGTTCATTATATTGCCGGTATTCGTGGAACGCGTGAAGCTGTGAAATGGGTGTTCGATGCAGACGAAAATGATGTGTCTCAAATGTTCGAATGTGGAGACAATAATCATTTGCTCATTATGGTTCTCGATAAGATACATCCGGCCGGCTATCGTTCTTTGAATGATCCACAGGTAAAGGAGATAGTAAAAACAGAGGTGTTGAAAGATAAGAAAGCAGAGCAGCTTATGAACAAATTGAATGGTGTAAATTCTTTAGCATTGGCCAAAGCCAAGGGTGGTAAGGTTTCTCCTATAGATCAGGTTACTTTCTCTGCACCGGTATTCGTTTTGGCTACCGGAGCAAGTGAGCCCGCATTAAGTGGTGCTGTTGCAGCTACAGCGAAGGGTAAGTTTAGTGCAAAACCCGTGAAAGGTAATGCAGGAGTCTATCTTTTCCAAGTAGTTAACAAGACAGACCGCAAGGCTAAGTTCGATGACAAGGCTGAGGAGCAGAAACTTCGCCAAAAGGCATTGCAATATGCAAGTAATTTCATGAACGAATTATATATTAACGCTAAGGTAGTTGATAATCGTTACCTTTTCTTCTAAAGAGATTTTTAAAGAAATAGAATGCCCGATATCTGCATCAGATATCGGGTATTTTTTATTTGAACTTTTATCATTGTTTTTACAGATAATATTCCAGTTCGATCTAAAAGAACGAAATAATAAGAATATATGTTTTTATTACCATCTGTAATTATAAATTTAAGTTTCTAAAAATTAAAAAGATATGTATCTATTTAATATGTGTTTCTTTAAAATAAAAACGCAAGTATTGATGTAAAACAATACCTGCGTTTTTCTTATGGTTAATTAAGTTAAAAGAATTTAGTCTTGCTAATGTTTGATTCATGTATTTACTAATTAATGAAAAAATCGATAATAATTAATATTCATCGTTTTCATCGGAGACATCTTCCGCCTCCATATTCAAGTCTTCCGGTTCTGTATCGAAAGTTGTGCGATAGCTTTCTTCGGTCAGCTTATCTTCATCAAAAGTATCATCATCTTCATCTTCTGTATCATTCTCCGTTATTTTGTTCAATTCTTCTTCGCCTTCATTTTCAGGTATATTGGAGTCTTGCTCCTTTTCCTCTCCTTCAGATTCGAATTTCATTCGAGGTTTTTCAAACTCAGGTTTTTCTTTGGCAAAGATTGCTTCTACCCATGAACCCTTGGGTATCTCCAGAACTTCGAAACCATCGTTTAGTTTTTTCTCATACGTTCCTCCCGATTTGTGAAGACGGTCTTTTGGAAGTGTAGTCGTACTTATGTCGAAACCGCTCGTAATAATATCCTGAATATTTTGCGAAAGCGACTCCCAACCGCCGCCGAAATTACGTTCCAACACTTCGATAAGCTTGGTCGCAGAGATATGGCGTATATTCTCGTAGGTAAGATCGGTTACGCGCATGATGGGACGTTTCTTGATTGCCCAACGGACTTTTGCAGAGTCATCAATGCGTACCAGTCCGGTCTTGAACCCTCGTTCCTCGTATTTGGCAACCACTTCGGGTTTGTCTATTTTTATTTCTTCGATATCGAATGCGCTACGAATGATATCTACATAATGACGCATGTTGCCTTTAAGGTCGGCGTCTTTTTCTGCTGCCTCCCACATACGGAAGATGTCGTTTTCCTGAATATCCCATACATTGCTCTTAGTCAATGTCTTTAGAGTTAAAACTTTTTGCTGTTTCATATCTTTTTAAATGCTTAATTCAAAACTGTTGCAATTGGTAAGCGGTGTTAAATTGTTTTTTAAATAGTGTTGTTTCGTTGTTTCTTGTTCGTTTTTCTATATTTTTATGCTGCAAATGTAAGTACTTAATTCTTAATTCGCAAACTTTTTGCAAGAAAAAATAAATGAAATAAAAAAACAATATATGCTATCTATCAATCATCAATCTTTTATGTATCTTTGCAACATGAGTGAACCATTAGCAGAGAGAATGCGTCCTCGCACGCTTGACGAGTATGTGGGGCAACAGCATTTAGTAGGAGAGGGGGCGGTACTTCGCAAGATGATCGATGCCGGCCGTGTATCTTCGTTTATCTTATGGGGACCGCCGGGGGTAGGGAAAACCACGCTTGCACAGATTATTGCAAATAAATTGGAAACCCCATTTTATACCCTTAGCGCCGTAACGAGTGGCGTAAAAGACGTTCGAGATGCCATCGAACGTGCCAAAAGCAACAAATTCTTCAATACGGCTTCACCTATTCTGTTTATAGATGAGATACATCGTTTCAGCAAGTCGCAGCAAGATTCTCTTCTCGGTGCCGTAGAGCGGGGCGTTGTAACGCTGATCGGTGCCACGACCGAAAATCCTTCGTTCGAGGTAATACGACCTTTGCTTTCGCGTTGCCAGCTCTATGTATTGAAATCTCTTGAAAAGGAAGACTTGCTGCATCTTCTTGAAAGGGCTGTTACACAGGATATAGAATTGCGGGAAAAGCATATTCTATTAAAGGAAACCGGAGCAATACTTCGGTATAGCGGCGGCGATGCCCGTAAATTGCTGAACATCTTGGAACTTGTTGTAGAGTCTGCGAATAGTGAAACTATCGAAATTACCGACGAGATGGTGGCAAACCGTCTTCAGCAGAACCCGCTCGCATACGATAAAGACGGTGAAATGCACTACGATATTATTTCTGCTTTCATCAAGAGTATCCGTGGTAGCGATCCGGATGCAGCACTTTATTGGATGGCTCGGATGATCGAAGGTGGGGAAGATCCGCAATTCATAGCAAGAAGACTTGTTATCAGTGCCGCCGAAGATATAGGCTTGGCAAATCCTAATGCCTTGTTGCTTGCCAATGCAGCTTTTGATGTTGTAATGAAGATAGGGTGGCCCGAAGGGCGTATTCCGCTTGCTGAAGCGGCAGTTTATTTGGCAACCAGTCCTAAAAGTAATTCTGCTTATTTGGGAATAGATACGGCCCTCAGCATTGTAAAAGAAACGGGTAATCAGCCTGTGCCTTTACATTTGCGTAACGCACCGACACAACTTATGAAGCAGTTGGGCTATCATGACGGCTATAAATATAGTCATGATTTTCCCGATCACTTCGTGGTACAGCAATATATGCCTGATGATTTGCAAGATACCAGAATATGGCATCCGCAGCATTCGCCGTCGGAAGAGAAATTATTTCAACAGATGCGTCGGTGTTGGGGTGACAGGTTTAATGAATAATGTTAAAGGAAAAAGGAATTTTATCAGATGAAAATTGTAATATTGGATGGTCATTGTGCAAATCCCGGCGACCTCTCGTGGGAAGCATTGGAAGAGTTTGGGGAACTTACGGTTTATGACCGCACATCGAAAGCGAATATCGCGGAACGTGCCAGAGAAGCGGATATTATACTTACCAATAAGGTGACGTTGCGGTCGGATGTATTGGATAAACTGCCGAAACTGAAATATATAGGAGTACTTGCAACGGGTTATAATATTATAGATACCGATGCGGCCAAGAAGCGTGGTATCATTGTTTGTAATATTCCGGCATACAGTACAAACAGTGTGGCGCAGATGGTCTTTGCACATATTCTTACTATCACGAACAGGGTAGAGCATTATACTGCGCAGATACGTGAAGGAAGATGGAGCCGCAACCCCGATTTCTGTTATTGGGATATGCCGTTTCATGAGCTTGCAGGAAAAACAATCGGTATTGTCGGACTTGGTGATATCGGTTGTAGAGTAGCCCGTATAGCTCATGAGTTCGGGATGGATGTGTATGCTTTTACGAGCAAGAATGCTTCCGATCTTCCCGAATGCATTCGGAAGACAACGATGGAGGGGCTACTTGCCGTGAGTGATGTTCTTACATTGCATTGTCCGCTTACCGAATCTACGCGCGAAATGATAAATAAAGACAGTCTGAAGCAGATGAAACGCGGTGCTATTCTCATTAATACCGCTCGCGGTCCGCTTGTGAACGAGCAGGACGTGGCCGATGCACTCCGTTCGGGATACTTGGCAGCCTATGGGGCCGATGTAATGTGTGCAGAACCCCCATCAAAGGATAACCCTTTGTTCGGAGTACCCAACGCTTATCTTACGCCTCATGTGGCATGGGCGACCATTGAGGCACGCCGAAGATTAGTGAATATTGCAGTGGCTAATGTGAGAGCTTTTGTAGACGGAGTACCACAAAACGTTGTCAATAAATAGATGTTCTACGAAGATATCCAAATCGTTCATACCGTACAGCAGGTAATAGAGTTCGTGGGAACTTTTGCTTTTGCCATATCTGGAATACGTCATGCTGCGGCAAAGCATTTCGATTGGTTCGGTGGATTTGTGTGTGGTTTTGCTGTTGCGATAGGTGGCGGTACTATTCGTGATGTGATGTTGGGCGTAACACCTTTTTGGATGACTTCTTCTATTTATATCATCTGTACGGTTCTTGCACAGATATTCGTTATTGTGTTTTCTCGTTCTTTAAAGCGTCTCGATAACGCATGGTTTGCTTTCGACACGTTGGGGTTAGCATTGTTTACCATTGCCGGACTACAGAAAACGCTTGCATGTGGGCACCCTTTTTGGGTGGCTATCGTTATGGGATGTATTACCGGGGCGGCCGGAGGCGTTATCCGCGACGTGCTTCTTAACAACGAGCCCGTTATCTTTCATAAAGAGATATATGCCATGGCGAGCATTCTCGGCGGTCTTGTTTATTGGTTACTCATGTATGCAGGGTTCAGCGTAGGGATTGTGGCCGTTGTCACTTTTGTTATTATCTGTCTTGTACGCTTTTTGGCTGTAAAGTATCATATCGCACTTCCTATTTTGCATGGAGAAGAGCAGGAATAGACTATAGAAATAGTAAGTTTCAGGATTATTAAAATTATATATTATGAAGTGTAATGTACTAAAACTATCGATGAGTGTGGCAGCTTTGTTTCTTATGAGTTGCTCTGTTGCAAAGGATAACAAAACCGAAAAGAATATGAATTTAAACGGAAATATGAAGTTCGAAAAGCCAACAGACGAGGAGTTAAGGAAAAAACTTACCCCTTTGCAGTACGAGGTAACCCAGCATGCGGCTACCGAACGCCCTTATGATAACGAATACGATGGCGAGTTTCGCTCAGGTATCTATGTGGATATCGTGAGCGGAGAGCCACTGTTTATTAGTTCTGACAAGTACGACAGTGGCTGCGGATGGCCTGCTTTTTCGCGGCCGATTGACGATTCTTTGCTTGTTGAAATTACCGATCGTTCTCATGGTATGGTTCGTACAGAGGTAAGAAGCAAGCGTTCCGGTTCGCATCTTGGCCATGTTTTTAACGACGGTCCTGCTAAAACGGGCGGCATGCGTTATTGTATCAACAGTGCTTCGCTACGTTTTATTCCCGAATATAAGATGGAGTCAGAGGGTTACGGTAAGTATCTTAAATTGCTGAAAAAGAAGTAGTGTGTTTGCTGAATAAGATATTTAATAAACACACACCATCGTTTTATCCGTCTTATATCGTATATATAAGGCGGATAGAGCATTTGTGCAACTATAATATTTATAACGTAAACTTGTTTTATTCGGAGCAGTTTTTGTAATTCTCGGTTATGATCGATTGGAAGACAAGGCGCTTTTGGCAATTCTATCATTCGTAATATTTTTTGTTATCCGCTGTACTCGTGTTATTCGAATATAAAGTTCGTGAGAATAATAAATTGCTGATACGGTTATAAGATTGTTCATTTTTCAAGCAGTAACGGAAAGAATAGGAACGGGAGTATTGATATACAAGAAGGGAATTTCCTCATGAGAAATTCCCTTCTTGTTGAGGTACCTGGCAGAGTCGAACTGCCCTACACGGTTTTGCAGACCGTTACCTAACCGATCGGCCAAGGTACCATGGTGCTTAATGCGTGTGCAAAGATAAGATAAAATATTGTGCCAACCAAATTTTTATTTACTTTTTATGGTAGCAACTCGGTTTTCTCTTGCCTTTACCTTGTTGTAAAAGAAGTTGATCGTGTATGGCACAGCCCTTGCATCCGTAGCATTTGTCGTCGGCATGGCGTATGGCTTGGTAGATGCGATAGCCGGCATAACCGATGGAAAGGCATAAAACAAATCCTATTATAATATACTGTACCATTTATTCTGAATAAGAGCGATAAGAACAAGCAAAGAGAATTGGGGTAACTTCCCAATTCTCTTCTTGTTATGAGTGTCTCTTTAATATGCGAAAAGAGGGTAATCTTTCATCGTTTCGTTTACTTTTTGGCGTACATGGGCAATCGACCGGTCGTTTTCAGGATCGTTGAGAACCTCTTCTATCAGTTCGGCAATAAGTTTCATCATATTCTCTTTTGCACCACGAGTGGTCATGGCTGCTGTACCAAGACGGATGCCACTTGTCTGGAATGCGGAGCGGGTGTCGAAAGGAACCATATTTTTATTTACCGTAATGTCTGCTGCAACAAGGGCGTTTTCTGCCACTTTACCTGTGAGATCGGGATATTTTGTGCGAAGGTCTACGAGCATAGAATGATTGTCTGTGCCTCCGCTAACGATGGTGAAACCGCGATCTGTAAGTTCTTGTGCAAGGACAGAGGCGTTGAGTTTCACCTGTGTTGCGTATTCTTTCCAAGAGGGTTGCAGGTTTTCATAGAAACCTACGGCCTTTGCAGCTATGACATGTTCCAATGGACCGCCCTGTGTACCGGGGAAAACAGCACTGTTGATCAGTTGACTCATCATCTTGAGTTCGCCTTTTTTGGTCGTAAGTCCCCAAGGATTTGCAAAGTCTTGCCCCATTAGGATGATGCCTCCGCGTGGCCCGCGTAGTGTCTTATGCGTAGTAGAAGTTACGATATGGGCATATTTAACCGGATTTTCGAGCAGTCCGGCTGCAATCAATCCGGCCGGATGAGCCATATCTATCATCAGGAGCGCTCCTACTTCGTCGGCGATATGTCTCATACGTTTGTAATCCCATTCGCGGCTGTAAGCCGAACCTCCGCCGATAATAAGCTTGGGTTTGTGTTCGTGAGCCAGTTTTTCCATTTCGTCATAATCTATACGGCCGGTTTCTTTGTTGAGGTTGTAACCTATGGGATTGTAAAGAATGCCGGATGTGTTGACGCGGCTTCCGTGAGATAAGTGACCTCCGTGATCAAGATTTAAGCCTAAAAAAGTGTCGCCGGGCTTCAGGATAGCAAGCAATACAGCGGCATTTGCCTGTGCACCGGAATGGGGCTGTACGTTGGCGAACTCGGCACCGAATAGTTTCTTAACCCGCTCGAGTGCCAATTCTTCAACTTGGTCTACCACTTGACATCCGCCGTAATAACGCTTTCTGGGAAGCCCTTCTGCATACTTATTTGTGAGATAACTGCCCATTGCTTGCATTACTTCATTGCTTACGAAGTTTTCAGACGCAATCAATTCCATGCCTTTTAGTTGGCGCTGGTGTTCTTTTTCGATAAAATCGAAAATCTCTTGATCTCTTTGCATGATTATAAATGTTATTTGTTATATTACTTAGTGCATATTATAGTATTCTGGAAGGGGGGGGACTTAGCATAAGTCTACCTTACTTATATCTTGCTCGGTGTCGCAATAGTGGCATTTAAGAATGCCTTTGTCTTTGTCGACGATGTTAAAAACAGTATCCATAGGTTCGTTGTTTGTAATGCATTTGGGGTTGTTGCATTTTACAATACCGCGAAGTTCATTGGGAGTTTCGACCGTCTTTTTTTCCACAACTTCATAATCTTTAATGATGTTGAGCACAATTTTTGGGGCAACAACAGAGAGGCGGCTGATCTCTTCGTTGGTAAAGAATTTGTCGGAAACTTTAATAATTCCTTTCTTTCCAACCTTTCTGGATATGAAGTTGTTGCCTATGGTAACGGGAGTATCGAGGTATTGTAAACTCAGTAAGTTTACTACCTGATAAGTTTTTTCGGCAGGAATATGATCAATGACCGTACCGTTCTCGATGGCAGCAACCAAACGTTCTTTCTTGTCCATGTTCGATTAATGAATAATAGTTTTGTCTTGTTTGATGTCTTCTAATGTAATTCCGAGACAGTAACAGAAAATGGCTTCTCGCGCATAGAGGCCGTTTTGTGCCTGTTGTATGTAGTAGGCATGTGGATTATCGTCTACATCGTAGGCGATTTCGTTAACACGTGGAAGCGGATGAAGGATGCGCATATTGGGTTTGGCGGCATGCAGCATTTCATTTTTCAAGATATATACGTTTTTGACGTGTTCATATTCCATCAGGTCGGAGAAGCGTTCTTTCTGCACACGAGTCATATATAGAATGTCTGCATCGGCTATTACTTTATCATTGAAAGCAGTGTGCTCTTGATATTTTATGCCGTGTTCCTTGCAATATATCTTATATTCGGTAGGCATAGCCAGCTCTTTGGGTGCAATAAAATGGAAAGTCGGGTTGAAATGGCGCATGGCGGTGATTAAAGAATGTACCGTGCGTCCATATTTCAGGTCGCCTATAAGATAGATGTTAAGATCATCGAGAGTGCCTTGAGTTTTATAAATAGAATAGAGATCGAGTAGGCATTGAGAAGGATGCATGTGAGCTCCGTCGCCGGCATTGATAATCGGTTGGGGGGATACTTCACTTGCATATTGGGCTGCTCCTTCGATATAATGACGCATAGCAATGATATCCGCATAGTTACTAACCATGAGAATAGTATCTTTCAGCGTTTCGCCTTTGGTGACACTTGAGGCTTTTGCATCGGAAAAGCCTATGACCTTGGCACCAAGCCGATTGGCTGCAGTTTCGAAACTAAGACGTGTGCGGGTGGATGGTTCGAAGAAAAGGGTGGCTACCACTTTACCTTTAAGTAGTTCTCTGTTAGGATATTTCTCAAACTCTTGTGCCATCTCTATCAGATACATGATTTCTTCTTTAGAGAGAGCGGCAATGGTCACAAAATCATGTTTTCCCATTTATATCTTGTTGAATGTTACGATTTCGTGTGCTAAGATAGTCATAATTTTTTGTTTATATGCTTTATTTCAAAAGAATATTGTATTTTTGCACCAAATATTTTTTAGCAACTCGGAATGAGAAAGGCGTTTATACATATTCTTTGGGGAGTATTTATTGTAGCATTGCTTGCCGGAGTATTGTCGTTTACTGCGATATGGTTCGGCTGGATTGGCTATATGCCGCCTATCGAAGATTTGCAAAATCCGATCAACAGATTTGCTACGCAAGTGTATTCCGCTGATGGAAAAGTATTGGGAACTTGGAATATCAACAAAGAAAATCGTATTGTCATACCGTATTCTAAGATTTCTCCGCATCTTGTCCATGCATTGGTTGCTACAGAAGATGAACGTTTTTATGAACATTCGGGAATAGATTTCATTGCGTTAGGCAGGGCTATCGTAAAGAGAGGTTTATTGGGACAAGCCAGTGCTGGTGGTGGATCGACCATAACGCAGCAATTGGCAAAGCAATTATATTCGGAGAGCGCGAAGACTACATTGGAAAGAATTCTTCAAAAGCCAATCGAATGGGTGATAGCTGTAAAGCTTGAGCGGAATTATACAAAAGAAGAAATTATCGCTTTGTATTTGAATTACTTCGACTTCCTTCATAATGCAGTAGGAATTAAGACGGCGGCTAATACCTATTTTAATAAGGAACCGGCGGACTTGACTGTAGAAGAATCTGCTACATTGATAGGACTTTGCAAAAATCCCTCTCTTTTTAACCCTGTAAGATATCCTGAACGTTGTACAGAGAGGCGCAATGTGGTTCTCATGCAAATGCAAAAAGCCGGATATTTATCTCGTGCAGAATACAATGAATATAGCGATAAACCTCTTGTGCTGGACTTTCATCGTACAGATCATAAGGATGGCAGTGCTACTTATTTCCGCGAGTTCTTAAGACAGTACATGATGGCCACAATTCCAGAAAAGGCTAATTATCCTTCATGGAATAAAAATCAATATGTGCTCGATTCTATTGCATGGGTATCAGATCCTCTCTATGGTTGGTGTAATAAGAATTTTAAGAAAGATGGCAGCCCTTATAATGTCTATACAGACGGTCTGAAGGTCTTTACAACTATAGATTCCCGTATGCAGAAATATGCAGAAGAAGCTGTTTATGGGCATGTGGCAAAGTTTCTGCAACCGGCATTTTCGAGAGAAAATCGCAGAAAAGTAAATGCTCCGTTTACAAATTTATTGTCTTCGGCAGAGGTAAATTCTATTATGTCTCGTGCTGTGCGACAAAGCGATCGCTATAAAAATTTGAAAGCATCAGGTGCGACAGACGCCGAAATAAAAAAATCATTTCATACTCCTGTGGATATGACAGTCTTTACATATCATGGAGATATTGACACAACGATGACGCCGATAGATTCTATACGTTATTATAAATCGTTTTTACGTGCAGGATTTATGAGTATGGACCCTAAGACGGGATATGTGAAAGCCTACGTTGGGGGACTTGATTACTCTCATTTTATGTATGATATGGTAACGGGAGGGAGACGACAGGTTGGTTCTACTATCAAGCCATTTTTGTATTCTTTGGCAATGGAAAATGGTTTTTCTCCTTGCGATAAGGCCCCGAATGTACAACATACGTACATGGTGGCCGGCCATCCTTGGACACCACGTAATGCAAGTCATAGCAGGTATGGGCAGATGGTTACGTTAAAATGGGGACTTGCACAATCTAATAACTGGATATCGGCATACCTCATGAGTAAATTAAATCCGCAGCAATTTGTGAGCTTGTTGCATGATTACGGAATTAACAATCCTGATATATATCCTTCTATGTCTCTTTGTCTTGGACCTTGTGAGGTTTCTGTTGCAGAAATGGTAAGTGCATATACTGTTTTTGCAAATCACGGCATTCGTACAGCTCCTATTTATGTTTCTCGCATAGAGGATAATGAGGGCAATGTTATAGCTTCATTTCAACCAAGAATGAATGAGGTTATTAGTGACGAAAGTGCGAATAAAATGCTTGTTTTGCTACAGGCTGTCGTTGATGGGGGTACTGCTGGTAGATTAAGATATAAATATAATATAGAAGGAGAGATAGGTGGTAAGACTGGAACAACAAATAGAAATTCTGATGCTTGGTTTATGGGAATTACCCCGGAATTGGTAAGTGGCTGTTGGGTTGGTGGCGAAGACCGAGATATACATTTTGATTCGATGCAAATGGGGCAGGGAGCTACAATGGCACTTCCTATTTGGGCGTATTATATGAAAAAGGTGTATAGAGATCATGCTTTAGGATATAATTTTCATGCATCTTTTGGTTTACCTAAAGATTATGATCCATGTTTAAAAGGTGAAGATCCTGAGAACGATTTTGGGATAGAGGAAGTATATGAATAAAAGTATAGCTTTACACGATTTATAGGTAATATTTATATTCGTTTTTCGTTTTTAATATTCTTTTTTTTCTTTCATTTTTCATTTTCTTGTTCAAATATTTGGTGTTTTTATATTTTTGTATTACTTTTGCCGTCGCTTTCCTCTGATGAGGGATTATATTTGCAAGAGTTCTTTGACTAATTTACATAGGAGACAGAAGAAGTAGTACGAAATTCTATCCGTTGTTCTATCCATTTATTTTTTATTTGGATATGTTCGGCGTTTTAGGTTAGGAATGACATTCGGCTTTGTCATTTATATTCTTTTTAGGTTATAATTGTCGTATGCATTTCGTTTGTGTTTCAATTTTTCTAACGTATGATCGTTCTGATACAGACATTTTAGGTATTTCGTGATATCCT